>NZ_JACHYW010000026.1:0-83502 GCF_014193145.1 Rhizobium sp. BK060
TCGCGCGAAAGGCCGGACAGATGTCAGCACCCGACTACGCGTACTGCCGCCCGAAACTCTTCTTGCATTCACCGGGGCGTCCACAGATGGAGAATCGTCGCCACGGGCACGACCGGCGGCCGGGTGTTGGAGGCTGCTCCTGATCTCGACGTGACCCGCTTGAAAAGCGGCCCGCTCGGCGGGGACCAGCAGATCGGCGCTCTTATTGCCACCGGCGAAGTCGATGCGTTGATCTTTTTTGTCGATCCTTTGACGCCAATGCCGCATGACGTCGATGTCAAGGCTTTGATGCGGCTTGCAATCGTCTACGATATCCCGATGGCGCTCAACGAAGCGACCGCCGACAAGCTTATTGCCACCCTTCACGCGTAAACCGGCGCTTGAATAGCGCGCACGCACGGAACCTGCCATGCCACAGCTCGATACCAGCGAAACCGCCATGCCCTTTCCGATCCTGATCGGCGACATCGGCGGCACAAATGCGCGTTTTGCGATCATCCCGGACGCTGCGGCAGAGCAGATCCATTTTCCCAATGTCCGCACCGCCGACTTCGAGACGATCGATGACGCGATCCGTAGCTGCATTCTCGAAAAGAGCAGCTTGCGGCCGCGCTCGGCAATCCTGGCGGTGGCCGGCCCGATCAGCCGGGACGAAATACCGCTGACCAATTGCGACTGGGTCGTCCGCCCGCGAACCATGATCGATGGCCTCGGCATCGAAGACGTTCTCGTCGTCAACGACTTCGAAGCGCAAGCACTGGCAATTGCCAATCTTTCTGATGACAACCGCGAGCGCCTTGGCGATGCAGCGGGTGACATGATCGCATCCCGCGTCGTTCTCGGCCCAGGCACCGGTCTCGGCGTCGGCGGGCTCGTTTACGCGCGAGGCTCCTGGATTCCCGTGCCGGGCGAGGGTGGTCACGTCGATCTCGGGCCGCGTACTGCACGCGATCTGCAGATCTTCGCGCATGTGGAGACGATCGAAGGCCGGATTTCGGCAGAGCAGATTCTTTGTGGCCGCGGCATCGTCAATCTCTACCGGGCAATCTGCACTGCGGATGGCATTGCCCCCGTCCACTCCGACCCGGCAGACATCACCTCGAACGCGCTCGCTGATTCCGACACGGTTGCCGTCGAGACGATCAGCCTGTTCTCGACCTATCTCGGCCGCGTCGCCGGCGACATGGCGATGATTTTCATGGCGCGCGGCGGTGTCTTTCTGTCCGGCGGTATCTCGCAGAAGATACTACCCGCGCTGAAGAACCCAGAATTCCGGGCTGCGTTCGAGGACAAGGCGCCGCACTCGGCGCTGCTTGCGACGATCCCGACCTATGTCGTCACGCACCCGCTTGCGGCTCTTGCAGGGCTTTCTTCCTATGCCCGCAAGCCAGAGAGCTTCGGCGTCTCGACCGACGGCCGCCGCTGGCGGGCGTAACGGCTCTGGTCAAAAGGCTGCCAACTCTTTATAGAGCCGCGCGAGCGCACGCAGTCATGAGGACATGCGTGTCCTGACACACAGGAAGACTGATTTTTGCAAGCACCGGACACCAAGCAGACGCCTGTAAACAGCGATAGCATCACCGGCATCTTGAAGCGCATCATCGCAGAAAACGGCCGTGATCATCTTTGGGGCTATGTTTTTGCCATCAGCTGCCTCGTCATCGTTGCCTTGTCGACGGCATATACCGCCTGGATCATGAAGTCGGTCATCAACGAGGCATTCGAACACCGGCGCGCGGACATTGTCTGGGTGATCTGCTTTACCATCTTCATTGCCTTCGTATTGCGCGGTTTTGCGAGCTACGGCCAGGCGGTGGTCCTTTCCAAAATCGGCAACAACATTGTGGCGCGGTACCAGCAGCGTGCCTATGCGCATCTGATGAAGCTGTCGCTCGGCTACTTCAACCAGACGCGCTCGGCCCACGTCGTTGCACAGCTCAATCAAAACATCAGCGGCATCCGCGATGTGATGAACCTGACGATCACGTCGACAGTGCGCGATCTCCTGACGTTTATCTCTCTGCTTGCCGTGATGATCATCCAGGATCCGCTGCTCAGCCTTGCGGTTTTCATTCTGGCACCACCGCTTCTTTACGCGTTGCGATACGTGTCGAAGCGGCTTCGTGTGGCAACCAAGGATGCAATCCACGTCAACAGCCATGTCGCCGGTGCGATGCAGGAAACCATCCAGGGCATCGCTATCGTCAAGGCCTTCACCATGGAGCGCCAGCTGGGGCAGAAGGTTGACAGGCTGGTGGAAAGCGCCGAACGGCGCGCAAACCGTATCGCCCGCCTGTCTGAGCGGACAGCGCCGCTGACGGAAAGCTTCGCCGGCCTGGCGGTGGCCAGCGTCCTTGCCTATGCCGCCTACGGCACGATCTATAACAATATTCCGCCAGGCGCTTTCTTCTCCTTCGTAACGGCGTTGCTGCTGGCCTATGATCCCGCGCGCCGCCTCGCACGTCTTCAGGTGCAGATGGAGCGTGCCGTCGTCAACGCCCGCATGATCTATGAATTCCTCGATACGGTGCCGCATCAGCGCGATGTGCCCGGTGCAAAGGCGCTCGTCGTTACGGAAGCCAACATAGAGTTCCGCAACGTCTCTTTCGCTTATGGTGAGGATGAAGTCCTTCGGGATGTCAGCCTTGTCGCCGACGGCGGAAAGACAACGGCGCTTGTCGGGCCATCCGGCGCCGGCAAATCGACGATCATCACGCTCATTCCGCGCTTCTACGATCCGAAGGCCGGGCAGATCCTCATCGACGGCCAGGATATTGCGCATGTGACGAAACAATCGCTACGCGAGCAGCTGGCCTATGTTTCCCAGCAGCCGTATCTCTTCGAAGGTACGATCCGCGACAACATCCGCTATGGCCGCCAAGAGGCTACCGACGAGGAAGTGGAACGCGCCGCCCGCCTTGCCTATGCGCACGACTTCATCCTGGCGCAGTCCCAAGGCTACGACACGCCGGTTGGCGAGAATGGCGTGACGCTCTCGGGCGGTCAGCGTCAACGCCTTTCGATCGCCCGTGCTCTGGTGCGCAACGCCCCGATCCTGCTCCTCGACGAAGCGACCTCGGCGCTCGACACGGAGTCGGAAGCGGCCGTTCAGAAGGCGCTCGATGAGGCCATGGTCGGCCGCACGGTGGTCGTCATTGCCCACCGCCTTTCGACCGTCGTCCGCGCCGACAAAATCGTCGTCATGCAGCAGGGCCGGATCATGGAGGAAGGCAATCACGAGAGCCTTGCGCGGCGCAGCGACGGTCTCTACGCTCGCCTCAACAATCTGCAGAGGCCAGCAGCCTCCGATGCCCGCTGACAAATAGGATGATCGACTGACATGAGCGATGCTGCGATGAAACTGGTAGTGGTTGGCGCGGCAGGGCGCATGGGGCAGACGCTCATCCGTCTCATTCACGCGCTCGACGGCGTGACACTGCATGCCGCGGTCGAACGCGCCGGCTCTCCCTTCGTCGGCAAGGACGCCGGCGAAATTGCCGGCCTTGGGACGAATGGCGTCATCATCAGTGATGATCCGCTGGCGGCCTTTCTCCACGCCGAAGGCGTTCTCGATTTCACATCCCCTGCCGGCACCGTCGAGTTCGCCGCTCTGGCCGCTCAGGCACGCATTGTCCATGTGATCGGGACAACCGGCTGCTCGGTGGAGGACGACGCGAAGATTGCGGCCGCCGCCCGTCACGCCCGGGTGGTGAAGTCGGGCAACATGGGCCTCGGCGTCAACCTGCTCAGCGTCCTTGTCGAGCAGGCCGCTCGTGCGCTCGATCCGGCCGACTGGGATATCGAAGTCCTCGAAATGCATCACAAGCGCAAGGTCGACGCGCCCTCGGGCACGGCGCTGCTTCTTGGCGAAGCGGCGGCCAAGGGCAGGGGCATCGATCTCGCGTCGAAGTCGGTGCGCGTGCGCGACGGCCACACCGGACCACGCGAGCAAGGCACGATCGGCTTTGCAACCCTGCGCGGCGGCTCGGTTGTCGGCGAGCATTCGGTGATCTTTGCCGGCGAGGGCGAAACCGTGACCATGTCGCACAGCGCCACCGATCGCTCGATCTTCGGCCGCGGCGCCGTCAAGGCAGCGCTCTGGGCGCGCGACAAGAAGCCCGGTCTCTATTCCATGCTCGACGTGCTCGGGCTTTCTTCAAAGTAATCTTTTTCGGAGGCATTTTTCATGAGCGGCACTCTCGTCCTCGTTCGCCACGGCCAGAGCGACTGGAACCTCAAGAACCTTTTCACCGGCTGGAAGGACCCTGATCTGACCGAGCTCGGCATTCAGGAAGCCAACACCGGCGGCAAGGCGCTGGTCGATTACGGCATCAAGTTCGATGTCGCCTTCACGTCCGACCTGAAGCGCGCTCAGGACACGCTGAAGATCATCCTCGACAATGTCGGCCAGCCGGACCTCAAGACGTTCAAGGATCAGGCACTCAACGAACGCGATTACGGCGATCTCTCGGGCCTCAACAAGGATGACGCCCGTGCCAAGTGGGGCGAAGAGCAGGTCCACATCTGGCGCCGCTCTTACGACGTTCCGCCTCCGGGCGGCGAAAGCCTGCGCGACACCGGCGCCCGCGTCTGGCCTTATTACCTGACGGAAATCCTGCCCTGCGTGCTGCGCGGCGAGAAGGTGCTCGTTGCCGCCCACGGCAATTCGCTGCGCTCGCTGGTGATGGTGCTCGATCGCCTGACCAAGGAACAGATCCTGGCGCTCAACCTCGCGACCGGCGTTCCCATGGTCTACAAGCTCAACGCCGATTCCACCGTCGCTTCCAAGGAAGTGCTCGGCGACATGTCCGGCGCGCATTGATATCAAAGCGCCGCGCTTCATTTGAGAGGCGCGGCGCGTTCTTCTAGCGCTCTGCCGTGTCCGTTGCCCGTGACGCCTTCGCGCGGGCGGCCTCGAAATCCGGCAGGCGATTGGCGATCCACTGCCAGAGCGTCACGACCTCCACCAGAAGCTCGCCGCCAAGCGGCGTCAGTTCGTATTCCACGCGTGGCGGCACCTGCGGGTAGAGTGTGCGCGTCACCAGCCCGTCGCTCTCGAGCGTCCGCAGTGTCTGCGTCAGCACCTTCTGGCTGATCCCCTCCACCCGTTCCAGAACGCGCGAGAAGCGTAAGGGCCCGTTGGCCTCCGCCAATATGTGCATGACCCGCAGCGGCCATTTGGCGCTGGCGCGTTCCAGCATCTCGCGAGCAAGCATGTCCTGCGCGTCCGTCAGCGTTTCGCAGAAATCGAATGTACCATCGTTTATCTTAGTTACCACTAGGTATGTATAGCTCCTGTGGGTGCCTTCTTTCAAGATGAAACCGATTTGCCTATATGGCCTTCCGACGGATCAAGGAGATTTCGGATGTCGCAGATTTGGTTGATTACCGGCAGTTCCCGTGGGCTCGGCAGGGCGCTCGCTGAAGCGGTGCTGGCGGCAGGGCACAGATTGGTCGCAACGGCGCGCGATCCGTCGCAGCTTGACGATCTCAAGCAACGCTTCGGCGCCAGCATCCTGACAACCGCCCTCGATGTAACCGATGAGCGGGCTGCCGCAGCGGCCGTGAAGGCGGCGGTCGATCGGTTTGGCCGGCTGGACGTACTCGTCAACAATGCGGGTTACGGCGATGTCGGCTCGATTGAAGATACAAGCCTAGCCGACTTCCGCGCCCAGATCGAAACCAACCTCTTCGGAACGATCATCGTCACCAAGGCGGTGCTGCCGCTGATGCGCGAGCAGGGCTCCGGTCACATCATCCAGTTTTCCTCCGTGGGCGGCCGCATCGGCCCGGCCGGTCGCGCGCCCTATGCCGCGGCCAAATGGGGCGTCGAGGGTTTCTCGGAAGTGCTCGCCCGGGAGGTCGACCCGCTTGGCGTCAAGGTGACGATCATCGAGCCCGGCGGCTTCAGGACCGATTTCGCCGGCTCGTCGACCACACTTCGGGAAGGCCGGCCGGAATACGACGACACTGTCGGCAAGATGGCGCGCTATCAGCGCGACTATACCGGCAACCAGCCGGGCGATCCGGCAAAGGCAGCCGCCGCCGTCGTCCATCTCGCCAGCCTTGCCGAACCGCCGCTGCGCTTGCTGCTTGGCAGCGATGCTGTGCGTGGCGTCGAGCAGAACGACGCCGTACGAGCCAAGGAGCAAGCGGCTTGGCGGGACCTCAGTGTCTCCACCGATTTCGAGCCCGGCGGCTGACGAACAGTCAGCGGGGAGGGCGCGTTTCTTCTAGCGCTCTGCCGCGTCCGTTACGCGAGAGGTTTTTGCGCGGGTGGCCTCGATATCCGGCAGGCGATTGGCGATCCGCTGCCGGAGCGTCACGACTTCCGCCGGAAGCTCGTCGCCAGGTAGCGTCGTAAGATGCGATCGGTAAGGCAGTTGCCCCAATCGGCCGATCGCGGCAAATGCCAGGACGGCGATAGCACCGACGACGGCGGTAATCGCGAGCGACCACGATGCGCCGATGTTCTCCATCATGAACGCGAGGATAAATGGGGCAGTCGACGAGATCATCAGGCGGATGGACAACACCTGCCCCTGTCGTCGCCCGTAGCCTTCGCTGCCAAACAGTGCGAGCGGCAAGGTTCCCTGCACGATGCTGCTCAGCCCCGAGCCAAGGCCGAAGACGACGGCAAAGACCAATGCGCCTGGTACCGACGGGGCGGTGACGATCAGAATGATCAGGGCCGCCGGCAGCAACACGGCGGAGATGAACGCGAGCGTCAGCTGCGATAGTCCGCTCCCGAAGACCATGTTGATGAAGCGGCTCAGCACCTGCGACGGCCCAAACAGTGTCCCGACTATCACCGCCATCGCTCCAAGCCCAAGTCTGGATAATACCGGAACCATGTGCACGAGGAGTGCCGCGTTGACGAAGCTCTGCAGCGCAAACCCCATGACCATCAGGATGAAGGCCGGCGTTAGCACGGATGGCGGAAGGCTCGGTTCGACGTGCTTTGCCGCTTCGTTCTTTTCCCGTTTGCGCGTTTCGCTGACGCTGCGCGACAACCATGCATGAATGGGTAGGCAAACCAGAAGATTGATAGCCGCGAAGATCAGATAGACGTCCTGCCAGGGCATGTGCGCGTTGAGCGCCGTGGTGATCGGCCAGAAAATCGTTGAAGCAAAGCCGGCGATCAGCGTCAGATAGGTGATGCTGCGCTGGGCAACCTTCGGCCTGATCTGGACGAACAAAGCAAAGGCGGCCCCATATTGCACCAGATTGGACGCCGTCTCGATCGCGATCAGTGCGGCGACGAAGGCAGCCTTGCCGGGAGCGAACGCGCAGGCGGCAAGCGCTGCGGCGGCGATCGCCGAGCCCGCGGTCATGACTCGGCCGGCGCTAAAGCGGTCAATCCAACTGCCCATCGTCGGCGCCGCCAGGCCGCCGATCAGGAGAGCTACGGACAGCGCACCAAAAATCCATTCCGACGACCAATCGAGATCCCGCGCCATGTCAGGCGCAAGGATGCTGAAGCTGTAATAGAGCGTTCCGTAGCCGATGATCTGCGTCAGACCGAGGGCGAGGATTGCCGCGACAGGGGAGCGTTCGGTGCCGGTCGTCGTCATTGGGATTTGAGGCTCACGCGCTGTTTGAGTGTTTCGGCCTCCTCCTTCCGCTCGCTGTAGCGATCGGTGAGGTAGGCAGAAGCATCGCGCGTCAGCCAGGTGAACTTCACGAGCTCCTCGCACACATCGACCACGCGGTCGTAATAGGATGACGGTTTCATGCGGCCGTCGGCGTCGAACTCCTGGAAGGCTTTGGGCACCGAGGACTGGTTGGGGATGGTGATCATCCGCATCCAGCGGCCGAGGATGCGCATCTGCCCGACCGCGTTGAAGGATTGCGAGCCGCCGGAGACCTGCATGACGGCGAGCGTCTTGCCCTGCGTCGGCCGGACCGATCCGACCGACAGCGGGATCCAGTCGATCAGCGCCTTCATGATTCCGGTCATCGCGCCATGGCGTTCGGGGCTGACCCACACCTGGCCTTCAGCCCATTCAGACAGCGCGCGCAGCTCCTGCACCTTGGGATGCGTCACCGGAGTGCCGTCGGGAAGCGGCAGGCCTTCCGGATTGAAGATCCTAACATCGCAGCCAAAGTCCTCGAGCAACTGTGCTGTCTCCTGCGCAAGCAGGAGACTGTAGGATACAGTCCTCAGCGAGCCATAGAGGATCAGGATGCGCGGCTTGTGGGTCGAGAAGGGCAGTCGCAGCGCCGCCAGATCCACTTGGCGCAGAGATGTCGGGGGATGCGGCAGGCAGATCAGACAATGCGCTTGCCCTCGGCGTCGAGCACCTGTTCACCATCCTCTTTGGTGAAGGCGCCTTTGTGGGTGTCGGGCAGAATATCCAGAACGACTTCGGACGGGCGCGCAAGCCTGCTGCCGAGCGGCGTGACGACAAACGGCCGGTTGATCAGGATCGGGTCTTTCAGCATCGCGTCGAGCAGTTGATCGTCGGTCAGGGTAGGGTTGTCGAGACCGAGCTTCGCATAGGGCGCGCCCTTGTCCCGGATCGCCTGGCGCACGGTCAATCCCGCGTCGGCGATCATTTTCACGAGCAGCGCACGCGACGGCGGGTCCTTCAGGTATTCGATGATATCGGGTTCGATACCAGCGCTGCGGATCATCGCCAGCGTGTTGCGCGACGTGCCACATTGCGGGTTGTGATAGATGGTGACGTTCATAGCGTTGCCTTTGACGATACGGTTGACGAAGCACCTGGCTGCAGGAGCCAGGTAAACAGGAGAAGAGCTACGACCGCGCCGGCGATCTCAGCAACCCAGAAGCCCGGTAAATCGACCGGGCGGATCCCGGAGAAGGTGTCGGTCAACGACCGTGCCAAAGCGACGGCGGGATTGGCGAACGAGGTCGAGGCGGTGAACCAGTAGGCAGCCGTGATGTAGAGCCCGACCAGCCAAGGCACCGCCCTCTGTTCGAACTTGATGCCGGCGAGGATCACCGCCACCAGCCCGAATGTCGCGACGCCTTCGGAGAACCACTGCGCGCCGCCGGTACGAGCCTTGCTCGACATTTCGACCAACGGCAGGCCGAACATAAGGTGAGCGGCGATTGTGCCGGCCACGCCGCCGGCGATCTGAGCCAGGATGTATCCCCCAAAGTCACGCTTCGGCAACTTGCGTGAGATCGCAAAAATCAGCGAGACCGCAGGATTGAATTGGGCTCCGGAGATCGGGCCGAGGATGGTGATCAGCACCACAAGGATCGCGCCCGTCGCCAGCGTGTTGCCTAACAATGCAAGCCCGACATCCCGGGTCAGCGATGCCGCCATGACGCCGGATCCGACCACCGTTGCGACAAGCATGGCTGTCCCAAGCCCCTCGGCAACAAGCCGTCGCGGCAGATCGAACCCAGTCATCGGCTTGCCTTGGATGGTTGTAAGGTCGCGCCTTCCATGGCACCGATCTGATGCAGGTGCGTTTCCAGCGCAAGCTTGTCGATCGAGGATAGCGGCAGGCTCAGAAAGGCCGTGATGCGATTCTTCAGGAAGCGGGCGGCTTGCGCGAAGGCGCGGCCCTTGTCGACTTCGCTGCCTTCGACGGCAGCGGGATCCTCGACGCCCCAATGGGCGGTCATCGGATGGCCGATCCAGACCGGGCAGGCCTCGCCGGCGGCGCTGTCGCAGACCGTGAAGATGAAGTCCATCTCCGGCGCGCCCGGCTCGGCGAACTCGTCCCAGCCCTTCGAGCGGAAGCCGGTCGACGGATAGCCCTGCGCTTGCAGCTCCTTCAATGCGTACGGGTTGACCTTTCCCTTCGGCTGGCTGCCGGCCGAATAAGCCTTAAACCGGCCTTTGCCTTCCGCGTTGAGGATGGATTCTGCCAAGATCGAGCGAGCGGAATTGCCCGTGCAGAGAAAGAGCACGTTGTAGACGCGGTCAACGGTCATTGTAATTTTTCCTCCATTTTAGGGGCGCAACAGGCCGCGACCTCTGCGGCGGGCGCGCAAATCTCCGGGTGTCCGGAGCAGCAGTCTTCCATCAGGAAGCGAACCAGGCCGCCGAGCGCCTCATAGTTCGCGGTGTAGATGATCGATCGCGATTCGCGTTGCTGCGCGATCAGGCCAGAGCGTTCCAGTTCCTTCAGATGGAAGGAGACGTTGGACGGCGATACATCTGCCTCTTCCGCGATCGCGCCTGCCGCCATGCCGTTTGGGCCGGCGACCACAAGCATGCGGATGATGCGCAGACGGGTTTCCTGAGACAGCGCGCCAAACGCGACGAGGGCTTGACGTTGATCCATATTTCAACAATCCTTGAATGATTGAAATGAGGAATAACGCAGATGAACGCGATCGACAATAGCAAAGTTCAGGAAGACGATATCAGCCTCGGCCTGTTGCTCGGCACACTTGCCGGTGCCAAGGATTCTCCGCTGATATTCTATTACGACGGGCGACCGGTGAAGCCTGGGTACCACGTTACCGAGGTCAAGGCCGGTCAGTTTTCGGCGCTGGACTGCGGCGCCAACCCGGAAGCATGGACGGAGATTTTCATTCAGCTCTGGGATATCGAGGAGGGCGACCGCACCCATATGCCTGCCGGCAAATTCTACGCGATCATCCGCAAGGTCACGGAGCACGTGAAGCTTGATGATTCAGCCAAACTGACCTTCGAAGTCAGCGACGGCCATCAACCGATGCGGCTCTACCGCGCCGCGATGCCAACGCTGCGCGCCGGCACTGTGCACGTCGAGCTATCGCCGCGGCCCGCAAGCTGCAAGCCGCGTGATCGCTGGCTTGCGGAACAACAGGCACAATCTACAGCGGGAACGAACGCCTGTTGCGCCTGACGCCGCAGAGCAATTTCGCATGACTGTCAGACAAGGCGCATAAATCCAATGCTGGTTTTGGAAGGCCGGGTGCTCCGGCGCGCCTGGCCTTTCTCAGTTCTCGATCGTGAATTGCACTCGATCCGCCGAAAACCGACTGATCGCATATTGCACTGGCACACCCTCTAGATCCGTGTTCATCGCCTTGGTGATCAAGACGATCGCCCCCGGCGTCAGCTCGAGTGCGGCAAGATCGGCGGCGTCGGCATGGGCGGCGGTGACCTCCGTCGTCGCGCGCACGTAGTCGGACAGGCCGAGTTCGGCAAAGGCCCGGGTGATCGATTCCGTCTTCTCGTAGGCCGCCGGCATGCCGGCAAAGCGGTCTGCGGGAAACCAGGTCGTTGCGCAGGAGACCGGCCGATGGTCTGCCTTGCGCACCGTCTCCATGCGGATCACCGGCGCGCCCGGCCGCAGTTTCAACCAGCGGGCCACCTCTTCGTCCGCTCTCTCTTCGCTATGCCCAAGCAGCAGCCCGCGCATTTCGCGCGCCTGCCCGCCGATCCCGGCCGTGAACCGGGTACGCTTGGTGATCGGAAAGTTCAGCCGTTCCTTGCGCTCGATCAGCGTGCCGCGTCCCTGCACGGCGCGCACAATGCCTTCCTGGGCAAGGGCGGCAATCGCGCTTCGCACCGTATGTCTGTTGACGCCGAACTGCAGGGCCAGCACCGTCTCCGGCGGCACCATGCCGGTCTCGTCATAGGCGCCGGCGCTGATCGCCTGGCGAATGCGATCGGCGATCTGGCGCCAGAGCGCCACGCCCGTCTGTCTTTGTACCTGCCCAGCCATCTTGCCCCTTGATGTCACACGCTTGTCACGTCGGCGATCTAAGCGTAACTATATCTTGTATAGTTGTCTATATCAATAGACATTTAAAGGATGTGGCGATGACCTTAGCGGAAAAGAATGAGCCGGCGGCAGGTAGGCGCAAGCGCGTCGTCGACCTGCTTGCGCGTGCGGAACGGCAGGAACTGCTCGAGGCGTGGGACAAGCTGGCGGAAAAGCCTGCGGTCCAGCCGGTGCGCGGACCGGAAACGGGCCTCGTCATGGTCCGCGGCCGCATGGGCGGCGGTGGTGCACCTTTCAATCTCGGTGAGGTGACGGTGACGCGTGCCACCGTGCGCCTTGCATCCGACACTGTTGGCCACGCACAGGCACTCGGCACAGATCGCGAGAAGGCACGGCTTTCCGCCGTTTTCGACGCGCTCTGGCAGCAGCCGGCCACCCAGCACTTCGTCGAGCAGACACTTCTCGCGCCGATCGCAGCGCGCGTGGCCGCGGCCGAGGGCCGCAGGGCCGACGAGACGGCCGCGACCCGTGTCGATTTCTTCACCATGGTTCGCGGAGACGACTGATGAGCCTCAAGACGGAAGCCCCAAAGAATGATGCGTTGGCCGGCGGCTTTGCTGAGCCGGTCTTCCACGCACAGAGCGTCTTCAAGCTGATGATGGATGCGATGGCGCGTCCGGGCCTGATCCAGACGGTCGCTCCCCGCGCCGCGCCTCCGGCGCCGCTCGGCGTTGCGGCTGGCGCAATCGCGCTGACCCTCTGCGATCACGACACCCCGGTCTGGCTGTCTGCCGGGCTCGCAAGGTCCGCCGTGCCGCAATGGCTCGGCTTCCACACCGGCGCGCCGGTCACATCAGAGAAGGCCGAAGCGCGCTTTGCCTTCGTCGAAGCCGGTGTGACGCTGTCCTCCTTCGGGCTCTTTGCCGCCGGCACGCAGGAATATCCCGACCGCTCCACGACCCTTGTCATCGAACTGGCGGATCTCGAAAGCGGCAGAAGGCTGGCGTTGATGGGACCGGGCATCAAGACGGTGACCGATATCGCGCCCATCGGTCTGCCCGATACCTTCCTGCGGCTCTGGACGGAGAACCGCGCACTGTTCCCGCGCGGCATCGATATCGTGCTGACCTCCGGCAGCCGGTTCCTCTGCCTGCCGCGCACCACCAAGATCACCGCAACGGAGATGTGACTCATGTATGTTGCTGTCAAAGGGGGCGAGGCCGCCATTGCCAATGCCCATCGCCTGCTGGCGGATCGCCGTCGCGGCGACCGTTCGTTGCCGGCTATCGGTATCGATCAGATCGTCGCGCAGCTGGCGCTGGCCGTCGACCGCGTTATGGCCGAAGCCTCGCTCTACGATCGCACGCTCGCGGCTCTCGCCGTTCGCCAGTCGCGGGGTGATATGATCGAAGCGATCTTCCTTCTCCGCGCCTACCGCACGACGCTGCCGCGCTTCGGCTATAGCAAGCCGATCGACACCGCCCGCATGAAGATCGAGCGCCGTGTCTCCGCCACCTACAAGGATCTTCCGGGCGGCCAGCTGCTCGGCCCGACCTTCGACTATACGCATCGCCTTCTCGACCCATCGCTGTTGACCGACGAAGACGTCGGGGAGCCGACACTCCGCGATGCCGAAACCGGCCGTGTCGTGCGCGTTTCGGAAATCCTCGGTGAGGAAGGCCTGATCGAGGGCGACGGCGAGATGCCCGAGGATCACGAGATCGGCGACCTGACGCGCGAGCCGATGGAATTCCCAATGACCCGCGATCTGCGCCTGCAGGCGCTGGCTCGCGGCGATGAAGGCTTCCTCCTGGCGCTCGGCTATTCGACCCAGCGCGGCTACGGCCGCAACCATCCCTTCACCGGCGAAATCCGCATCGGTGAAGTCGAAGTGGAGTTCGATGTTCCTGAACTCGGCTTCGCGGTCTCGTTCGGCACGATCCAGGTTACGGAGTGCCAGATGGTCAACCAGTTCAAGGGTTCGTCCAAGGCACCGCCGCAGTTCACCCGCGGCTATGGCCTGGTGTTCGGCCAGAGCGAGCGTAAGGCAATGTCCATGTCGCTTGTTGATCGCGCACTACGCGCCGAAGAGCTCGGCGAGGACATCACCGCTCCGGCGCAGGACGAGGAATTCGTTATCTCGCATTCAGACAACGTTCAGTCGACTGGCTTCGTCGAGCATCTGAAGCTGCCGCACTATGTCGACTTCCAGGCGGAACTCGATCTGGTCCGCCGCATGCGCAGCGAATTCGAAGCCGGCCGCATCGGCGGCGACGGCACCATCAAGGAGGCCGAATGACCGATCTAGCTACCTACAACTTCGCCTATCTGGATGAACAGACGAAGCGCATGATCCGCCGCGCGATCCTGAAGGCGATCGCCATACCCGGCTATCAGGTGCCCTTTGCCTCGCGCGAAATGCCGATGCCCTACGGTTGGGGAACCGGCGGCGTGCAGGTGACGGCCTCGATCATAGGGCCGGACGACGTACTGAAGGTCATCGACCAGGGCGCCGACGACACCACCAATGCCGTCTCGATCCGCGCCTTCTTCCAGAAGGTCGCAAACGTCGCGGTGACGACCCACACGAAGGATGCGACGATCATTCAGACGCGCCATCGCATCCCGGAAGAAAAGCTCGGCCCCAATCAGGTGCTGGTCTACCAGGTGCCGATCCCCGAGCCGCTGCGCTTCCTCGAGCCGCGCGAGACCGAAACACGCAAGATGCACGCGCTTGAGGAATACGGCCTCATGCATGTGAAGCTTTACGAGGACATCGCGCACAACGGTCGCATTTCCAAAACCTACGCCTATCCGGTCAAGGTCGCCGGCCGCTACGTCATGGATCCGTCCCCGACGCCGAAGTTCGACAATCCGAAAATGCACATGTCGGACGCGCTGCAGCTTTTCGGGGCAGGGCGCGAGAAGCGCATCTACGCCGTCCCGCCCTACACCGAAGTCGTCAGCCTCGATTTCGAGGACTACCCCTTCGAGATCCAGCGCTTCGGCAAGCCTTGTGCACTCTGCGGCGCTGAAGAGGTTTATCTCGACGAAGTGATCCTCGACGACAAGGGCGGGCGCATGTTCGTCTGCTCCGACACCGACCATTGCGACGACCGGCGCGCCCACGGGCATGTCGGCGAGATGTTGGCACCCAATCAGGAGGCTGCCCAATGAGCGACACCCCGCTTCTCAAAGTCAATGACGTCTCGAAGTTCTACGGCAACCGCATCGGCTGCCGGAACGTCTCCTTCGAGCTCTGGCCCGGCGAAGTGCTCGCCATTGTCGGTGAATCTGGCTCGGGCAAGACCACGTTGCTCAACTGCATCTCGACCCGTCTGATGCCGACGACCGGCAGCGTCGAGTACCATATGCGTGACGGCGCCTATCGCGATCTCTACCGCATGAGCGAGGCCGAGCGCCGCTTCCTGATGCGCACCGACTGGGGTTTCGTGCATCAGAATCCGGCTGACGGCCTGCGCATGACGGTCTCTGCCGGTGCCAATGTCGGTGAGCGCCTGATGGCGATCGGCGACCGCCACTACGGCAACATTCGCTCCACGGCCGTCGACTGGCTGCAGCGCGTCGAGATCGACGAAGGCCGTATCGACGATCAGCCGCGTGCTTTTTCGGGCGGCATGCGCCAGCGTCTGCAGATCGCCCGCAATCTGGTCACCGGCCCGCGTCTGGTCTTCATGGATGAGCCGACGGGCGGCCTCGACGTGTCGGTGCAGGCCCGCCTACTCGATCTCGTCCGCGGACTCGTCAACGATCTCGGCCTTGCGGCGATCATCGTCACCCACGATCTCGCCGTCGCACGCCTGCTGTCGCACCGCATGGTGGTGATGAAGGATGGCCATGTCATCGAGCACGGGCTGACCGATCGCGTCCTGGACGATCCGCGCGAGCCGTACACACAGCTCCTTGTTTCCTCCATCCTGCAGGTCTGATCGCGAGAGCCGTTCGGACTCCGGCTACAGGGGTCCTTGGCATGCGAAACTAAGGAAAGAAATCATGGCAACGCCACTCGTTGTTTCTGAAGTCGCCAAGAGCTTTACCATGCACCTGCGCGACGGCATCAAGCTGCCGGTCGTTTCGGACGTGTCCTTCTCCGTTGCGTCAGGCGAATGCGTCGTCCTTGGCGGCCCGTCGGGCATCGGCAAGAGCTCGCTGCTCAAGATGATCTACGGCAACTATGTCGTCGACAGCGGCCAGATCCTCATCAAGCATCACGACAAGATCGTCGATCTGGCAACGGCCGACCCGCGCACGATCATCGATGTGCGCCGCCACACGCTCGGCTATGTCAGCCAGTTCCTGCGCACCGTCCCGCGTGTCGCGGCAATCGACGTGGTCGCCGAGCCGCTGGTCGCCCGCGGCGAGAAGGCGGAAACGGCGCGGAAGAAGGCCGCAACCCTTCTCTCGAAGCTGAACTTGCCCGAAGCGCTCTGGCAGCTGCCGCCCGCCACCTTCTCCGGCGGCGAGCAGCAGCGCGTCAACATCGCCCGTGGCTTCATCACCGAGCATACGGTGCTGCTGCTCGACGAGCCGACGGCCTCCCTCGATGCCAAAAACCGCGCCGTGGTTGTCGGCATGATCGAGGAAAAGAAGAAGGCGGGTGTCGCGCTCCTCGGCATCTTCCACGATGAGGAAGTGCGCGAGGCCGTCGCCGACCGCATTCTCGACGTCCAGAAATTCTCGCCGCGAAAGACAATCGCCGCATGAGCCGCAAGATTGGCCTAGAGCCCTATTTTCATGAAACCGCTTCCGTGAAGAATGCCACCTTTGGCCGCTTCACGGAAGTCTCGGAGCGCTGCCGCATCGAAGAGGTCGAGTTCGGCGACTACTCCTATGTCATGCAGGATGGCGCGATCTGGTGCGCGACGATCGGCAAGTTCGTCAACATCGCCGCTTCGGTGCGCATCAATGCCACCAACCACCCGACCTGGCGCGCGACGCTGCATCACTTCACCTATCGCGCCGCCGACTATTGGTCGGATGCCGATATGGAGACCGATTTCTTCGAATGGCGCCGCTCCAACCGCGTCGTTATCGGCCATGACGTCTGGATCGGTCACGGCGCCACCATTCTACCCGGCGTCAAGGTCGGTAACGGCGCCGTCATCGGCGCCGGCGCGGTCGTCTCCAAGGATGTCGCCCCCTACACAATCGTCGGCGGCGTCCCCACCAAGCTGATCCGCGAACGCTTTCCCAAAGAGGTCGGCGAACGCATGGACAAGCTAGCCTGGTGGGATTGGGAGCATGACCGCCTGCGGATCGCCCTGCAGGACTTCCGGAACCTGAGCGCGGAAGATTTTCTCGCGCGCTACGAATAGTGACAAAAGCCCCTGAGTTTGCTCAGGGACCATTCCTCGACGTTTTGGTCAGCGAAGGCCGGTCTCCTACGGCAGGCCACGCCTTACCCTATGGATTTGGGTTCTTCGCCAATTGCCATTCGCCGGTCTCGTCCGGCTCTACACGCTTGTTGCCGCGGTAGAAGATCGGCAATCCGGTCTTTTTATCCATGGAGAAGCGGCTGGGCGTGAACTTTTCGTCCTCGTGTCCTCGGATGGCGAGGCCGAGTGCCTCCTTAAACTTCCCGGCGTTGCACAGGCTTTTGAAGAGAGTCTGATCCATCGCTTTACTCCAGCATCCTCGATGTCCCTTGAGTTGCCTGCCATCGACCGGTGATCGGGTCAACTGTCAACGACCGACTTCGTGTGCAATCGCCAGCCGGCTGCGATTGGCAGGACCTCTCTGCATGTTGTTTACGCGGCACACGACCTGGCCGGATTTCGGAGGGCCGCCAAAGCCTCGATTATGACAGTCCTTACACAAAACTGACATTGGAGCTTCATCAACCGGGACTAATGCACTCCCTCATATCGCGTTTGGACTATGAGGAAGAGCATGATGTTCGAGCTGAAGAATGTCACCCGCCGTTTCGGAAACAAGACCGCCGTCGATTCCGTGACGCTCGACATTCCTCAGGGCCAGATGGTCGGCATCATCGGCCGTTCCGGCGCCGGCAAGTCCACGCTTCTGCGCATGATCAACCGCCTGCAGGAACCGACGTCAGGCTCGATCCATTTTGCCGGCGTTGAGGTCTCGAGCCTCCGTGGTCAGGCCCTGCGCAACTGGCAGCGTGATTGCGCCATGATCTTCCAGCAGTTCAATCTCGTTTCGCGTCTCGACGTGTTGACCAACGTCATGCTCGGCCGTCTGAACCATCGCTCGACCGCAATGAGCCTGCTTGGCATCTTCACCCGCGAAGAGCGCATTCATGCGATCGCAGCTCTTGAGCGCCTCGGTATCGAGCAGACGGCACTGCAAATGGCTGGCACCCTTTCCGGCGGCCAGCAGCAGCGCGTCGCGATTGCCCGTGCCCTGATGCAGAACCCGAAGATGGTGCTTGCCGACGAGCCGATCGCCTCGCTCGATCCGCTGAATGCCAAGATCGTCATGGACGCGCTACGCGACATCAACGAGCGCGAAGGCATCACCGTCGTCACCAACCTTCATACGCTGGATACCGCCCGCAACTACTGCGAACGTATCGTCGGCATGGCCGCTGGCCGCGTCGTATTCGACGGCAAGCCGTCCGAGCTGACGGCCGATGCCGTCAAGCAGATCTACGGCACCGACAAGGATGGTGCCGGCATCGACGAGACGATGACCTCGACGTCGATCAACATTCCCGCGGCTGCAGCCGCCCAACAATCCGCCGGTTTGCAATCGCTGGCGCTGGCCGGTCTCTGAGAGGGGCGGCCTCGATCGTAAGCCCGCGTTATGGGCACATTTCTTCTTAACCAGAGATCGCCGGGGACGCCGGTCAATCAGGAGAGTACCATGTTGAAGAAAGCACTCTTTGCCGCGACGGCGCTGTTTGCGCTTGCCGGCATCTCGCATGCTGCAGACCTCAAGGAATTCCGCGTGGGCATTCTCGGTGGCGAGAACGAAACCGACCGCCTGCGCAACTACGCTTGCCTGGCCGATCACCTGAAGACCGAGTTCGGCTTCGAGAAGGTTTCGCTCTTCCCGGCTGCTGATTATGACGGCGTTATCCAGGGTCTGCTCGGCGGCACGCTCGACTTTGCAGAACTCGGCGCTTCGGGTTACGCTGCAATTGCCATCAAGAACGACAAGGCTGTTACCCCGATCCTCACGACGGTCCAGAAGGACGGCTCGACCGGCTACCACTCGATCGGCCTGGCTCTGAAGTCCGCGGGCATCAAGGACATCAAGGACGCCAAGGGCAAGAAGCTCGGCTACGCCGATCCGGACTCCACCTCGGGCTACCTCATTCCGCTGACACAGATCCCGAAGGACACTGGCATGCCGAATGACCAGTACTTCGCGTCCACGCAGTTCAACGGCGGTCACGAGAACAACCTTCTCGCTGCCTACGACGGCAAGGTCGACATCGCTGTTGACGACTCTTCCGGCATCGGCGATTTCAAGGACGGCTACACCTCCGGCACCTTCCGCAAGGCTGTCGACAAGGGCACGGTAGACCCGAACAAGCTCGTCGAAGTCTGGCGTTCGCCGCTGATCCCGAACGGTCCGCTCGTTGTTCGCAACGAACTCGGTGCTGACTGGCAGGCAAAGCTCACCGACTTCTTCATGAAGCTCCCGGCAAAGGATGCCAAGTGCTTTGCAGCCATCGAAGGCGGCGACTACCAGGGCTACACCAAGGTTGAGCCTGACTTCTACAACGCCATTATCGACGCTCGTAAGGCTGCCATCGGCGGTTGATCGATCCTGATAGCTGGAGGGCGGCCGTTGCAGGCCGCCCTTTTTCCTGCGAAGAAAGCGGACACCTTCATGACTCTTGCCGATCCCACCGCCCACGCGCCGGCCACGCCGCAAAGCGCCCGTGAAATCGGTGACGCCTGGAGCAAGATGGTGGCCCGCCGCCGCTTCTATACCGGCCTCGGCCTGGTGATCCTGTTTGCCGCCTTCGTTGCCTCGGTGCGTTTTGCCGATGAAAGTAATGCCGGCCATTTCTTCGAGCGCCTGCCGCATCTCTTCGATTTTTTGAGCTGGCTCATTCCAAAGGATTGGAATGACGTCTGGCGCGCCCTGTTCGACATCGCAAACCCGACCCAGAAGACCGGTGAGGAGTATAATTTCGCCGAGGGTCGCGTCTATGTCTGGGCCGGCTTCTATATCCCCGAATATTTCGAGCTGATGATCATCACGATCAACGTCGCGCTCGTTTCGACGATCATCGGCTTCATCTTCGCCGTGCCGCTGAGCTTTCTCGTGGCCCGCAATCTGGCGCCGTCCAATCCGCCGCGCATCGTCGCCAAGCGTCTGACCGAACTCCTCCGCGCCTTCCCCGAGATCGTCATCGCCGGCCTGTTTTCAGCCATCCTGTCGATCGGTCCAGTTGCCGCCATCATCGCCGTCAGCCTGCACACCATCGGTGCGCTCGGCAAACTCTTCTACGAAGTCGTCGAAAACATCGACATGAAGCCAGACGAGGGCATGAAGGCCGTGGGCGCCAGCTGGTCGGAGCGCGTGCGTTTCGCCGCCATGCCGCAGGTCATGCCGAACTTCGTCTCCTACGCACTGCTGCGCCTTGAGATCAACGTTCGTGCCTCCACCATCATCGGTGCGGTCGGCGGCGGCGGCATCGGCGAGGAGCTGAAGCTCTCCATCTCGCGCGGTTTCGGCGCCAAGACGATGGCGCTCGTTCTCCTGCTTTTCATCACCATCGTTGCGGTCGACCAGTTCTCCGCATGGCTGCGCCGCCGCCTCGTCGGCGAGCACGCCTTCCTTCTGCAGCATTGAGGTCCGCCATGACGGTGATCGACGCCAACCGGATGCACGAGATCGAGCAGCGCTACCCGGAATATTTCAAACGTTCCTTCCAGCAGCGCTTCGGCGGCCTGATGATCGTGATCGCGACGCTTGTCTATGCGCTTTACGCAACCTGGTTCTTCGACTTGCCGAAGCTGCTGGCCGATGCCCATTGGGAGCGCGTCGGCCTCTATCTCAGCCAGTGGGTAAGCTATGATGTACAGCCCGAATTGCGCGTCGGCGATGACGGCATCACGATCAAATATCCGCGCTTCTCGCCGCTTGGCGACAACCCGCATCCAGACTGGGTCATCAACAATCCGGATGGCAGCGTCACCGTGTCGGTCAGTGACAGGGGCCGCACGGTCACGGTCTCCAAGACGGAGACGGTCGTCACCGCCCGCGGCATCAGCGTCCCGGTGGAAGTCTCCAGCGGCGCGCCGAAGGTCATCGGCCCTGTGCCGAGCTGGATGACGGTCTATGACGACAACGTCCTGGCCGATCTCGGCTTTGCCGGTGACGTCAGTATCTCGGTCGATCGCGTGAAGGTCCGCAAGCGATTCCTCGGCTGGGCGAATTTCGTCTTCGACACCCAGTCCCCCTTCTTTGACAAGCCGGTGGGCGAGGTGCTGAGCCTGATCGTTTCGGGACCGGAACTGAAGCCCGGCCAGTCCAACCTGTCGCTTGCCTTCGACAATATCTGGCATAACAGCGCCTGGCAGCACGGCGACGTCTGGACCAAGCTGTTCCAGACCATCGTGATGGCCTTCCTGGGAACGCTGCTCGGCGCGTTGCTCGCTTTCCCGCTAGCGTTTCTGGCTGCGCGCAATATCACCCCGAACAAGGTACTGAACCAGGTCCTGAAGCGCTTCTTTGACTTCCTGCGGTCGGTCGACATGCTGATCTGGGCGCTCTTCCTGACCCGCGCCTTCGGCCCGGGTCCCCTGGCCGGCTCCGGCGCGATTTTCCTCACGGAAACCGGCACGCTCGGCAAGCTGTATTCCGAAGGCCTGGAGAACGTCGACAACAAGCCGCGCGAAGGCATCAAATCGACCGGTGCTTCCACCGTGCTCACGCATCGCTACGGCATCATCCCACAGATCGTTCCGGTTTTCGTCAGCCAGACGCTCTACCAGTGGGAATCGAACGTCCGTGGCGCCACCATCATCGGCGCGGTCGGCGCCGGCGGTATCGGCCTCAAGCTTTGGGAGGCGATGCGTACCAACGCCAACTGGGAAAATGTCGCCTATATGGTGCTGTTGATCCTCATCGTCGTTTTCCTGTTCGACATGGCCTCGAACGCGCTGCGCCATCGGTTGATGGGCACCAAGGCACACTGAAAAAAGCGCAATTATGTAGGAACAACCACCAAGCCAAATGCGGCATTGAGATCAGGTCGCTTGAAATGAAAATGCCCGCACAGGGCGGGCAAATCCTTCCTTACTGGAAGCAAGCTGCTATCGCAGCACTTCCAGCCCTTTTCGTTCAACAATATCAAGGATCTTGATGGCCGTGCTGCTGGGTTTCTTCGTTCCCTGCTCCCATGCGGCAACCGTGATCTTCTTAACGTTGATGAACTGAGCAAACACGGCCTGGCTGACCTTGTTTGAGTTCCGGATTTTCTTGATCTCCTCGGGCGTATAGTCACGAAGAGGAGGAAGGCAGAGAGCGTCGAACTCCCGCATCGTCACATCATCCACAAAGCCGGCTTCGTGCAGTCGCGCAGCAGACTTATGAACGTTCTTAAGAATTCTGCTCATGGCACTGAATCTCCAGTATCTGTTTCATTTCAATCATCTCAGCGAGCTTTTTGTCGTCAGCGAGCATGTAGACATCACATAGCTTTCGAAGGGCTTCCTTTTCCTTCTTCGTGATATTGTCAGTCTCGTTCTTGGCGAAGCCGTGGACGAAAATAAGCCTGTCGCCCTGACGATGGCCAACGATAGTCCGATAGCTTCCACGCTTGCCACGCCCTGGTGCTGCCACTCGCTTCTTGAGAAGAAAGCCGCCCAATCTGGCATCGACCAATCCAGCTTCGATCTCCTTCGCGGCATCACACAACATGGCATCCGTCACGTTGTACTCTCCGGCCCAGTCCTCGAACTCCAAATCCTTCAAAACTCTCACTGGCAATTTATATATTACTCCGTGATACAGATAGCAAGCGAGATTTTGAAAAATCTCGAACCCGGAACGGCATCGACAACCGCAACCTCTGGTTGATATTTGTCGCCAAACATAAATATTCCTTGAACATTTTCAATCCATGCCGACGGTTGAAGCATTACGGCCATTACAGCAGGGTCGTTCTCGCGCGCCCCCTCGCCGAAGCCGATCGACTCTGACAACGCGATATGGTACGAACGCGCCCTGTTCAGATTGATACGAATAGAGCTGCGACAACCCAGCGCCTGATCGGCGAACGTTCTCGTATTGTCCTTGATGAAGGCTCTGAACATGGAAGATCCCAACAATATCAACGTGCCTGCCGTATCCGGAATTTCCTTCAGCTCCGATGACCTGGAGGTCCTCCGGAGGGTAGAAATATTGGGGCAACCAGCACTTCCTCCTTTCGCCACACTGCCGGACCTTCACGCTTAAGACCCTCCGCAACGTCACCGAGGAAGACGCCTTCAAGACGTTCTGCCTGATCCGCTGGCCGGAGACTGGTGGCCGTCCGATCTGCATCAACTGCGGACACGAGCGCTGCTATCCGATCCGTCGCCAGTGCTTCAAATGCCAGAAGTGCCGCCGCGAATTTTCGGTCACCTCGAAGACAGTCTTCGCCTTCCGGAAGATGTCCTTTCGCGACATTCTGACGGGACTGTGGCTGTCCGTGAACAGCGTGAAGGGCAAGAGCGCCCTCCAGCTCTCCCGCGAACTCGGTTGCCAGTACAAGACCGCCTGGGTGTTCCTGATGAAGATGCGCGAGGCGATCGCCACCAGGCGCGAAGACATCGTTCTCGAAGGCGAGATCCACATCGACGGAAAGCGAGAAGACGCTCTTCGGGTGAGAACGCACCCTCACTCGCGTCATTCGAACCGAGGACAGCAACGAGGCGTGGGAGTTCGCGAGGAAGCACGTCCGCAAGGGGTCGACGATCCATGCCGACGAGCACTTCAGCTATGACGACCTCCAGGGGCTGCAGGAACTCAAGCGCGTAAACCACAGCAGGGAATACGAGACCAAGGACGGCGTGAACACCAATCACGTCGAAAGCTTCTTCTCCCGCATCCAGCGGGCCTATGTCGGCATCCACCACCGCTTCTCGGTGAAGTATTTCGACTGGTATGCGGCGGAAATCGCCTGGCGCGAGGACAATCGCCGGGTCGATAACGGCACGCAGATGTGGAGCATGGGGCATTTCGCATTGTCGAGGAAGACATCGCGCAATCTGTGTGGCTACTGGGAGGGCAACAAACCGCCCGATCTCGTCTGGGAGCACGGTGTCAGTCCGGACAGGGCATGATCAGGCGGCGCACTCCCAAAGGCGACGCTGGCCGTCGGCGACGCCCGCATACCGCGCCCGGCCGTCCTTGACGAGCTTGTCGAGGTCTCGCGACAGGACGTTGCCAATCTGGCCGAGCCGCGGATCATCTTCGGTCAGGCCGATCTGCAGCGCCACCTGCTTTGCGCAGTCTGCCATCGAAACCGGAGCCTCTGCATCCCTCAGGATGCGCAGAAGGGCTCCGCGCTTGTCGAGATCCTTGAGCAATGGTGTCACTGCGCTTGCAGGCACCTTCGCAGGCTTTCTCGAACGGATGCGAGCAGCGCCGTCGGGACGATAGCGCTCGTCGTAAACCTTCAGCACGGTGTCGAACGCGGCTCGCTGCTCAAGGACCGCGATCTCGCCGCGAAGGGTATCGATCTTGGCCTCCAGCTCTTCCCGCTTCGTCTTCAGCTCCTCTACCACCTGCATCCGTAACACCCTCTAAAAGCTACGCTTTCAGACTATCTGGTCATGGAATGAGAGTCTGGTGGCAAGTCCTACATAATTGCGCAAAAAAGCGCAGGATCGTTCGGGATCATCATCATTCTGTCACGGAAATCTTTTAGCCGGAAGCCAGCTTGCGGCGGCGATCAAATCACTGAAGACTGCAATCCGCATTCCGAACGATTCCCAGGATACGAGCCTTGCGCTACGCACTCTATTTTACGCCGCCGAAGGATGACCCTTTGAACGGCACGGCCGCGCTCTGGCTCGGCCGCGATGCCTTCACCGGCGAAACCTATCTGGCTCCCGATCATCCGAACCTGCCGGCCGCCGAGCAGTTTGAGCTGACCGCCGAGCCTCGCCGCTATGCCTTCCACGCGACGATCAAGGCACCGTTCCATCTGGCCGCCTCCGTCACTGAGAAGGACCTCCTCCAGGTTGTCGAGGATTTCGCCGCCCGTACGCCCGCCTTCGAGATTCCCGAGCTGGTGCTTGGACAACTGGGCAAATTCTTTGCGCTGGTACCCGCCTTTCTGCATCCGCCGCTTCAGGATTTCGCAGCCACGGTGGTAAAATCCTTCGAACCGTTTCGCGCCGCGTTGTCGGATGCCGATATCGCACGCCGTAATCCGGAGAAACTGAGCGAGAGCCAGAGGGCCAATCTGTTGCGCTGGGGTTATCCCTATGTGATGGATGACTTCGAGTTCCACATGACGCTGACCGGCCAGGTGCCGCAGGAGCGTGCTGGCATAATGAAGGCCATTCTGGCGGAGCGTTTCGCCGCTTTTACCGGCCGGCCGCTCCCAATTGGCGGCCTTGCCGTTTTCGTTGAGGAGGCGCGTGGTGCGCCGTTTACAGCCCATTCCTGGTGGCCGCTTGCCGGCGCGAAAAACTGAGAGACCATAGTCGATGACCACAGAAACCGTCTTCTCCAACGCCCGCATTGTCCTCGAGGATGAAATCATCGAAGGATCGGTCCTCGTCCGCGACGGCAAGATCGCCGATATCTCGACAGGCAGCTCCCATGTCGGCGAGGATTTCGAAGGCGACTATTTGATCCCGGGTCTCGTCGAACTCCACACCGACCATCTCGAAGGCCACTATTCGCCGCGCCCGGGCCTGCGCTGGCACAAGACGGCGGCGATCCAGGCGCATGACGCACAGATCGTCACATCAGGCATCACCACGGTCTTCGATTGCCTCCGTATGGGCGCCGACGAAGACGGCGGCTTCGAGCATGGCGAGATGCGCGAGATGGCCGACGCCATCCAGAAGGCCGAGCAGGAAGGCCGCCTGCGTGCCGAACACCTGCTACACCTGCGCTGCGAGGTCTCTGCTGACAACGTTCTGCAGCATTTCGCCGATTTCGAGAACGATCCCTATGTCCGTCTCGTCTCGCTGATGGATCACGCTCCCGGCCAGCGCCAGTTCCAGACGATGGATCAGTACATCTTCTATTACCAGAAGAAGCGCGGCCTGACCGATGCCGAGTTTGCCGAGTTCATCGATCGCCGCGTGTCGGAATCCGAGCGCAACTCGACGCCGCACCGCGTGGCCATTTCCAAGGTCTGCGCTGAGCGCGGCATTACCGTCGCCAGTCATGACGACGCAACGCTCGCCCATGTCGACGAAGCCATCGAAAATGGCGTTCGCCTGGCCGAATTCCCGACCAGCTTCGACGCAGCCAAGGCGTCGCACGAGCATGGCATGAGCGTGCTGATGGGCGCCCCGAACATCGTGCGCGGCAAGTCGCATTCCGGCAACATTGCTGCCCGCGATCTCGCCGAACGCGGCGTTCTCGATGTACTGTCCTCCGATTACGTCCCGCTCAGCCTCCTCTACGCTCCCTTCCTGATTGCCGACGAAGTCGAGAGTATCTCGCTGCCGAAAGCGATCGCCATGGTCACCGCGACGCCTGCCCGCACCGTCAGCCTCGATGACCGCGGTCGCATCGCTCCCGGCCTGCGCGCCGATCTCGTCCGCGTGTTCCGCGACCACGGCGTGCCGGTTAGCCGCTCTGTTTGGCGCGAAGGGCGCCGTGTCGCATGAACCCGTCGCACGAACCGCACATCGTTCCGGGCACCGAACGCGGCATCATGGTCGTGGTCGTCGGCCCGAGCGGCGCCGGCAAGGACACGCTGATGGCGCTGGCCGCCAAGCACTTCCAGGGCCGTCCTGAGGTGCATTTCGTCCGCCGCGTCATCACCCGCCACACCCATGCTGGCGGCGAGCAGCATCTCGCCGTGTCGGACCAGGGCTTTGCGTCGATGGAACAGGCCGGAAGCTTTGCCGTCTGGTGGGAAGCACACGGCCTGAAATATGGCATTCCAGCCGAGGTGTCGGTCTCGCTCGCACAAGGGAATCTGGTCATCGCCAATGGCTCCCGTTCGGCGCTTCACCATTTCAAGGCGGTCTTCCCGCGGCTCAAGGTCATCAATGTAACGGCGACTGCCGAGGTGCTGGCCAGCCGTCTGGAAGCGCGCGGCCGCGAGACGCACGAAGACATCATGGCGCGTCTTGCTCGCGGTTCACTCACCGTGCGCGGCGACTACGACGTGACCGACCTCGACAACAGCGGCTCGCTGGAAGAAGGCGAGCGCAGGATCGTGGATGCGCTGAACGGCTTCCTCACGGAAGTGGCCTAGGATCGGCTGACACGGAGGGGGCATGCGGCCGATCAGGGTTCTCGACTACGATCCGGCATGGCCCGCTCTCTTCGACGCCGCAAGGTGTGAGCTGCTGGCGCTGGCGGCGGATCGCATTCTTGCAATCGAGCATATCGGCAGCACGGCGGTCGCCGGACTAGCGGCTAAGCCCAAGATCGATCTTGATGCCGTGCTCGTGGACGAAGCTGCGTTGGCTGCCGTCGGCGCCTTGCTTCCCTCCGCCGGTTTTCAGGATCATGGCGATCCCTACGGCGAAGGCCGCTGGCCCTTCACGCGCGATCATGACGGCTATGGCTTGCGCCTCTATCTCTGCACACCTGAAAATCCGGCCCACCGCGACCGCATCCTGTTCCGCGACTATCTGCGCGCTCACCCGCAAAGAGCAAACGAGTATCAGGCGCTGAAGCGTCACCTTGCCGCCGAGGCCAACGGCGATTGGGATATCTACACCGGCGGCAAGAGCGATTTCGTCGCCGAGACGCTACGGCTCGCGGCCATTGAGGCTGAACGGTCTCCGCGCCGATCGTTTTCGTGCGCGGAGAAATAATTCCTGAGGACTTTCAACGAATTGAACGAGCCGTTCTTCTACGCCGATCCCGCATCAACGGCCCGCCGTATACGGATGGCGTCATTGGACAGGGAGCCTGGTCGCGAAGCGGATCTGACAAAACTGGTCGAAAGTCCGGCGTTCGGCAATGGTTGCAAAAGGTGGATCAGAGACCGTCAGGGTCTCCGCTCCTCCGGAACGGAAGGGTCAAGAGACGCTCCTGTTGGCCTGGAAGATCTCGAAACCCTTTGATGCGATCGGGCAGGCTGTGGCGCCTGACAATACACAAATACCAAGACCACCGCCCGCCCATTTCCCAGCTAGGCTATTCCGTCGCGAAGCCCCCTCCGCGTGGAGGGGCGTTGTCTACGGCAGCCGTCTACGGGTCGCCGCAGATATAGCGATCATTCGCTCTCGCCGCGTCCAGCCACGATCTCGCGCTTGCCGACATGGTTTGCCGGGCCGACGAGACCTTCCTTCTCCATGCGCTCGACGAGCGAAGCCGCACGGTTGTAGCCGATGCCGAGACGGCGCTGGATGTAGGAGGTCGAACACTTCTTGTCGCGCAGCACCACCTTGACGGCCTTGTCGTAGAGGTCGTTCCCGTCCTCGGCGGCCATGTCGCCCTTGTCGAAGACGGCGCTATCCTCTTCCTCGGCATCTTCCTCTTCGTCGGCCGTCACGGTGTCGAGATATTCCGGCCGCCCCTGCGTCTTCAGGTGCGCGACGACCTTCTCCACTTCGGCATCCGAAACGAACGGCCCGTGTACGCGCGAGATCCGCCCGCCGCCCTGCATGTGCAGCATGTCGCCCTGGCCGAGCAGTTGTTCGGCGCCTTGCTCTCCAAGGATGGTGCGGCTGTCGATCTTCGACGTCACTTGGAAGGAGATACGGGTCGGGAAGTTTGCCTTGATGGTCCCGGTGATGACGTCGACCGAAGGGCGCTGCGTCGCCATGATCAGGTGGATGCCAGCCGCACGCGCCATTTGCGCGAGGCGCTGGATCGCCCCTTCGATGTCCTTGCCGGCGACCATCATAAGGTCGGCCATCTCGTCGACGATGACGACGATGTATGGCATCGGCGTCAGGTCCATTTCCTGTTGTTCTTCGATCGGCGCGCCGGTGCTTCTGTCGAAGCCGGTCTGGACCATGACATGGATGATCTCGCCCTTGTCGCGCGCCTGCGCCACGCGGTTGTTGTAGCCGTCGATATTGCGCACGCCGAGGCGCGACATCTTGCGATAGCGATCCTCCATCTCGCGCACCGCCCACTTTAGAGCCATCACGGCCTTCTTGGGGTCGGTGACAACGGGCGTCAAAAGATGCGGAATGCCGTCATAGACGGAAAGTTCCAGCATCTTGGGATCAACCATGATCAGGCGGCACTGTTCCGGCGACATCCGGTAGAGCAGCGACAGGATCATCGTGTTGATGGCAACCGACTTGCCCGAACCGGTGGTGCCGGCGACGAGCAAATGTGGCATCTTCGCGAGCTCCGCGATGACCGGCTCGCCGCCGATCGTCTTGCCGAGGCCGAGCGCCAGCTTGTAGCCGCTCTTCTCGAAGTCTTGGCTTTCGATCATCTCGCGGAAGTAGACGGTTTCGCGCAGCGCGTTCGGCAGTTCGATGCCGATGACGTTGCGGCCGGGAACCACGGCAACACGCGCCGACAGCGCTGACATCGAGCGGGCGATATCGTCGGCCAGGCCGATGACGCGCGAGGACTTGACGCCCGGTGCCGGTTCGAACTCGTAAAGTGTGACGACGGGGCCGGGGCGGACATGGATGATCTCGCCCTTGATGCCAAAATCCTCGAGCACGCTTTCGAGGAGGCCGGCATTCTGCTCCAGCGTCTCCTGCGACATGATCTCGCCAACACGTTCCGGCGGCTCCTGCAGCAGCGAATGCGACGGGAATTCGTAGCCCGAGGCATCGACCCTCGAGGGCACGATCTTCGGCGCGGCAAAGCGCGGTGCCGGCGCGAGCGGTTGCGGTGCCTGCGTGCGGACCGGCAACGGGGCGATCGGCGGCGTTTTCGGCTGGACGACCGCTTCTTCCATACGACTCTGCTCGGCCTCTGCCGGGCTTTGAGTTGCGCGGGTGAGCGTCAAACCAGGAGCTGGTGCGACGGGAGGCGGAGCGACAGGCTCAGGCATGGGAGCAACGGCAATTGCCGGCTGTTGCCGAGCTGGCCGCCACTCCATGACACGGAACCGGCTGATGATCGATTCTGGGCTGACCTCGGCCTTTGGCAGGGAAACAACCGGGGGCAGCAGGATCGGTTCGGCGGCCGCTTCCTCGAAGGCCATGACTTCCCAGAACGCGAAGTCCGAGATGGACGCCAGTTCAGTGGATGCGCGGACAATGGTGTGGGTTTCAGGCTCGACCGAACTCACCGGCGATACGGCCGCGGTCGGCTGCACTTCGATCACAGGCGGGATCTCGGCTTCATAGCCCTCGAGCGGACCGTTGGCGACGACAGACGCCGGCGGCTCCACGCTCACGCCGATTTCTGCCGCAACGCGTTCCTGCAGCGCAAGAGGTGGCGCCGGCACGCGTTTCGGATTGATCAGATTCTCGGGCGTGCGGGTAAACCGCACATTCGGAGCCAGTGAAAAATTGCTCTGCCAGATCGGTGCCGTAGGCTTCTCGCCGGCGTGTTCCTGCAGCTGTTCACCTTCGACTTCCGCGGAAATCTCCTCGGCCCCTGTCAGATTGGTTCTAGGAAAGCGCATACGACCGCTACTCACTCATGATTAGCAACTAATACCCGCTCTCGAATTAGGAAATGAAGGTTAATAAGTTCCTTCCATCCACACCGTCACTCGACGAAAAATTTAAAGAAAAATATTTGATATCAACAATTTGAAAGGTGATGAAAATTTTAATGGATTTTCGACGAAGCGCTTAGTGCGCTTCGTCCCAGTTGGTCGCTGAACGTGCATCGACCTTCAGCGGCACGCGCATTTCAAGCGCCGGCATGGTGGCATTTTCCATGACTGAAACGATGATCGGTGTGGCCTTTTCGACATCAGCGTCCTCGACCTCGAAGATCAGTTCGTCATGCACCTGCAGGAGCATGCGCACGCGATCTCCAAGCCCCGCCTCGGCAAGGGCCGGTTCCATCTTGATCATTGCCCGGCGAATGATGTCCGCCGCCGATCCCTGGATCGGGGCGTTGATCGCCGCACGCTCGTTGAACGCACGAACCGACGGGTTGGAGGAGCGAATCTCCGGGTAGTTGATTCGCCGCCCGAAGATCGTCTCAACGTAGCCCTTGTCGCGCGCCATCTGCTTGCGGCTGTCCATGTAGTCGCGGATGCCGGGGAAACGCTCGAAATACTTCTTGATGTAGTCGCCCGCTTCCGAGCGCTCGATCGAAAGCTGATTGGCGAGACCGAAGGCGGAAATGCCGTAGATGATCCCGAAGTTGATCGCCTTCGCGCGACGCCGCACCTCGGACGGCATGCCCTCGACGGGCACGCTGAACATCTCCGACGCAGTCATCGCATGAATGTCGACGCCATCGGCAAACGCCTGCGTCAACTGCGGGATCTCGGCGACATGCGCCAGCACGCGCAGCTCGATCTGGCTGTAGTCGGCCGAGATCAGCTTGTGGCCGGGCGTCGAAATGAATGCCGTGCGGATCTTGCGGCCTTCCGCCGTGCGCACCGGAATGTTCTGCAGGTTCGGTTCCGAGGACGAGAGGCGGCCGGTCGTCGTCGAGGCCAGCGAATACGAGGTATGGACCCGCTTCGTCTGAGGATGGATGTATCCCGGCAGCGCGTCCGTGTAGGTCGATTTCAGCTTGGTCAGCTGGCGCCAGTCGACGATCTTGCGCGGCAGTTCGAAGCCAGCGGCCGCGAGGTCTTCGAGCACGCTTGCCGATGTCGACCATTGCCCGGTCTTCGTCTTCGTGCCGCCGGCAAGTCCCATCTTGCCGAACAGGATGTCGCCCAGCTGCTTTGGCGAGCCGATGGTAAAGCGCCCACCGGCGAGCTTGTAAATTTCATCCTCCAGCGCCGCGGCGCCCTGTGCGAGATCGCCGGACAGGCGCGAGAGGATCTGCCGGTCAACGGTGATGCCGCGTGCTTCCATATGCGCCAGAACCGGAAGCAAGGGTCGCTCGAGGCGTTCGTAAACCGTCGTGAGCTTCTCAGCCGCAAGGCGTGGCTTCAGGACCAGCCAGAGTCGCAATGTGATGTCGGCATCTTCGGCCGCATAATGTGTGGCGCGATCAATATCGACGAGATCGAATGTAATGTTCGACTTACCGCTGCCGGCCACGTCCTTATAGGCAATTGGCGTATGACCGAGGAATTTCTCCGAGAGCGGATCCATGCCGTGGGCGCCGGTTCCGGCATCCAGAACGTAGGAGATCAGCATCGTATCGTCGAAGTTCGTCGTTTCGACGCCGTAACGCTTCATCAGCAGGTAGTCGTATTTGAGGTTCTGGGCGACCTTCAGGATCGACTCGTCTTCCAGCAGTGCCTTCAGCCGGGGCAGGGCATCGCGCATCGGAATCTGATTGTCGGCGAGCCCGCCGCCGAGCAGATCGCCGACACCTGTTTTGTGGCCGATCGGAACATAGGCGGCGCGGATGCTGGTGCCGGTGGCGTTCTTGTCGTTGTCGGCGATCGCCATAGAGAATCCAACAAGCTCCGCCTGCATCGCATCGAGCGACGTCGTCTCGGTGTCGAAGCCAATCAGTCCCGTCTCGCGCGCATCGGCAATCCATTTGTCGAGCGTCGCGACATCGCGGATCGTGACATAGCGCGAGTGGTCGAAGGGCAGGGAGGCAAACGCCTCGGCGCGCGCCTTGGCAAGATCGCCAGGCAGGAACGTGCCTTCACGACCATTCCCGCCGTTCGCCTTCGCCGGAACGGGCACCGACTCGCCGGCGACATCGGGAATGCCACCGGCAACTGGCTCGTGCTGGGCGACGTCGAGATCGGGGCCGCGTGCCGCCGCGCCCCACTCGACCGGAACATCGACGGCATCGATCGCGCTGGCATCGCAATCGCAAGCATCGGCCACGCGCCGCGTCAGCGACGTGAACTGCATTGCCTTCAGGAAGCCGATCAGCTTCGGTCCATTCTGCGGCTCGAGGGTCAGGTCTTCGACGCTGAGTTCCAGCGGAACGTCGGTGCGCAGCCGCACCAGTTCGCGCGACAGGCGCGCCTTGTCGGCATTCTCGATGATTGTCTGCCGGCGCTTCTCCTGCTTGATCTCGGTCGCGCGTTCCAGGAGCGCGTCGAGATCGCCGTATTCGGCAAGCAGCTGCGCCGCTGTCTTCGGGCCGATTCCGGGGATGCCAGGCACGTTGTCGACCGAGTCGCCGGTCATCGCCTGAAGATCGATCATCTTCTCGGGCGGCACGCCCCATTTCTCGATGACATCGGGAATGCCGATCTGCTTGTCCTTCATGCTGTCGTACATGTGGACAGCAGGCGTCACCAGCTGCATCAGATCCTTGTCCGAGGACACGATCGTAACATCGGCGCCGAGCGCCTCGGCCTGACGCGCATAAGTTGCGATGATGTCGTCGGCCTCGAAACCCTCCGTCTCAATGCACGGCAGATTGAAAGCCCGCGTTGCATGGCGGATGAGCCCGAATTGCGGGATCAGTTCCTCGGGCGGCGCCGAGCGGTTCGCCTTGTAGGCGTCGTAGAGATCCTTGCGGAACGTCTTTGCCGAATAGTCGAAGACGACGGCAAGATGCGTCGGGGTCACCCCGACCGACGTGTCGCGTGCATCGGTCAGGAGCTTCCACAGCATGTTGCAGAATCCGGACACCGCGCCCACCGGCAGGCCATCGGATTTGCGCGTTAGCGGAGGGAGTGCGTGAAAGGCTCGAAAGATGAAACCGGAGCCGTCGACTAGGAAAAGATGATCGCCTTTTTTCATGGCGTCATGGATAGCGCGGCCACCTTGGAAGGTCCATATAAAGTTAGGAGTGAGAAAAGATTCTGCCTCACCAAACTGTTACTAATTTGTAATAGTCAATCCTCGGCTTTCCCTTGAAAAGCCACATTCCCGATCACAAATGATTACTACCGACGTTTGATCGTGTTGATCGCGTCGAGGGTCTGATAGCTGGCTTGTCCCCCGCCGCATCGGACTTGGACAAAGGCCTTATCCCCTCTCCGGGCCTTTGTCCCCATTTTAGAGCCGCCATAGCCACACCTCCAGGCTATGGCGGCTTTGTTTTTCTGCTCTATCTTTCAAAGGACAGCCTGCGATGAAAGTATTTGTCGTGCATCGCAGGCGTTTTGTTGAATCGTTTTGTCGAGTATTTTGCGACTAACTGAGAAGATGGGAATTAATCGTATGGACTCGGGAGCCTATCTTGCCAGCCAGCTGGCCAAGGGCTTCGCTCGTTCGCTGCAGCAGCGCGCGGCGAGGCTCGGCTTTTCGCCAGGGCAGTTCCCGGTTCTTCTCGAACTCTGGGCCGAGGACGGGTTGACCCAGAAGCAGTTGCTGGCTCGCGTCGACATCGAACAGGCGACCATGGCAAACACGCTTGCACGCATGGCGCGCGACGGGCTGATCGATCGTCGTCCGCATCCGTCCGACAAGCGCGCCCAGCTGATCTTCCTGACCGACAAGGCCAAAGGCATGGAAGACGACGCGATCGAGGCGGCGCGCGAAGCGGATCTCGCGCTCTTTCGGGGCTTCAAGAGCTTCGAACGCGAACTGACCCTCGAATATATCCGTCGTCTTCTCGACAACGCCAAAAAGCTTTAAGCCTATTCCGCCGCCGTTATGGTGGCGGGAGCATACGGCCGATCCAACTCGTCGGCGTGGGTTGCAAGGAGGCTCTCACGTGCTGCCAGCTTGACGCTCGGTTCGATATCAGGCTTGCCGAGAAGCAGGCCCTGCATCTGCTCACAGCCTTCTTCGATGACGATCTGGCGCTGGAGTTCCGTTTCGACGCCTTCGGTCACGACCTGAATTCCCAGGCTGTGGCCAAGGCCGATGATGGCGCGCACGATGGAACGGGCGGCTGCGTCATGCTCGAGAATGCCGGTGAAGCTGCGGTCCACCTTGATCTTGTCGAAGGGCAAGGCGCGCAGGTTCGAAAGCGACGAGAAGCCCGTTCCGAAGTCGTCCATGACGATGCGCACGCCAAGTCCATGCAGACGCATCAACGTTGCGATGACATTGCTTCGGTCGCGCACGAAGGCAGCTTCGGTAATCTCCAGTTCCAGCCTCTCCGGGGCCAGCTCGGTCTCTTCGAGGATCGCCGCAACCCGCTCGCAAAGGTTCGGGAGCATGAACTGCACCGGCGAGACGTTGACGGCGATGGACAGCGGCTGCGGCCACCGCACCGCTTCGGTGCAGGCCTGGCGCATCACCCACTCTCCAAGCTGCACGATCACACCGCTTTCCTCGGCGATGCCCATGAAGACCTCCGGTTCACTCATGCCGTGCCCGGGCCGATTCCACCGCATCAGGGCTTCATAGCCGGTGACGGTATCCGTCCTGCTGTCGAGGATCGGCTGGTAGCTAACGGAGAGCTGGCTGCGCGTGATCGCATGGCGCAGCTCCGCCTCGATCTGGCGACGGGCGCGCACGGTTTCGTCCATTTCCGCGTCGAAGAAGCAGGCCTTGCCGCGCCCGGCATGCTTGGCACGGTAAAGCGCCGTGTCGGCGTTGTCGCTCAGCTCTTCCGCCGTGCGTCCGTCCGTAGGATAGACGGCGATGCCGACGCTGATGCCGACGGCGGTCGGATCGCGGGCGATATCCATTTCAGCGGCGAGCCCGTCAAGAATAAGCCCCGCAAGCTTGCGCGCTGCGTCCGGCTGCTGCTTGCCCGTCTGGATGATCGCGAACTCATCGCCCCCAAGTCGAGCGACCGTGTCGCCCTCATCGGCCACGCGCTGCAGGATTGTCGAAACCTTGCAGAGGATGCGGTCGCCCTCCGCATGTCCGAAAATGTCGTTGACGGCCTTGAAACGATCGAGGTCCAGACAGAAGACGGCAATCTGCGTGCCTTTGCGCTGGGCCAATTGAAGAGCGTGGCGAATGCGCGTCTCGAACAGCGAGCGGTTCGGCAAGCCGGTCAAAACGTCGTGCTGCGCCAGATGCTCGATCATTTTCTCGGCGCGCTTACGTTCGGTGAGATCGCGAATCACCAAGACGTCGCAGTAGCGCCCGCGATAGACCATGCGACGGGACAGGATCTCAACCGGGATCTCGTTGTCGTCTTTGCTGGTCAACAGCGTCTCCTCGCGGGAGGCGGGCGTGCTGCCATCCATGCTCATCAGAACGGAGGTCGGATCAGCCCCGAGCAGCTCGGCCAAGTGCCAGCCCGACATTTGCTGGAAGCGTTCGTTGGCGTCGATGATCTTTCCTTCGCGCAGAACGAGCAGCCCCTCCATCGAGGCGTTTGCGAGGCCGCGTAGATCGGTCAGATGGCTTTCGAGAAATACGGCGCCGAGAGCGACGAGGATCAGGGCCGTCGACACCGCCATGATGATCGCAGCCAGGGCTTTCGGCTCCAGAACGGTTGCGGTTGCGCTTCGTCCGGGTTCGGGAATGAGCGTTATGCTGCTCATCGAAATGAAATGCATCGCTGCGATGGCGAGCACCATGGCGATCGCCGGCACCAGCAGCCGTTTTGCCCCCTTGAGCCTCTTGAAGGAGAGAAAGGCCATGCTCGCGAGTGTCGCGCCAATCAGCAGCGCGATCAGCGTTGCTGAGAGATCGTAGACGATATCAACCTGGGCTTCGATCGCCCGCATGCCCGTCAGGTGCATCGAACCGATCCCGAGCGCCATCAAGATGCCACCGGGCACGAAGGAATACGCGCTCGTGCCTTCCGCGGACACCAGGATGGCCAGCCAGGAGACGCATATCGCCAACACAACGGAGAGTGTTGTCAAGCCGAGACCATAAGTGATCGTGAAGCCGCCATCATAGGCGAGCATTGAGATGAAGTGCGTCGCCCAGATGCCGACGCCACAGGCAAATGCCGATGCCATGATCCAGTTTCGTTGCTGTCCGGGATCGCATTCCTGGGCGCGGAACAAGAGCAGCATCGAGGCAAGGTTGCCGATCAGGCAAACGATGACGGCAGCAACAATTAGGCGCCAGTCATGGTTGTCGCGAATGCAGGTGACTACAGAGAACATATCTCACCTCGAATACATTGTCGGCATGCTATTTAGCCTTCCCTAAATAACTGTAAATTGTATCCGCGATTTCATGCCCTCGTCTTCAGGTGAGTCTCCCGGCGATCCGTTTCCCCTCCGATCTTTTTTCAACTCGAAAGCGATTTACCTTTGGTCTATCGTCCCGCCGAATTTCGAAAGGAGTCGAAAATGACCTACGTAACGCCAGTGCTTTCGCGCGCGGACCAGAATTTGCCGTCAAGCCTCGACAAGCTGTTTGAGCTCTTGAGGATCAAATCCATTTCTACCGACCCGGCCTTCAAGGCCGAGTGCCGCAAGGCAGCCGACTGGCTGGTTTCCTATCTCAAGACACTGGGTTTCGATGCTTCCGTGCGTTCCACACCCGGCCATCCCATGGTTGTCGCCCATCATGCCGCTGCGAGCGCCGATGCGCCGCATGTCCTTTTCTACGGCCACTACGACGTGCAGCCGGTCGATCCCATCGAGCTTTGGGAAAACGATCCGTTCGAGCCGTCGATCAAGGATGTTGGCAATGGTCGGAAGATCCTGACGGGTCGCGGCACGGCCGACGACAAGGGCCAGTTGATGACCTTCGTCGAAGCCTGCCGTGCCTACAAGGAAGTGAACGGCGCTTTGCCCTGCCGCATCACCATTCTTTTCGAAGGCGAGGAAGAATCCGGTTCACCGTCGCTGAAGCCTTTCCTTGAGGCTAACGCCGCGGAATTGAAGGCCGACTACGCGCTCGTCTGTGACACCGGCATGTGGGATCGCGATACGCCGGCGATTGCCGCAGCACTTCGGGGGCTTGTCGGGGAGGAGGTCGTCATAACGGCCGCCGACCGCGATCTGCACTCCGGCTTGTTCGGCGGTGCAGCCGCAAATCCGATCCACATCCTGACGGCTGCGCTTGCCGGCCTGCATGATGAAACCGGCCGCATCACCCTTGAAGGCTTCTATGATGGCGTCGAGGAAACCCCGGCCGATGTCAAAGCGTCCTGGGAAACTCTCGGCAAGACCGCGGAGACCTTCCTGGGCGAGGTTGGTCTGTCGATCCCCTCTGGTGAAAAGGGCCGCTCGGTCCTCGAACTGACGTGGGCACGTCCGACCGCTGAGATCAATGGTATCTGGGGTGGCTATACCGGCGAAGGCTTCAAGACAGTGATCGCGGCCAAGGCCTCCGCCAAGGTTTCCTTCCGCCTCGTCGGGACGCAGGACCCCGATGCCGTCCGGGAAAGCTTCCGCAGTTATGTCCGTTCGAAAATCCCGGCGGATTGCTCTGTCGAATTCCACCCGCATGGCGGCTCGCCGGCCATCCATCTCTCTTACGATTCGCCGGTGCTGACGAAGGCCAAGAATGCGCTTTCCGACGAGTGGCCGAAACCTGCCGTCGTCATTGGCATGGGCGGATCGATCCCGATCGTCGGCGACTTCCAGAAGATGCTCGGCATGGAATCGTTGCTGGTCGGCTTCGGCCTCAGCGACGACCGCATTCACTCGCCCAACGAGAAGTACGAGCTTGCTTCCTATCACAAGGGCATCCGCTCCTGGATTCGCATCCTGGAAGCGCTGGCCAAGTAAGGAAAGCCTGCTCTCTTGAGAGCCTGAAAAACAAAAAGGCCGGAACAAGCCGGCCTTTCGTCATCCGCTTCATTTCGATGCCAGTACATCCGTGGTCAAGGAGGAAGCGAATGTTGCAGCCAGAGTGATCGCGAAAGGTCAACCAATGGTTAATTTGAGAGCCGCGATCAAAACGATGGAAGCGGCAACCTTGCTTGCGCGCACAGCTTTCCACCGGCTGCAATATGTTGGTCGTATGTCGGAATGCCGGCCTCGCGTTTCAAGTAGGGCTAACGCATTTCTGCGTTTCGAGGCTTTCAGGAGTTCGACGAGGCCGCTGCAGCGGCCGCCCTTTTGCTCGCTTGCCGAGGGGGGAGGCTTCCACCGGCGACATGGGAAGGCCCGGCGCTCTGGGAGAGACACCGGGCCTGATCGCGATCGGCACGTTTGAGGGGAGACGGCCGACCTTCAGCGAAACGTATAGGGCGTGTTTCGCTACGGACTTAATTCATTAGGCCGCTGATGGTTCCCTGCTACCAGAGGGAAACGGAGTTCTGCCGACAGACGAGCAGCTCGCGCATCTCTGCGAACGGGCCGTGCAGCATCTTCAGGCGGCTTTCTTCCATCTTTGTCAGCCGGTAGCGGCGCGCAAACTCATGCACGCTCCAGACTTCGCGCAGCTTGAATTCTTCGATGTTGCTAATGTCGATGCTCATGAAATGCCTACATATTGCGCGTGCTGCACTAATCCTAGGCGCAATTCGGCATGCTATATGTCAGATTTGTGACGGTAGCAACGAATGGCAGCCATGCCAAAAAAGCGTGGCTTCGTAAATGAAACAAAGCCCGGCCGATTGGCGCGCCGGGCTCTGGTTTGAACTGCGTGATCAGCGCCAGCCGTAGCGATCGCGAGCCCATGGCGGCGGACGATCCCATCCGTAGGACCGCTCATAACGCCAGCCATAGCGTGGCGGCGGGCCGCCCCATCCATAGCGACGATCAGAGCGCCATCCGTAGCGCGGCGGTGGCGGGCGGTTCCAATTCGGTCGGCAATTTCCCCACCGAGTGAGATGATAGCCGCGGCCGCAAGCGTAATCGACAAGTACCGTATTCTTGCCCGCAGCGCCGTTCACCGGCACAATCGGCATCGCTTCAGCCGCGGAAACGCCAAACCCACAAATGGCGATCGCGGCTGCAATCATTCTCATACGCATCTCTGCACCTCTGTTATGCAAGTCCCTTGCACGTGGATTAGAGAGCCGGTTGGGTGAACAGGGGCTGAACCAAATTTGACATTATTGGGGCAGCGGTGGCCCTTCTAACCACTTCTTAACCACCCCTTAAATCGCCGCATTTAAAGTTCAACCGGGCGGAGAACCGTTTGGCAAGGCACGGCTTCTGCGGCGTCGTTGCTCAGAGCGAAGATGGGGTGTACCGGGTACTAGATGGCGGGCAGAGGCAAATCACGCGACAGGATCGAACCCACTTTCAGCGGCCGCGATGACCGTGACGATGATGACGATTTCGCGCTCGATGCCGACGACCGTGTGGTCCGTGGACGCTCAAGCAAGCGCGTGGCTCCAAAATCGTCTCGGGCACGGCAGCCCGAGCGACGCAAACGCGACCGCCGGGAGCGTGAAGGCGGAAGTTTCTTCGGCTTCATCCGCCGTATCGTCTACTGGTGCATTGTTTTTGGTATTTGGGCCGGCATCGGCGTCGCCGGCCTCGTCGTCTACTACGGGTCGCGCATGCCGAGCGCCAGCACCTGGGCCATTCCCGAGCGCCCCCCGAACGTCAAGATCACAGCTGTTGACGGCAGCGTCCTCGCCAATCGTGGCACGACGGGCGGCGAAGCGCTCGCGCTCGAAGACATGTCGCCCTACATCCCGGAAGCGATCGTCGCCATCGAAGACCGTCGCTTCTACTCGCATTTCGGCGTGGATCCCCTTGGCCTTACACGTGCCTTCGTCACCAACCTGACGACCGGACACATGGTCCAGGGCGGTTCGACATTGACGCAGCAGCTTGCAAAGAACCTATTCCTGTCGCCGGACCGCACGCTGGAGCGCAAGGTGCAGGAAGTCCTGCTTGCGCTTTGGCTGGAGCAAAAATACACCAAGGACCAGATCCTTGCGATGTATCTCAATCGCGTGTTTTTCGGCTCGAACGCCTATGGCGTCGAAGCTGCCTCGCGCCGTTATTTCAACAAGTCCGCACGTGACGTGAACCTTGGTGAAGCAGCCCTTCTCGCCGGTCTCGTCAAGGCACCGTCGCGTCTGTCGCCGGCCCGCGATCCTGAGGCAGCCAATGCCCGCGCGCAGGTGGTTCTGCAGACGATGCGCGATCAGGGCTACATCACAGACGATGAAGTAAAGACCGCCATGTCGCAGACGCCGGCCAAGGCGAAGCGCTACTGGTCGGGCGCTGGGCACTATGTCGCGGATATGGTGATGGACCAGCTGCCCGGCCTGATCGGCGACGTCAAGGAAGACATCGTCGTCGACACGACGATCGACAAGACGCTGGAAAAGCGGGCCGAGCAGTCGCTGAACGACGTATTGAGCAAGGATGGTGCCAAGCTCGACGCCTCGCAGGCCGCACTGGTCTCGCTCGACGGGACGGGCGCAATCCGTGCGCTCGTTGGCGGCAGGGACTATGCCGACAGCCAGTTCAACCGCGCCGTGACCGCCAAGCGCCAGCCCGGCTCCTCCTTCAAGCCGTTTGTCTACGCTGCGGCGCTGGAAAAGGGTCTGACGCCGTTCTCGATATTCAATGACGCACCGATCCGGATCGGCGATTGGACGCCGGAGAACTACGAGAAGAAGTACAATGGCGAAGTGACGCTCGCGACGGCACTTGCAAAGTCGCTGAACACCGTCGCCGCCCAGCTCGTGATGTATGACGGACCGGACCAGGTCATCAAGCTCGCGCACCGCCTCGGCATCGAATCGGAACTGCAGCCGAATGCCTCGATTGCTCTTGGCACGTCGGAAGTGTCGCTGACAGAACTCACCGGCGCCTATGCCGCCTTCATGAATGGCGGCTACAAGGCGACGCCGCACGTGATTCGGCGTGTGACGACGGCCGACGGCAGCAGGGTGCTCTACGAGAACACCTATGACAATCCGCCCCGCGTCCTGTCGGAGGCGATTGCTGCCAACATGAACACGATGATGATGGGTGTCATCAACCAGGGCACCGGCAAGAGCGCCAAGCTTTCCGGTTGGCAGGCGGCTGGCAAAACCGGCACCACCCAGAATTCGCGCGACGCGCTCTTTGTTGGCTTCACCAGTAACCTTACAACCGGCGTCTGGTTCGGCAACGACGACGGCAAGCCGATGAAGAAAGTGACGGGCGGCGGCCTGCCGGCCAGGGCATGGCAGGAGTTCATGGTCGCCGCACACAAGGGACTGTCGCCGGCACCGCTCTTCGGCAATGGGCAGTTTATGACAGATCCCGCAGTCAATCCCGGTTTCGGCGATCAGCCGATGGCCTCTGTCGAGCCTGGCATGGCGCCGCCGCTTGAGGAGCCGACCACAATCGGCAGCATCCTCTCCGGTGTCTTCGGGGGCGGGGCCGATGTTCGTGAGCGCTATCCACAGGCGACCGAGCGACCAAGACGTCAGCCGATGGCTCCGGTTAATGGCGGTCCGGTGCCTCCCGCCGACATCGCTCAAGACGGCGATGTTGGCTACGGCGACGCGCTGCCGCCGGGTGATATCGGCGAGCCTGAACCGTCGCCGACGGGCAGGCCGAGACGGACGACCTTGCTCGACTTGATCATGGGGCAGTAGCTAAAGCGTTTGGCCGGAAAAATGCCATTTTCCTGCGCCTGTCGAAATTAATTGCTAGGCGCCTGTTTTGCTGGTTTTCTGGCTATTTCTCGCCTTGCAGTCCCGAAAACCGCTCCTTATATACGCCGCATCACCGCAATCACGATTGCGTTAATCTTAAAGACCCATCCCGTAAGGGGCTGTCAGGGAAATGCCTTCTCGGGGTTCCGACAGCTTGCTTCAAGGAGAGAATGACATGGCAAAAGTAATTGGTATCGACCTCGGAACGACAAATTCCTGCGTCGCAGTCATGGACGGCAAAGACGCAAAGGTCATTGAGAATGCGGAAGGCGCGCGTACGACCCCTTCCATGGTGGCATTTTCTGACGATGGCGAGCGCCTCGTTGGTCAGCCGGCCAAGCGCCAGGCAGTCACCAACCCCACGAACACCCTCTTCGCAGTGAAGCGCCTGATTGGCCGCCGCTACGAGGATCCGACCGTTGAGAAGGACAAGAGCCTCGTCCCCTTCCACATCGTCAAGGGTGACAACGGCGACGCCTGGGTCGAAGCCCAGGGCAAGTCCTATTCTCCGGCACAGATCTCCGCGATGATCCTTCAGAAGATGAAGGAAACCGCTGAGTCCTATCTCGGCGAAAAGGTCGAAAAGGCCGTCATCACCGTTCCCGCATACTTCAACGACGCACAGCGCCAGGCAACCAAGGATGCCGGCAAGATCGCTGGCCTCGAAGTTCTCCGCATCATCAACGAGCCGACGGCAGCCGCACTTGCCTACGGTCTTGACAAGAAGGACGGCAAGACCATCGCCGTTTACGACTTGGGTGGCGGTACGTTCGATATCTCGATCCTCGAAATCGGCGACGGCGTCTTCGAAGTGAAGTCCACCAACGGCGATACCTTCCTCGGCGGTGAAGACTTCGACATGCGTCTCGTCGAATACCTCGTTGCCGAGTTCAAGAAAGACAACGGCATCGACCTCAAGGGCGACAAGCTTGCTCTGCAGCGCCTCAAGGAAGCTGCTGAAAAGGCGAAGATCGAACTTTCGTCCGCGCAGCAGACGGAAATCAACCTGCCGTTCATCACCGCCGATGCAACCGGCCCGAAGCACCTGACGCTGAAGCTGACGCGCGCCAAGCTCGAAAGCCTGGTCGACGATCTCGTCCAGCGCACGATCGCTCCGTGCAAGGCAGCCCTTAAGGACGCCGGTGTGACGCCTGCCGAGATTGACGAAGTCGTTCTCGTCGGCGGCATGAGCCGCATGCCGAAGGTCCAGGAAGTCGTCAAGCAGTTGTTCGGCAAGGAGCCGCACAAGGGCGTCAATCCTGATGAAGTCGTGGCACTCGGCGCAGCTATCCAGGCCGGCGTTCTGCAGGGCGACGTCAAGGACGTTCTGCTTCTTGACGTAACCCCGCTGTCCCTCGGCATCGAGACCCTTGGCGGCGTCTTTACCCGTCTGATCGAGCGTAACACGACGATCCCGACGAAGAAGTCGCAGACCTTCTCGACCGCTGACGACAACCAGCAGGCGGTCACCATCCGCGTTTCGCAGGGTGAGCGCGAAATGGCTGCCGACAACAAGCTGCTCGGCCAGTTCGACCTCGTTGGCCTGCCGCCGGCACCGCGTGGCGTTCCGCAGATCGAAGTCACCTTCGATATCGACGCCAACGGCATCGTTCAGGTTTCGGCCAAGGACAAGGGCACCGGCAAGGAACAGCAGATCCGCATCCAGGCCTCCGGTGGTCTCTCCGACGCCGACATCGAAAAGATGGTCAAGGACGCGGAAGCCAATGCCGAAGCCGACAAGAAGCGTCGCGAAGGCGTGGAAGCCAAGAACCAGGCCGAAAGCCTGATCCATTCCACGGAAAAGTCGCTGAAGGATTACGGCGATAAGGTCTCCGAGGCCGACCGCACCGCGATCTCCGATGCGATCGCTGCTCTGAAGTCTGCGGTCGAAGCAAGTGAGCCGGATGCCGAAGACATCAAGGCAAAGACCCAAACCCTCATGGAAGTTTCCATGAAGCTGGGCCAGGCGATCTATGAAGCCCAGCAGGCAGAGGCCGGCACGGCTGATGCCTCCGCAGCCGGCGGCGATGACAATGTCGTCGATGCCGACTACGAAGAAGTCAAGGACGACGACCGCAAGAAGTCCGCTTAAGCGGGACGAAACGGTCAAGCTTGAAACTGACATTCCGGCTGCCTCCGTGGCAGCCGGAAATCCATTTCCGGGGTCTAATCCTTAATGGCAAAAGCCGATTTTTACGAAACGCTGGGTGTCGCCAAGACGGCGGACGAGAAAGAGCTGAAAAGCGCCTTCCGCAAACTCGCCATGAAGTTCCATCCGGACAAGAATCCGGGCGACCATGACGCCGAGCGCAAATTCAAAGAAATCAACGAAGCCTACGAAACGCTGAAGGATCCGCAGAAGCGCGCGGCTTACGACCGTTACGGTCACGCCGCCTTCGAACACGGTGGCATGGGCGGTGGCGGCGGCGGTTTTGGCGGCGGTGGATTCTCCGACATTTTCGAGGATATCTTCGGCGAGATGATGGGCGGCGGTCGTCAGCGGCAGCGCTCGTCCGGCGGCCGCGAGCGTGGCGCCGACCTTCGTTACAACATGGAAATTTCGCTGGAGGAATCCTTCTCCGGCAAGACGGCGCAAATTCGCGTTCCGACCTCGATTACCTGCGACGTCTGCTCAGGTTCGGGCGCCAAGCCCGGTACGCAGCCGAAGACCTGCGGCACCTGCCAGGGTTCGGGCCGCGTGCGCGCTGCCCAGGGCTTCTTCTCGATCGAGCGTACCTGCCCGACCTGTCATGGTCGCGGCACGATCATTCCCGATCCCTGCGCGAAGTGCCATGGCCAGGGTCGCGTCACCGAAGAGCGGTCGCTCTCCGTGAACATTCCGGCCGGCATCGAAGACGGCACCCGCATTCGCCTGCAGGGCGAAGGCGAAGCCGGTATGCGCGGCGGTCCATCGGGCGATCTCTATATCTTCCTGTCGGTCAAGCCGCATGAATTCTATCAACGTGATGGCGCCGACCTCTACTGCACCATCCCGATCTCGATGACGACGGCGGCTCTCGGCGGCACCTTCGACGTTGCGACGCTCGACGGCACGAAGTCACGCGTGACCGTGCCGGAGGGCACGCAGGCCGGCAAGCAATTCCGCCTGAAGGGCAAGGGTATGCCAGTGCTGCGTTCGCCCCAGACCGGCGATCTTTACATTCAGATCCAGATCGAGACTCCTCAGAAGCTGACGAAGCGCCAGCGCGAACTTCTTCAGGAGTTCGAGCAGCTTTCCTCGAAGGAGAACAATCCGGAATCGACCGGGTTCTTCGCGCGAATGAAGGAATTCTTCGAGAACTGATCAATCAGGCATGAAATGCGACAAAGGCCCGGTTGTTGTTGCAACCGGGCCTTTGTTGTTTGTTGTTCCACTCTGCCTATGCAGGGTTGCTGCAATGGCTCGACTCTCATATTCAAAAATCGCTTTATAATCTTGTATCAACCAAATGATTGGCAGGACATTAAGATAATAAAAGGTTAAATTAGCAGGCCTAGTAACATTACAGCGCCGGGGGACACTTGGAACGCCGTCTCGCAGCCATCCTTGCAGCAGACATCGTCGGCTACAGCCGATTGATGGGCTCAGACGAATCCGGGACGCTGAGTGCGGTGAAAAATTGCCGCACCGAGCTTCTCAATCCGAAGATTGCTCAGCATCGCGGCCGCATCGTCAAGCTGACCGGCGATGGCATGCTGGTCGAATTCTCCAGTATCGTGAACGCCGTCGCCTGCGCTGATGAGATTCAGCGGGAGACTGCTCAGCGAAATCTGTCCGTGCTGGAGGACAAGCGAATTGAATTTCGGATTGGCATTCATCTGGGCGATGTGATCGTCGAGGATGGAGACATCTTCGGAGATGGTGTGAATGTTGCCGCGCGGCTTGAGACACTGGCCGAGCCTGGCGGCATTGCCGTCTCCGCCTCCGTCAGGGACCATGTCGGAACCCGGCTCGACCTTTCCTTTGAAGACAGGGGCGAGCACAGGCTCAAGAACATCAAGGAGCCGGTGAGGGTCTACGCGATCTCGCCACGGCGGGCGCTGCCATTGAAGGTCAACAAGGCCGCTTTGACCGCGGCCAGGGAAAAGCACAAGCAGCTCGTCGCCGTGCTGCCGTTCACCAATATGAGCGGCGACGCCGAGCAGGAGTATTTTTCGGACGGTATCACTGAAGACATCATCACCGATCTCTCGAAGATATCGAACCTTTACGTTGTCGCGCGCAACACCGCCTTCACCTACAAGGGCAAATCCGTGCAGGTGAAACAGGTCGCAGCCGAGCTCGGTGTCGACTTCGTTCTCGAGGGGAGCGTCCGCAAGGTGGCGCAGCGCGTGCGCATTACGGGGCAGCTGATTGATGCGAGGAATGGCGGGCACCTTTGGGCGGACCGCTTTGACCGCGACCTCACCGATATTTTTGCGATCCAGGACGAGATCACCCACGCGATCGTTGATCAGCTCAAGATCAAGCTGCTGCCCGAGGAGCGGCGGGCAATCGAGGCGGAACCGACAAGCAACGTCGAGGCTTACACCTACTATCTGCGCGGCCGGCAGCTTTCCCATACCTGGACGAGGCCTTATCTGGTCTTGGCCCGGCGCATGTTTGCAACGGCTGTCGCGCTGGATCCGGAATATGCGCGTGCCTATGCCGGCATGGCCGATTGCGAGTCGGCACTTCGCGACTGGCATGCGGGCGAGTATACGCTACAGGGAATTCTCAGTCTGAGTGCCAAGGCGCTTGCGCTCGATCCAAATCTTGCGGAGGCGCATGCCTCGCGGGGGCTGGCGCTGCACCAGGACGGGCGAGACGAGGAGGCGCTTGTCGAATTCGAAAAGGCGCTTGCGCTGGAGCCCGATCTCTATGAGGCGAATTTCCACTATGGTCGTTTCCTTTTCATGCAGGGCAAGTTCGAGGGCGCGATCACCTTCTTCACAAGGGCGGCCGAGATACGCCCCGACGACTATCTCTCGCCCATCCATCTGATGAGTGCATGTCGATCGCTCGGCCTGATGGAGGAACGGGCACATTGGGCGCGCGTATGCATCGAGCGTGCCGAAGAGGCCTTGGAGCGGCATCCGGAAAACTCCGGGCCGGCCCATCGCGGTGCGCTTGCATTGGCGCACATGGGCGATGCGGAACGAGCAAAAGAGTGGGTGAAGCGCGCGCAGACGATCGATCCGGATGACATCGTTGCACAATACAACATCGCTTGCGTTTATGCGCTGTTGAACGAATGCGACGCCGCGCTCGACCTGTTGGAGGAGCTGTTGCCGCAGTCATCCTGTTATCACATCCTATGGTTCAAGCATGATTCGGACCTCGATTCCGTGCGCGATCATCCACGCTTCGAGAAAATGCTGGATGCGATCGAGGCATGTTCGGCCTCCCTCGACTTTAGGGTCGCTTCGGAATAGCGCCGGCGCCTGCCCAATTGTTCCATTCTGAAACAAGCGGAAATGCACATCTGTCTTGCGTTAACGCAGGCAGTGAATGCCGCTTTGCAAAGACAAGCAAAGCGGCCAGTATTCTGCCGGGGATCAACCAAGAACAAGGGCAACTTCCATGACGGCAGCAGCCACTACTCTGTCTTTGCAGTCCGATGATGTCGACGTGCTTGCCGGTGCGCTCTACGCGTGGTGTGCCGAGCGCAATATCAAGATGCGCAGCCAACAGGGACTTTCAATAGCGAGCATCGCGATCGATCTCTATCACGCAGGTCATCATACGCAGGACGATCTGCTCGTTGCGCTTCATGAACGCGAGTTGCACTGACGCGAAATGAAGGCTCTAGCCTAAGGCCTCGGCGTAGGTTTCACCGGACATAATCGAGAGAATCGTCTTCACGGCCTCCTTGCCAGCCGTGGAGAGAAGCCTGTCGTAGTGCATGGCCAACTCATAGGCTTCGGGGCTGAGGCCCTGCTTTCCCGCGCCATCATTGGGATTGGCGCCTTCGAACAACTCGGAAATATCCACACCCAGAAAGACCGCAATCTGGTGCAGTTTACTTGCTGATACGCGGTTGGTGCCCTTCTCATATTTCTGAATTTGCTGAAAAGTCAGCCCGAGCGCCTCCCCCAGTTCCAGCTGCGATATGCGTCTTTTGGACCTGAGTGCCCGAACATTTCTACCGACAATAATATCTACCGGATCTGGCACCGTGTTGTTCCCTTATAAGGCAATTATATTTGCGTAGTACTATGCCCGCGTTTCGCAATATCTCAACCCTTCAGTTGGAAAATTCAACCGGCTTTTTCTGTGGTTTTTCGGTGGTATGCCTAGACTTTCGGCGTAGGTACCGACCCTGGCGTGCACATTATTTGGGATGCCAGTTAAGGGCGGGAAATCAGCCTGGATGGCACTTGATTTTACTTGTGGTCCTCGCGCGCCGAATTCTCAGTCGCCCGTGGCGGGCAACTTGACCAGAGCCAGCGCAGCGCATATTTTAGAATAATTCTAAAAATGAGGTTGTTATGCTGCGTAGGCTTTTTGGATCATCCAAGCGTTCCTTTGACTCTTTGTCCGAGCAGGAAATACTGGCGCTCGCTATCGGCTCCGAAGAGGACGATGCGCGCATTTATCTCGCCTACGCCGACATGCTGCGGGGCGAGTACCCCGCATCCGCCAAGGTCTTCGAGGAAATGGCTGAGGTGGAGGACACGCATCGAAAGTCCCTGATCGAAATCTATCGCCAGCGGTTCGGCGAGCGCATTACACTCATTCGTCGGGAACATGTTCGCGGGTTTTATGAGCGGAAGCCCGATTGGTTGCGGCGCAGCCTTTCATTGGAGAGAATCCGGGGTGAAGCGGTGGCCATGGAACAGCAGGCCTATCGCTTCTATGTCGAAGCGGCGGGCCGCGTTACCGATGCCAATACCCGGCAACTGTTGGGGGACTTGGCGCTGGCCGAGCAAGGCCACGAAGAGATCACCCATATGTTGGGCGACAAGCACACGCCTGAAAAGGTGAAGGCGGAGGAAGACCTTGCTGCGCGCCGGCAACTGGTCTTGACCTATGTACAGCCTGGTCTTGCCGGTCTGATGGATGGCTCGGTGTCAACGCTGGCGCCGATCTTCGCCGCTGCCTTTGCGACCCAGGACACTTGGCAGACGTTTCTGGTTGGCATGTCCGCCTCCGTCGGCGCCGGCATCTCGATGGGCTTCACGGAAGCGGCCCACGATGACGGCAAGATTTCGGGCCGTGGTTCGCCGATCAAGCGCGGTCTCGCCTGCGGCGTCATGACCGCACTTGGTGGTCTTGGCCACACCTTGCCTTATCTGATCACAAACTTCTGGACGGCAACGACGATGGCGGTGATCATTGCGATCTTCGAGCTTTGGGCAATCGCGTTCATCCAGAACAGATTTATGGAAACGCCGTTCTTACGTGCTGCTTTACAGGTGGTCGTCGGCGGCGGTCTTGTCCTCGGTGCCGGCATCCTGATCGGCAACGGCTGAGCCGCAGTTCCCGAGCAGTAATCAACTCAGTCCCAACAAAGAAGGCCGGCATTTTTTTGCCGGCCTTCTTTGTTCCATCCGATATCGTCTACTTCAGAGCACCGACGAGAACGTCGCGGCCATTTTCGATGGTGACCCAGCGGCCGGCATTGGCGCTCGACTGTCGCTTGATGAACGAATAGGGCGTGTCGAACCACGGCTTGACGTTGGAAGCCAGGTTGTCGAGCACGAAGTCCCCGTGGCTGGTGCGCAGTGTCAGCACGGCGTGGCCTTCGCCATCGGGCTTGCGAACCACGGTGAGAAGAAGGTTAGCCGGCGAAATGCCTCGCTGGATCAGGATACGGCGCTTCAGCAAGGCGAAGTCTTCGCAATCGCCGGCGGTTGTCGGATAGGCCCAGACCTCATCCTTGCCGTAGATTTCCTTGTCGGTCATCGGAGTGATGCTGTTGTTGACCGTGGCGTTGACCGATCGCACCATTCCCCATTTCGCATCCGACATCTCAGCCGGCGAGACATTGCGGTTCGGGCCGCACTCATTGCGATGCGTCTGGCAGAAGTCGTAATGGCCGATCGGCTGGGAAGTGGCCGCGCCGGTGACCATCGAGAGGTTGTTGGTGGAAGCCGGCGTCGCGGCTGTAGACATAGCAAACACGGCCATCATGGCCACGAGGAAACCCTTGATTCGCACGCCCGCTTTTCCCTTGCATCGCCCATGTATTGTTAACAAAAAGTTAACGGACAGAGGCTCGAAGAGTCAATCGTTACTTCTGGGGAGGGGCTTGCTACCCACCAACATGGTTAAAATTCGTTAGGATTTGGCACAGGTGATATCGTTTGGCTTAGCGGATCAGCCCTTTGACTGCAGCAAGCATACGCTCGATGTCCTGGGGCCGCGAAAGCCGGTGATCGCCGTCACGCACGAAGGTTAGAACGACGTCGTCGGCGGGGAGGTGTTCCACGAGCTTCATAGCATGTTGATAGGGAACGTCGGGATCCTTCATCCCTTGCAGGATATGCACTGGGCAGCCGGTCTCGATGATGCCCCTGAGCACGCTGTTGTCGCGCCCATCCTCCATCAGCGCCCGTGTATAGATGTTCGGCTCCGGGCTGTAGGCCGACCGCTCTTCGAAGTAGCCGCGCTCGGCAAGGGAGGCTTTTTCTTTCTTCGTGAGGTTCGGTTCGATGAGATCGGAGGTGAAGTCGGGAGCCGGCGCAATTAGAACCATGCCCTCCAGCTTTGGCCCGTCCTGCAGCTTGGCGAGTTCCTGGGCGAGCCGCAAGGCTATCCATCCACCCATCGACGAGCCGACGACGAGGATGCTTTCGGGTGCTGTATGGACGATAACCGCAAGCGCTTCCTCCAGCCAGCGCGAGATCGTCCCGTCGGTAAACTTGCCGCCGGATAGGCCATGACCGGAATAGTCGAGGCGCAGGCAGGCAAGGCCGTTTTCTGTGGCAAACCTGTCCAGTTCGATCGCCTTGCTGCCGCTCATGTCGGAGCGGTATCCGGATAACCAGACAAGGGTTGGGCCGGCCGCCTGGCCGGATTGGCTTCGCGCGATGTAGGCAATCTCGCGCGCGGCCTCGCCTTCTCCGACGGTCAGATATTGATGGTCATGGATGAGATTTGCGTCAAACATCGCGGAACTCCAGTTGTTTTGGCCTATAAAACAGATTCTTGACAGGCTGACAGCAGGTGTTTTTTCCGCTAAAGAGTGTTACCGACTCCGTTGCAGCAATGGTGAAACCACGTTTGTGCTTCCGTTATTGGGAGTGCCGAGGCTGCAGCGATCCGAAACAACGCGAGGAGAATACGACCATTCGCAGACCCTTTAAAGCCGACGCGCCCGTGAAGGAAGGGCCGCGCTCGAACCGGGAAATTCGCATCCCCCGAGTTCAGCTGATTGATGCTGAAGGACAGAACTTGGGCGTCGTGCCCACCGACCAGGCCTTGAAAATGGCTGAGGAAGCCGGTCTCGACCTGGTGGAAATCTCCCCAAATGCCGAACCGCCTGTGTGCAAGATCCTCGATCTGGGCAAGCTGAAATATGCCAACCAGAAGAAGGCCGCCGAGGCGCGCAAGAAGCAGAAGATTGTCGAAGTCAAAGAAATCAAGATGCGCCCCAACATCGACACCCATGACTATGAGGTGAAGATGAAGGCGATGGGCCGTTTCTTTGAAGATGGCGACAAGGTGAAGGTAACGCTGAAGTTCCGCGGTCGCGAAATGGCGCACCAGGAGCTTGGCATGAAGCTGCTGCAGCAGGTGAAGGCCGACACGACCGAATATGCCAAGGTTGAAGCCGAGCCCAAGCTCGAAGGCCGCCAGATGATGATGGTGCTCGCGCCGAAGTGAGGCGCGTCGCCACTCTCGTATCAAAGCCGTCCGTAAGGGCGGCTTTTGTATTTTGGGCTGATGTTTGCCCAAACTGACAGGACGCTGACAAAAGCGCTCAACGGTCTGTCAGCGAGACTTTGGCATTCTGCACTCAACAGAGAAGAGCGCAGAAAGCAAAGATCATGAAAAAGAACATCTCACGCACGCTCCTGGCGTCCGCCGCGGCACTTGCAGTGACCCTATCTCTCCCAACAATTCAGACGTTCGGCCCTGACCATTTCTCGTCGGCTGCGTTTGCCCGTGGTGGCAGCGATGACGGCGGCGGCAGCGGTTCTGGCAGCAGCGGCGGTGGCGGCAACAGTGGTTCCGGTCACAGCGGCGGCAGCGACGACCACAGCGGTAGCGGACGCGGTGGTGACGATCACAGCGGTCGAGGCGGTCATGACGATGGGGATGACCATCATGGCCGCGGCCGTGATGACGGCGCTGAGCACGATCGCGACGACGACAATCCCGGTGAACGCCATGGCGGCCGCAACGACAATCGCCCGGAAGTAACGCTCTCGGTGTCGGAGGCGAGCCTTGCGGGGCTGTTGAACGGCTCGCTTGCCGCCGTGGACCAGCTTGGTCGTCGGCTTGAGGTCGAGATTGAGCTTGAAGATGGAACGCGCGTGGTGGTCGCGCATCCCCATAGAGGGGATTTTGTCCGAAATCCTGGCGCAATCACCAGCGTCACTATAGTTCCCGCTTCGGCGCAATAATCTGCCCGGCGCGGTCTTCCGGCCACCCCTTCGGAAGAAAGAACTCCGCCGCGCCCCGGCGGAGTTCTTGGATTTTTGGAGCCTTGTCTCGTCGCGACAATGCGTTCAGTGTAGGCTCCGCGGTTGCAGATGCATTGAGGTACTTAGAAGTTCAATGAACACAAGCCGTCGCGATTTGATGACGATGTTGATGCTGGCGGTGGGGCTTGCCGCCGCCGGTCCGATCCTCGTTTCCCATGCGCAAGCCAAGGATGGCGGCAGCGATGATGGCGGCGGCGGGAGCGGTTCAAGTGGCAGTGGCTCGTCCGGCTCTTCTGGTTCTTCCGGGTCCAACTCCGGCAGCGGCAGTTCCGGCTCGGGTTCCGGTTCCGGTTCCGGTCGCGGCGACGGTCACGACGATCACGGGAACGATGATGATGGTGACGATCACAGCGGCAGCGATGACAGCGGTAGCGGACGAAGTGGCCGCGCCTCGGACTATGATCGGGCGCGTGATGCCGTCCGCGAAGGCCGGATTCTTCCACTGAAGACGGTGCTGGAGCGCATTGACGCAAAACGCTACGGGCGGGTGATCGACGTCAACCTCAGGCGATCCATGTTCAGCGACGTCTATCAGGTGAAAGTGCGCGACGGGGCAGGGGCGATCAGGACGTTGCGCGTAAATGCTCGAAACGGAGTGCTGCTGGGGGGATAGGGGCATGCGAATATTGCTGGCGGAGGACGATCCCAATATTTCCGGCCACGTGGTCGAAAAGCTTGCGCGGGAAGGCTACCTTGTCGAGGTGTTTGCAAGCGGCCCCGATGTATGGGAGGAAGGGGAAACGGGCGATTACTCCGCCATCATCCTCGACCTTGGATTGCCCGGCATGGACGGTCTCTCCATCCTGAAGCGGTGGCGCGGCGCAGGCATCAACACGCCGGTTCTCGTTCTCACGGCCCGCGGCTCGTGGATGGAGCGCGTCGACGGTTTTGACGCGGGAGCTGATGATTATCTGCCGAAGCCGTTTCGCACCGAGGAGCTGCTGGCTCGCCTGAGAGCGCTTCTGCGCCGCACCGGCGCTGTCGCCGCGCGCGTGAAGTCCGCCAACCGCTTCACGTTGGATGAAAGCGCGAGACGCGTGACCTTCGATGGACGCGAACTCGACCTCAGCCCGCTGGAATACCGCATGATCGCGCTTTTCATCGGCAAGCCCGGGGAAGTGCTGAGCCCAACCGAACTGGCAAGCCAGGTGCAGGGACGCGACGACGATTCCGCCAAGAATGCCGTGGAAGCCATGGTGGCGCGGCTGCGAAAAAAGACGGATAGTGACGCCATCGAGACCCGGCGCGGCTTTGGCTATGTGCTTCCGGAGCGGCCGCGGTGATCCACTCGCTGCATTTTCGCCTGGCTGCTGGAGCGCTCGTCGCGATCGCACTGGCGTTGACGCTCGTCTGGGCGGTGCTGAGCCACCTGTTCACGGACTATCTGGCCGACCAGTATTCCAACGAAATGACATCGGTGATGGACTCTCTGGCGGCGCAGCTCGCCGTGGAGAATGGCGCTCTCGAATTGAAGAACGAGCCTGCCGACTCGCGATTCCAGATACCGGCCGGTGGCCGCTACTGGCAAATCTCGCTTGATGGCAATGAGGAGCCTTTGCGCTCCCGCTCCCTCTGGGACGAAGAGATCACCGCGGATGCACTATCCAAGGACATGTACTGCGGGTTCCGCGAAACCGACGGGCCCGATGGCTCGCCGCTGCTAGTGTCGATGAAGACGATGAGGCTCGGCGAAGGCGCCGCAAGCAAGAACTTTACCGTCTATGCCGCTTTCTCCAAGCCGGAGATGGAAGCAGCCCTTGAGACCTATCATCGGCCGTTGCGGCTGATGCTGCTTTCCACCGGCGGTATGCTGCTTCTGGCTGCTTTTCTGCAGGGGTGGGTCGGCTTGCGCCCGCTAGTGCGGCTTCGCGACCGCGTCGCCGATATCAGGGCCGGGCGCAGCTCTCATATCGGCACGGAGGGACCCAGCGAAGTCAAGCCGCTGGTTCGCGAAATCAACCTACTGCTGAGCGAGCGGGAGACGGCGATCGAGCGCGCGCGCGCTCGCGCGAGCGACCTCGCCCACGGTTTGAAAACGCCGTTGACGGTGTTGTCGCACCTGGTTGAAGCCTTGCCCGAGGGCCAACGCGAAACGGCATTGCAGCAGATCGAACTCGTTCGGCAGCGCGCCGACCGTCAATTGCAGGCGGCCCGCATGGGTGTGGAGCAAATGGCCACGACATCGCTGCTCGGCATCTCGGGAAAGCTCGTCAATGTTTTGACGCCTTTCACCGAAGAGAAGGGGATCGACTGGCATCTTGATATCGATCCGGCCCTGACGGTCCAGGCAGATCCCGCCGACATCGCCGAGGCATTGGGCAATGTGCTCGACAATGCCGTGCGCTTTGCCAGAACTCGGATCGAGCTCTCTGCCGGTCGCTCACAGGACGATGTCGTGCTCAGCGTTTCCGACGATGGCCCGGGTGCGGATCCCGACAGCTACGATCTGATGTTGAAGCGCGGGGTGAGGATCGACGATGGTACGGCAGGAACTGGACTCGGGCTCGCGATATCGGGCGATATCCTTGAGGCTTACGGCGGCAGGCTCGATCTTTCCGCCTCTCGATGGGGCGGGCTTCAAGTGAAATTGATGCTTCCGGCCATGGCCGGCCGGCCTTCCACCATTGCCTAGAAGATTCATCTGCCGCCCCGTTGCACTTTTATGACGCTGCGGTTATAAGCGCGCGTCCGAACTGACCGGCAGGGCATGCCGTGGCAGTTTCGAATGCTTGCGGAACGGTTCGTCACCGGAGCCGCAGATCAACAACAAACGCTCCCGCACCTTGTTGCGACGGCCGGAAACTTGGCATCGCGAGAAGGCTTCTTTGATGAAGCAGCCGGGGGTACAGAAACGGAGTAGCAAAATGCCCAAGATGAAGACGAAGTCCTCCGCCAAGAAGCGGTTCAAGATCACCGCGACCGGCAAGGTCAAGGCTGCAGCTGCTGGCAAGCGCCATGGCATGATCAAGCGTACCAACAAGTTCATCCGCGATGCACGTGGCACCATGGTTCTCGCAGAACCGGATGGCCGCAAGGTCGTGAAGAACTACCTGCCGAACGGTCTCTAAGACTATTCCGCGAACGCTTTAGATTAAGGAGATCATGAAATGGCACGTGTAAAAAGAGGCGTTACCGCCCACGCCAAGCACAAGAAGGTTCTGAAGGCCGCCAAGGGCTTCTACGGCCGTCGCAAGAACACCATCCGCGCCGCGAAGGCTGCTGTCGATCGTTCGAAGCAGTACGCTTACCGCGACCGCAAGATCAACAAGCGCAACTTCCGCGCCCTCTGGATCCAGCGTATCAACGCTGCCGTCCGCGAATTCGGCCTGACCTACGGCCGCTTCATCGATGGCCTGAACAAGGCTGGCATCGAAGTTGACCGTAAGGTTCTCTCCGACATGGCAATCCATGAGCCGGAAGCATTCGGTGCACTCGTTGCTGCCTCCAAGAAGGCTCTCGAGTACCTGAAGGACGCCGGTACGAAGAACGAGTTTGAAGCAGCCGTCAACTAAGCCGGCGCTATTCGAACTTTTGCTTCGATGATTTTGAACCCGCGCTGGCCAGGCTTGCGCGGGTTCTTTGCATTTGGCGCGATGCGATCGAGCGGCACAGCCCGTGATTGGCTGGCTCCTCTCTCGACGTCGCGGGCTTTTTGTGGTGTGCCCGGTTGATTGGCAGCGTGCACATGGGTAGTGATCTGCGACGCTTCATCGTGGCGACCAGCTATCCGATGCATGTTCTCGTGAATTATCGACAAGACTGACGCCCTGTGAGGCAGGAAAAGATGACCGAACTCGAAACCCTGGAAAAGCAACTTCTGTCTGATGTGGCAGCCGCTGTCGACGAGCCGGCAATCGAAGCCGTGCGTGTCGGCGCACTCGGCAAGAAGGGTTCGGTATCCGAGCTCCTGAAGACGCTGGGCGCGATGACGCCGGAAGAGCGCCAGACGCGTGGCGCCGCCATCAACGCGCTGAAGAACGCCGTCACGGACGCGATCACGGAACGCAAGGCGGAGCTCAAGAAGGCCGCGATCGATGCGCGCCTGAAGGCAGAGACGGTCGACGTCAGCCTGCCGGTCCGCTCTTCTCCGGTCGAGCGTGGCCGCATCCATCCGATCAGCCAGATCATCGACGAGATCACCGCGATCTTCGGTGACATGGGCTTCTCGATCGCCGAGGGCCCCGATGTCGAGACCGACTACTACAATTTCACGGCGCTGAATTTCCCGGAAGGTCACCCGGCCCGCGAGATGCACGACACCTTCTTCTTCAATCCGGACGAGAACGGCGAGCGCAAGGTGCTGCGCACCCACACCTCGCCGGTGCAGGTGCGCACCATGGAAGCGCAGAAGCCGCCGATCCGCATTATCATCCCGGGCAAGACCTACCGCCAGGATTCGGATGCCACGCACTCGCCGATGTTCCATCAGGTCGAAGGCTTGGTCGTCGACAAGAAGGCGAACGTCGCCAACATCCGCTGGGTGCTCGAAGAGTTCTGCAAGTCCTTCTTCGAGGTTGATAGCGTGACGATGCGCTTCCGCCCGTCCTTCTTCCCCTTCACTGAACCGTCCTTCGAGGTCGACATCCAGTGCGACCGCTCAGGCCCGATCGTCAAGTTCGGCGAAGGCACCGACTGGATGGAAATCCTCGGCTGCGGCATGGTGCATCCGAACGTGCTGCGCGCCGGTGGCCTCGATCCGGATGAGTATCAGGGCTTTGCCTGGGGCATGGGGCTCGACCGCGTCGCCATGCTGAAATACGGCATGCCCGACCTGCGCGACTTCTTCAACGCCGATGTCCGCTGGATGACCCATTACGGCTTCCGCCCGCTCGACATGCCGACGCTGTTCGGCGGATTGAGCGCGTAAGCCAATGCCGACCTTGCTGATCTGGCATGGGTACAAGTTCAGGTTCTACGCTTTGGATGTCGGCAAACCACCGCATGTCCATATCGTCAAGGACGGAAAGTCCCTGAAGGTCTGGCTGAAGAGTTTGGAAGTCGCGCAGAACAAAGGGTATAGTGATCAGCTGCTCAAGGTGGCCTGCGAGCATCGTGACGAATGGATAGGCGCTTGGGATGACACTTCTTTGGCCTTTGAAACCGACGAAATGCAACCAGTTCGGGCTTGGTGCGCCGGTGGTGAGGTCTACGCCGCGCTTGCGGACGGGCGTGTCATCGCAACGCCTCTTTGTGGTATCCCTTCCTGTCGGAACTCGACGATGGCGAACTTAACGACATCGAGTTGATGTACGAAGGGATTTGGTGGACCGCCATCGACGAGGGTATTTCGGTTAAATGCATGTTCTTGGGCATAAAGGCCCCTGGCGCCAAGGCCCCGGAAAGGGCTGCCTGACCGACCGATTGATGATTTTTGAGACGAGAACAAGACAATGAAATTCACGCTTTCCTGGCTCAAGGATCATCTTGAGACCGACGCCACCCTCGATGAAATCTGCACGCGGCTGACCGAGATCGGGCTCGAGGTCGAGAATGTCGACGACAAGGCGGCGTTCAAGCCCTTCGTCATCGCCAAGGTCCTCTCGGCCGAAAAGCACCCGCAGGCCGATCGCCTGAAGGTGCTGTCGGTCGACACGGGCAAGGGCGCGCCGGTCCAGGTCGTCTGCGGTGCTCCGAATGCGCGCGCCGGGCTGATCGGCGCCTTTGCGGCGCCCGGTACCTATGTTCCCGGCATTGACGTAACACTTGCCGTCGGCAACATCCGCGGCGTCGAAAGCCACGGCATGATGTGCTCCGAGAAGGAGCTGATGATCTCCGACAATCACGACGGCATCATCGACCTTCCCGAAGATGCGCTGGTCGGCCAGAGCTACGCCGCCTACGCTCATCTCGACGATCCCATGATCGAGATCAACCTGACGCCCAACCGTCCGGATTGCACGTCGATCTACGGTATCGCCCGCGATCTGGCCGCCTCCGGCCTCGGCACGCTGAAGGCGCGGGCCGCCCCGTCCTTTGCCGTCGAAGGTGAAACGACCGTCAAGGTGACGCTCGATCTCGATGACGAGAAGCTTTGCCCCGGCTTTGCGCTGCGCCTCGTGCGCGGCGTCAAGAACGGCCCGAGCCCGAAGTGGATGCAGCAGCGTCTGCTCGCGATCGGCCTTCGTCCGATCAACGCGCTGGTCGATATCACCAACTACATGACCTTCGACCAGGGTCGCCCGATGCACGTCTTCGACGCCGCCAAGGTCAAGGGCAACCTGACCGTCCGTCGCGCCAAGGACGGCGAGACGGTGCTTGCGCTCGATCAGCGCGAATACAAGCTTGGCCCGAACAATGTCGTGATCGCTGACGCTGATGGCATCGAGTCGATCGGCGGCATCATGGGCGGCGAGCATTCCGGCTGCGACGAGAACACCACCGACGTCCTCATCGAGAGCGCTCTCTGGGATCCGATGAACATCGCGAAGTCCGGTCGCGGCCTCGGTATCATCACCGATGCCCGCTACCGGTTCGAGCGTGGTGTCGATCCGGAATACATGGTGCCCGGCCTCGAGCGGACCACCGAACTGGTCCTCGAACTCTGCGGCGGCATCGCGGCCAAGGCCGACGTCGTCGGCTACAAGGGCCATGAACCGAAGATTGTCGATTTCCCCTATTCGGAGGTCAAGCGTCTGACAGGTCTCGAGGTCTCCACCACGGAAAGCACCGAGATCCTGACGCGCCTCGGCTTCAAAGTCTTCGGCTCCGGCGAGCGGGTTTCGGTCGCCGTTCCCTCCTGGCGTCCCGATGTCGACGGCAAGGCCGATCTCGTCGAGGAAGTCATGCGCATCCATGGCGTCGACAACATCAAGCCGGCGCCGCTGGAAAGCCATGCGGCCGTCAACGGCAAGATCCTGACGACGCTGCAGATCCGCACCCGCATCGCCAAGCGCGCACTGGCCTCGCGCGGCATGCTGGAAGCGGTCAACTGGTCCTTCATTTCGGAAGATCAGGCGAAGCTCTTCGGCGGCGGTTCGCCGGCGCTCAAGCTTGCCAATCCGATTGCATCAGACATGTCCGACATGCGCCCGTCCCTACTGCCGGGCCTGCTCAGCGCCGCCCAGCGCAATGCCGACAAGGGCTATGGCGACGTCGCCATTTTCGAAGTCTCCGGCACCTATGAGAACGACCGGCCGGAAGGCCAGCGCCGCGTCGCCGGCGGCATCCGCCGCGGGACAGCATCGCTGGCCGGCGCTGGCCGCATGTGGTCGAACAATGCCAAGGGCGGCGGCAAGCCGGTCGATATCTTCGACGCCAAGGCCGATGCGCTCGCCGTGATCGAAGCCTGCGGTCTGCCGATGGGCAATATCCAGATCGAGCAGGGCGGACCGGAATGGTATCACCCGGGCCGCTCCGGCACGATCAAGATGGGGCCGAAAATCGTTCTCGGCTATTTCGGCGAGTTCCATCCTTTAACGCTGGAAGCACTGGATGTGTCCGGCGCGCTGTGCGGCTTCGAAGTCTATATCGATGCGATGGCCGAGCCGAAGAAGAAGGCGACCCGCACCAAGCCGGCACTGGAGCTTTCACCGTTCCAGGCCGTCAAGCGCGACTTCGCCTTTGTCGTCGACAAGTCGGTGGAAGCGGGCGCGATCATCAAGGCCGCATCGGGCGTCGACCGCAAACTCGTAACCGGTGTCAACGTCTTCGACATCTTTGAAGGTGCGTCGCTCGGCGAAGGCAAGAAGTCGGTGGCAATCGAGGTGCAGATCCAGCCGGTCGAGCGCACCCTGACCGACGAGGATTTCGAGGCACTGACTGAGAAGATCGTCGCCAGCGTGACGAAGTTCACCGGCGGCGTCCTCAGGGCCTGAGGATATCGCGTTTTTTGAGATCAAAGGCCGGCGATAGTCTCGCCGGCCTTATTATGTGTGGAGATAATAGAGCTTGTTGACGATCATCCAGCGGCCCTCGATCTTCAGCATCGACAGATAGTCGGTGAAGCGCATGCCAGCAAAATCGTCGCTGACCTTCACGCACGCCGCATCGCCGACGACGTCAAGCATCTGGATGTCCATATGGGGCTGTGTTGTGGGCGGCGCCGAGCCCTCGGCGACGATCGCAGCGATGAATTCTTCCCGGTTCAGCCACTCCACGGCGTTTTCGTAGTGCCCGATAATGTCGCATCGCGGATGAAAGGCCTTCCGCAATGCAGCTTCGTTCGCGAAGGTCATGCCTTCGACGTAGAGATGAACGACTGCTTCGATTGCTTGCTGGTCCGACATGTCTCACCTCGCCAGAACATGTCCATAGCATAGTGCAGGGACTGCTTGCGGCAAGGTCGCCGAAGGATGCGGTATGCATTCGAAGCTTCAACCTTTAGAGGTTGGTCATCGCCAGCGATGCATCCGAGTAGCGCTTGCCGGCGATCTGATCGAGCCGAATGGTCTCGGTCAGTTCGGTCAACTCCGCCTTGCTCAGCACGATATCGGCCGCAGCGGCATTCTGCTCCAGATGGTTGGTCTTGCGCGCGCCAGGGATCGGCACAATGTCGTCGCCCTGGTGCAGGACCCAGGCGAGGGCCAGCTGCGCGGTGGTCACGCCCTGTTCCTTCGCGAGCGCTTCGAGCTTGGCCACGAGTGCCGCGTTCGCGTCGAAATTGCCGGACTGGAAGCGCGGCAGCTGGCGCCGGTAATCATCTGCGTCGAGGTCTTCCAGCGTCTGGATCGCCCCAGTCAGAAAGCCGCGTCCGAGCGGGCTGAAGGGTACAAAGCCGATGCCCAATTCGCGGCAGGTATCGACAACGCCATCTTCGGGATCGCGGGACCAAAGCGAATATTCGCTCTGCAGCGCCGCAATCGGATGGACGGCATGGGCGCGGCGGATCGTGGCGCTGCCGGCCTCGGAGAGCCCGAGTGCGCGGACCTTGCCTTCCCGCACCAGCTCGGCCATGGCGCCGACGGTCTCCTCTATCGGCACATCAGGATCGACACGATGCTGGTAGAAGAGGTCGATCGTCTCGACGCCAAGGCGCGTCAGCGAGGCTTCGGCGACCCGCTTCACATTTTCCGGGCGGCTGTCGACACCCGTCACTGCGGCCGGCCCTGACTTTTCCGGATCGAGCTTGAAGCCGAACTTGGTGGCAATCACGACGCGCTCGCGCACTGGCTTCAGCGCCCGGCCGAGAAGCTGTTCATTGGTGTAGGGGCCGTACATTTCGGCGGTGTCGAAGAAGGTGACGCCGAGTTCGACGGCGCGGTGCAGCGTCTTGATTGCTTCCTTTTCATCGCCGGCGCCATAAGCGGAGCTCATGCCCATGCAGCCGAGGCCGACGGCAGAGACGGTCAGATCGTTTCCGAGTTTGCGGGTTTTCATGCGGAGGCTCCTTTGTCGAGCGAAGTTCAAACCGCCGTCGATACCGGCGGTACCGACGTAACGTAGCGCCCGATCAATCATCAAAAAATACGTGCAATACATAACAGGCTGTTCTAATGATTCGATCAATGAACCGGACACAGCTTGCCCAACTCGCCGTTCTTGCCGCCGTTTCCGAACGGCGGAGTTTTCGCGCGGCTGCCAAGGAGTTGGAGATTGCGCCCTCTGCCGTCAGTCATGCGATCTCCAGCCTGGAGGAGAGCCTTGGCGTTCGACTTCTGGCGCGGACAACGCGTAGCGTGGCGCCGACCGAGGAGGGCCGCCTTTTGTTGCAGCGCCTGAAGCCGGCGCTGGACGAGATCGGGATCGCGCTGGCAGCCGTCACCGAGGCCGGCGGAAGACCGGCCGGCAATCTACGCATCACCGCCCCACGCTTTGCCTCGGATATCCTGCTTGCGCCGCGGCTCGGCGAGTTCCTGAACCGCTATCCCGACATCACCCTCGAAATTGCCAATGAGGATGGCTTCACCGATATTGTCAGGGAAGGTTTCGACGCCGGCATCCGGTTGGAGGAGAGCCTTGAGGCGGATATGATCGCAGTGCGGGCCTCGCCCAGCCTGACGACGGTGATTGCGGGTTCTCCCGAATACTTCGGGCGGCACCCCAAACCTCTGCATCCTTCCGATCTCGTCCACCATCGCTGCATCAAGCGGCGCTTCACCAACGGTACGATCTACCGCTGGGAGTTCGAGAAGGACGGGCAGGAACTCGTCGTCGCGGTTGATGGGCCATTGATCGTCGCCGAAGACAGGCTGGCGCTGATGGCGGCGCTGAACGGCGCCGGGCTTGCCTATCTCTTCGATCTGCGCGTCGAGGATGAACTGGCAAGCGGAAAGCTCGTGCGCGTGCTCGAGGACTGGTGCTCACCCTATCCCGGGCCGTTCATCTACTATCCCAGCCGCCGCCAGATGCGGCCGGCCCTGCGCGCCTTCATCGACTTCTTCAGATATAGCCCACAGGCATAAGATAACGGGTGGTCCGCAGCGCGTCGACAGGGGAGGGTCGCATGGAAGCAGGAGGCGGTGTATGAAAAAGCCAGGTTCTATGAAGGGCTTGGAGGAACTCGGACGCGCGCGTCTTTCGAAGAATTTCTTCCTCCGCGATTTCCTGCATTCCGAAATTGCCGATTTCTACCGCATCCCGAACATCCCTGAAAATCCCGATCTGGCGATTGAAGCGGGGAAGCGGCTCTGCGAGGAACTGCTGGAACCGCTGCAGGCGACCTTCGGCCGGCTGCACATTCGCTCCGGCTATCGCTCGCCTGAGGTCAACCAGTTCGGCAACCGCAACAAGCTCAACTGCTCGTCAAACGCCGCGACGGCAGCCGATCACATCTGGGACCTTCGCGATTTTGACGGCTGCATGGGGGCAACCGCCTGCGTCGTCGTCCCGTGGATGATCGACAACTACAGCAAGGAGGAGGACTGGCAGAGGCTTGCCTGGTGGATCCACGATTGTCTGCCCTATGCCTCGCTCTGCTTCTTCCCCAAGCTCTGGGCTTTCAACATCCAGTGGCATGAGCGGCCGCGGCGCGTGATCCAGAGCTATGTGAGGCCACGCGGCATCCTGACGAAGCCAGGCATGGAAAACTGGGGGGGCAGCCACGCCGGCTTCTACGAGGGCTTCCCGCCGCTCAGAAATTGATGCGGTAGCGAATGTGCCCGTCGCTCTCGACGTAGCTGTCGTAGAGCGCCCGCGCCGTCTTGTTCTGCTCGCTGGTGTGCCAGTAGAGCCGCGACCAGCCGTTCTTCCTGCAGAGCGAAACGAGGTCGTCCATCAAGGCCCGGCCAACACCCTTTCCGCGTGCGGCCGGATCGACGAAGAGGTCTTCGAGATAGCAGTCCTTGCCACGGATCCAGGTGCCTTCATGCGTCAGGCTGAGCGTGAAGCCTATGACCTTGCCGTCCACCTCGGCGACACGCATGAAGATCGCCGACGCGGGATCGGAGTCCCGGCGCCACGTTGCATCGGTGATATCAGGGTCGACCGTGACTTCGTAGAAGGCGAGATAGTCGGCCCAAAGCTCGCGCCAGCGCGCTTCGTCCTCGGGTCTCGCATCGCGGATCGTCACGGTCATCGTTCCCTCCCGTCAGGCGCCGGCCTTGTCGAGCAGCGCCATCGCGTCGTCGGAGAGCGAAAGCGTCGCTGACTTGGTCAGGCTCTCAAGCTGCGACAGGCTGGTGGCACTGGCGATCGGCGCCGTCACGCCCTTCTTTCTGAGCAGCCAGGCCAGCGCGATCTCTGCCGGCTTGGCGCCCGTTTCCGCAGCCACCTTGTCGAGGGCGGCGAGGATGCGCAACCCCTTGTCGTCGAGATATTGCGCAACCCGGCCTTCGCGGGCGCGGCCTTCCGTGTCGGCCTTCGTGCGATATTTTCCGGAAAGAAAGCCGGCGGCAAGGCTGAAATAGGTGATGACGCCGATGTCTTGCCTGACACAGAGATCGGCCAGCGGCCCCTCGAAGCTCCGGCGTTCATAGAGATTGTATTCCGGCTGGATGACGTCATAGCGCGGCACGCCGGCCCTCTCGGCCGCATCGAAGGAGGCCTGGAGTTGCGCAGCGTCCAGGTTAGAGCAGCCGATCGCGCGGATCTTGCCCTGCTGCTTCAGTTTCGCGAACGCGCCGAGCGTTTCCTCGTAGGGCGTGTTCTCATCCGGCCAGTGCGAGAGGTATAGGTCGATATAGTTGGTCTGCAGGCGGCGCAATGAATCCTCGACCGCCTTCAGGATGTAGTTCTCCTTCAGCGTCTTGCCCTGGCCCATGTCGGAGCCGACCTTGGTGATGATGACCGCCTTGTCGCGCGACACCTTGCCGCGCTTCAGCCACTTGCCGATGATCTCCTCGGAATCGCCGCCCTTGTTGCCCGGCACCCAGGCCGAATAGACGTCGGCCGTGTCGATCGTGTTGAACCCCGCATCGAAGAACGCGTCGAGAATGTCGAAGGAAGTCTTCTCGTCGGCGGTCCAGCCGAAGACGTTGCCGCCGAAGACGATCGGGGCGATCGAAAGCCCAGTTTTTCCAAGACGGCGCATATCCATGGCGCTCTCCTAAAGTGCTGAATTGATTGAAATCGCTGACGCAGCAGAACGCCGCCGGGGATTAACCTAGCGCGGCTACGGCCAGATGGAAACCAACTCCGCGAATTGTGATCGCGCCATTGCGCCGCGGTCGTCGCCTCACTAAGGTGCCCGAAAATCAAACAGGAGGACCCAGGCTATGCTGCGTTTTGGTATTCTCTCGACCGCGAAGATCGGCCGCGAACTCGTCGTCCCGGCCATCCAGGATGCGGAAAACTGCGTCGTGACGGCGATTGCCAGCCGCGATCTGGCGAGAGCGCGCGAGATGGCGGATCGCTTTTCCGTTCTCCACGCCTTCGGCTCCTACGAGGAAATGCTGGCTTCCGACAAGATCGACGCCGTCTATATCCCGCTGCCGACCTCGCAGCACGTCGAGTGGACGATCAAGGCCGCCGATGCCGGCAAGCATGTGCTCTGTGAAAAGCCGATCGCGCTCAAGGCCGATGAGATCGACAGCCTGATCGCCGCCCGCGATCGCAACAAGGTGCTCATCACGGAAGCCTACATGGTCACCTATACGCCGGTCTGGCGGAAGGTGCGCTCTTTGATCGCCGATGGTGCAATCGGCACGCTCCAGCACGTCCAGGGTGCCTTCACCTATTTCAACCGCGACCCGGGCAATATGCGCAACATTCCCGAGCTCGGTGGCGGCGCGCTTCCCGATATTGGCGTCTACCCGACGATCAGCACGCGCTTTTCAACGGGTAAGGAGCCGCTGCGCGTCCAGGCTGTCACCCGCCGCGACCCGGAGTTCGGCACCGACATCTATTCCAGTGTCAAGGCCGACTTCGGTGACTTCGAGCTGAGCTTCTATATCGCCACCCAGCTTGCCAATCGCCAGGTCATGGTGTTTCACGGCACCGATGGCTTTATCGAGGTCAAGTCGCCGTTCAACGCCGACCGCTGGGGCGCCGAGGAGATCGAGCTCACCAACCGCAGCCACAATGAATCGACGATTTTCCGCTTCCCGGATAGCCGGCAGTACAAGCGCGAAGCCGAAGCGTTTGCGCGTGCAGCCAAGGGCGAGAAGGAAGAGGTCGTGACGCTGGAGAGCTCTAAGCTCAGCCAGAAATTCATCGACGCGATCTACCGCGCCAGTGAGAAGGATGGCTGGGAAACGGTCTGACGCTTATTCGCCGCGCAGCACAAATCGCAGGTAGCCGAAGCAGCCGAAGCCTAGCGAGGTGACCGAGGCAAATGCCATCGCCGCCAGCGGCTGCAGCGATGGCGAAATCGCGATCAGCGAGGCGAACAGACCGTAGTTCAAGAGGACGGCGATCATCAGGATGGCTGCGACACCGGCGTCGCTGACGGCCAATTTGCCGCCGGTGGTCACTTTGCTCCAAGGCAACAGAGTGCGCATTGCGATGAGTGCGGCGAGCAGGCTGAGAGCGCGTGCGATGAAGGGGCTCATTGCGGTATGCAGCAAGAGATAGAGTAGGAGATCCGCTGCCACGCCGACGATCGACAGTGCAAGGAAGCGCCAAAACAACGCATTGCGCCCGCGCTCAGCCATTGATCGCCAGCATACCCGCGATGATAAAAACTGCACCTATCGCGTAGCGCAGCGTCAGGGCTTCGCCGAGAAAAACCTGCGCCAGCAAGGGCACGAAGCAGAACGTCAATCCCATGAAGGAGTAGGCCATGGTCAATGGCACCGCCTTGAGGACATAGATCCAGATGATAGTGCCCAGACCGTAAAGCAGAAGCGCGGCAATCAGGACAGGGTTCAGAAACAGCGCGAGCAGATTGCGTACGCTAAGTTGGCCGGCTGTCGCACTCGTCATTTTGAACAGGACCTGGCCAGAGGCGATGAGCAGCGGCGTGCCGATAAGGCCGACCCAGTTGCTGATTGAAAGGTTGGAGAGCATGAGGCCGTCTTTCAATTCGCAGCTTGCCTGTCTTCCATGTAGAAGATGTCGCGGCCGATATCTTCGCAGACGAATGTCGGGGGGACCGGGTGAACGGCTCGCAGAAACGAGTGCGTATACGGGAAGAAGTTGAAATGCGGATTGAACGTGTAGCGATATTCGCGCTCCCGCGGCACGACGATGATGAGCTGTCGCTTGGCGATGCGGCGCAGTTCCGCGATGGCTTGCCGATAGTCGAGAATATGTTCGATGACGTGCGTGCAGATCACGGTGTCGAATTCGCCATCGGCGAAGGGCAATCTCTCCACCTTGGCGGCTACGTACTCGATGCGGGGAAGCGACGAGGCGTCATCAATCACGAAATCCACGCCGACGAGGCGGGCAAGGTTTGGATGGGCCGACTGGATGCGGCTCAGCAAGGCGCCGGTGCCGCAGCCGACGTCGCATACGCTTCCGCCTTCGATCGATCCGACAATCCGGGCGATGCAGGCTGCGGAGTTGTCGGTACCTTCATGGACACGCGGATGATTGCGGTAGAGCTCGGCATACTCCTCCGCGGAAAGGAACGGCGCCCGTTCGCGGAACTTCGCAAGCTGACTGATATGGTCACCCCAGACGCGCTTCGCCGCCCAGCGAAAGACGCCGGAGTCCCGCAGAAATGGCGGCAGAACGTCTTCGAGAACGAAGCGAATTCGGTTCGTGGTTTCTCTGTTCATGAAAATTGTACCGTGTCACGCTGAGCAATCATGCGATGCGAGTCGTCTTTTTGGGTGGGGCAGTCGTACGCTCGGCCGTCGTCGATCCGTTACTTCTGGCCGCGACGTTCAAATAGAAAATGCGCAGCTGCTCGGAGCGCGAGCGCGCGACGGAATCGAGAATGAGACCTGCGGTGAAGACCATGAACGAGATCATCATCAGCGCCATGGACAAGACCCAGGTCGGCATTCGATTGACCAGGCCGGTTTCGAAATATTCCATCAGGACGGGTGCCATGAAAGCCATGCTTGCCAGCATGAAGAAACCGCTGATGATGCCAAAGAAGGCGAAGGGACGTGTCTCTTTCATCAGCATCGCGAACATCCAGAGGATCTTGGCACCATCCTTGAAGGTCGAAAGCTTAGAGTGAGAGCCTTCCGGCCGGCGGCCGTAATCGAGTTCCAGCTCGCTGACGGGCAGTTTCAGGCGCGACGCATGAACGGACATTTCCGTCTCGATCTCGAAGCCTGCCGAGACGGCCGGGAAACTCTTGACGAAGCGCCGAGAGAAGACGCGGTAGCCCGAGAAGATGTCGGTAAAATCGGTCCCGAAGATGGTTCGGTACAGCATGTTGAAGATCTTGTTGCCGAAGGCATGCCCCTGTCTGCCGGCGTCGGCATGCACGCCGCGCCGCGTGCCCACCACCATGTCGGCGCGCTCGGTCAGCAGGGTGCGGATCAGTTCCTCGGAATCGTCAGGCGAGTACGTTCCGTCGCCATCCGCCATGATATAGATGTCGGCGTCGATGTCGGCGAACATGCGCCGGACAACATGGCCCTTGCCCTGCCGCCGTTCGCGCACGACATTAGCGCCGGCAAGCATTGCGTGAAGCGCAGTGCCATCCGTTGAGTTATTGTCGTAGACGTGGATTGGCGCACCAGGCAGCGCGGCCTTGAACCCCCGGACAACGGCGCCGATGGTCGCGCCCTCGTTGTAGCAGGGTAAGAGCACGGCAATATTCAGATTGTCGATACGCGATCCACTCATGATCACACCCGTGGCGAAGAAATCCGCACAAGAATAAAGGGCGGCCGTTAACAAGTAGCTATGAAGTCCGCGAAAACCGTTTGTCAGCAGGACTTTTACGGTTTCTTGATAGGCGAGGGGTAGGATCTCGGCACTCAAACGGTGAGATCCGCTCATGACGAATGTTGCCCAGATGATCGATGATACCGCGTCGGCGTCGTTGATCGCCAAGCTGCGTGCCCTGATGTGCGGGCTACTGCCGTGCGTTCTTCTTTACAGCGCACTGCTGATTGCTGCGATCCTCGCTCTGAAGCTGCCTGGCGCAACCGACTATGTCGGCGCCGATAACGATGACGGCATGCGGCTTGTCGAAGTACGCGATTTCCTGAACGGGCAGGGCTGGTTCGACGTGATGCAATATCGCATGGGACTGGGCGCGGGCACCTTGATGCACTGGTCCCGGCTGATCGATCTTCCAATCGCTACGCTGATCAGGCTTTTCGGTTTCTTTTTCCCGCAGGAGCGCGCGGAAGCGCTTGCGCTCGCCGTCTGGCCGCTTTCCCTGACCATCCCCAGTCTGTGGGCCATGGGACTTGCCGGGCGCCGTATCGGCGGCACGTTTGGAATGCACATTGCGTTGGGACTGACGGCATTTCTGCTGGTCCCTAGCAACCGCTTCCTGCCGGGCGCCATCGATCATCACAATGTCCAGTTCGCACTTGTCGCGATTATGACCGCGATGCTGCTCGACGAAGACCATCGACCGCTCAGTTATGCCATCGCCGGATTGGCGGCCGCGACAGCTATCGCGATCGGAGCCGAAACGACGCCCTTCGTAGCGGCGGTATGCGTGGTTGTCGCCGTTTCGTGGACGTGGGAAGGCGAGCCGTTTGCGCGCGCCGCCAAGGCTTTCGGGCTCACATTGGCTCTGTCCATCAGCCTGTTTTTCTTCGGTACCGTTCCGCCGCGTCTCTATTCGGCGGTCACCTGCGATAACCTGTCGCTCAGCTACTACAGCCTTTCGACGATCGGCGGCGGGCTGTTGCTCATTGCCGCCACTTTCGCAAGTAGAGGAATCCGGTTGCTGCGATTTGTCGCTTTGGGCGGGATCGGCGCGGTCGTCCTCACCTCTGCGATCACGATAGCTCCACAATGCCTCCGCAATCCGCTGGCTGATCTCGATCCGCTTCTTGTCAAGCTCTGGCTGGACCGCGTGCAGGAGGCGCAATCGATGCTTGCACTCGATAGGCAGGATCCTTTTACGTTGGGCTTCTACTACTCGACCGGGGTCTTCGCACTTGCCGTCTGTGTGTTCCGCCTCGTTTACGGGGATCGTGTGCGGGTGCATCTGGTCTTGCTTTTTCTCCTCGGCGTGAGTTGGGCAATCGCCGCCTTTCAGGTACGCGGCACGATGTTTTCCAATCTGCTCGCAATCCTGCCGCTGACATTGTTGATCATCGACATGCGCCGGATATCGGCCAGCGACAGCGACGATGTCGCGGCCGCCTTCTGCTACCTTTCCACGGTTCTCATGAGCGTGGCGGCGGTTTGGGGGCTGGCAGGCGGGCTTATCGGCATGCAGGTGGGCAATGGCGAAAGCATCCTCCAGGCTGCGGCCGCAAAGCCATCCTGCTCATCGAAGTCGTCTCTGGCGCCATTGACCGAAGTGCCGATCGGCCTGGTAGTCGCGCCGTCCGACGTGGGCGTCTCGATTCTCCGCTTTACCGAGAATCGGATATTGGCAGCGCCGTACCATCGAAACCAGGGTGGCATGCTCACGGAACTGCATATCGGCTTGGCAGAGCCACGGGAAGCCGAGGCGTTCCTGAAAGGTGCAGGCGCCACGGTTCTCGCCTTTTGCGCCGATAATCCGCAGACCAGGGAGCTTGCGGAAATGAAGCCGGATGGCCTATACGCACAACTGGCGAAAGGCGTCGTTCCGGCTTATCTGAAGCCCATGCCGACGCGTGATGGCACGCCTATTCGGTTCTTTCGCTACGTGCCTGCCGGCTCGTAGGTTCAGACGAAGCGCCGGCGATCCCGCATGCGATCGAGAGCGTAGAGGCCGAGAAGGCAGATCAGAAGGCCGCTGTCGTAGCAGACAATGGCGACGGCAAGGTCAAGAATCGAGGTGGTTGAGACCCAGGCCGCGCAGGCATAGACGGCGCACACAAGGAAGCCGACCAACACCATCGAAAAGATCGAGCGCATTGGTGCGGTAACGAAACCCAGTGCTGTGGCCGTCAGGGCGATCATCAGCGTCTCCTGCTTCGCTTCAGTATAGCCGGCTTTGTCTTGTCGAACAATTAATCGAGCAGTTTGTTACCGCTTTCCCCAGTGTTTCCAATCGGCACAGTGACGATGTACGGCATAACGGACGACGTAAGTCAGCCCGAGAATGCTCTCTGCTGACGTGTCGGTGGCATGGACCCGAGAAATTCGCAGCGGCAGTATCGAACGGTCGGACACCAGGCAAAGGTAAGGGTCTGCCCGGATGCCATGGTGACGACCAGGTCTCCTCCAATGCCGACATAAAGTGCCCTCGTGATTTCGGCGAGGTTGAGATTATCATTGGGGAGGACGGCGAAGCCGGCGCTCGCAGGACCAGTTGAGCGAGGGCGCATGGGAGGCGAAGCGGTCAGACATGGAAACTGCTGTTGTGGTTTGTCCGATCATCGCTTTACAGGGATTGCCGGGGAAACCGAGAGGTAATCGATCGCCGACTTTCCTGCTCGCTCGGTCTAAGCCTTTGACATAATTAAAAAAAGAACTGCGCCAACAGTTACCGTCATTGAGCCGCACATAAAAATCATCCCCTTTTGGCGGCTGCTCTTTGCTGCCCGATCGGCTAGAACAGGACTATGAGCAACGTCTTCGAGAATGATTCGCCGAGCAATCTTACCGAGTACTCGGTCTCGGAACTTTCCGGCTCGATCAAGCGCACGGTCGAGACTGCCTTCGACCAGGTGCGCGTGCGCGGCGAAATTTCCGGATACAGAGGCCCGCACTCGTCCGGGCACGCCTATTTTGCCTTGAAGGACGATCGCGCCCGCATCGACGCTGTCGTCTGGAAGGGCACCTTCTCCAGGTTGAAATTCCGCCCCGAAGAGGGGATGGAGGTGATCGCCACCGGCAAGGTGACGACATTTCCCGGCTCATCGAAGTATCAGATTGTCATCGAAACGCTGGAGCCTGCCGGCGCTGGCGCGCTGATGGCGCTGATCGAGGAGCGCAAGCGCAGGCTTGGCGCCGAAGGCCTGTTCGACCCGTCCCGGAAGCGGCGGCTGCCGTTCATGCCAAGGGTGATCGGTGTCGTGACCTCGCCGACCGGCGCCGTCATTCGCGATATTCTCCACCGTATCTCCGATCGTTTCCCGGTTCACGTCATTGTCTGGCCGGTAAAAGTGCAGGGTGACGGCTCCGGCGAGGAAGTCGCCAACGCTATCAGAGGCTTCAACAACTTCGAGCCGCACGGGGGGATGCCGCGCCCGGATGTTCTGATCGTTGCACGTGGCGGCGGTAGCCTCGAGGATCTCTGGAGCTTCAACGACGAAATCGTTGTGCGCGCCGCCGCTGAGAGCCAGATCCCATTGATCTCTGCGGTCGGCCACGAAACCGACTGGACGCTGATTGACTACGCTGCCGACGTGCGTGCGCCGACGCCGACCGGTGCGGCCGAGATGGCGATTCCCGTGAAGGCGGAACTGGAGGCGCAGACGGCGGCGCTTGCTGCGCGTCTGCAGGGCTGCATGAGCCGCCGCATGGATCATCATCGCCAGTCGGTGCGGGCGTTGATCCGCGCGCTGCCGTCGCTGGATCAACTGCTGGCCCTGCCGCGACGCCGGTTCGATGAGGCCGCCGCCGGTCTCGGTCGCGGCCTTGAACTGAATACGATCAACAAGCGCCGCAGCTTCGAGCGCACTGCTGCGCATTTGCGTCCCGATGTCCTGTCGAACCGTATCACCGAGCGTCGCCAATACCTGAACGAACGGATGACGCGCGCCGAGCGGACGGTCGAGCGCCTTATCGATCGCTCGAAATCGCGGGTTGGCCGCGCAGATGCGATCTTCGCGATCCTCCCGGCGCGCCTGAAAACGCAGACCGCTCGGCTGCATGATCACCTTGCCAATCTGTCACGTCACGCCGATACGGCTGTCAGGCATCAGCTGACACGGGCACGCGGCGAGCTCACGGCGCAGGATCGCGTGCTGCAATCCTTGTCTTACAAGAATGTCTTGAAGCGCGGCTATGCCGTTATTCGTGACGACGAGAACAGGCCGGTGTCGCAAGCCGCAATGCTGTCATCGGGCGCAGGCATCTCGATCGAGTTCGCCGACGGCCGCGTCGGCGCGGTAACCACCGACGGAGGCCCGCCGTCCGCCACGCAGAAGAAGCGCGCCGCAAAGCCGCAGGATGAACAGGCGCCGCCGAAGCAAGGAAGCCTATTCTAGGTAACGTCGTCGGCTCAATTGCAGCGCCGACATCATTGAAATGCAACATATACGTGTCTTTCTTCTCGTAAACGGGAGGGCGTGACATGAGACTTGCATCGTTCAATGTCGAAAACCTGTTTGATCGTGCGAAGGCGATGAACCTGGAGACCCGGGCCGACGGCCGGGTTGTTCTCGACCGTTTGCCGAATTGGAGAAATTGCTGGGGCAGGTGTGACCTATGGCGACGCTGACAAGACGCGCATGGCCACGTTGATTATCGAACTCGGGATGGAAAAGACCGATACAGGCCCCTTTGTCATTCTTCGGCGCAGTCGGGGCAATCTTCTGAAGCGACCTAGGGCCGGCGGTGTGGTCATTACCGCGAATGGCCGGATCGATTGGGTCGGATCGCTGGAGCTGCGTGACGAGCCGATCAATGAGATCGCCATGCAAAACACGGCGCGCGTCATGAGCGATCTGGAGGCCGATATTCTCGGCATCGTCGAAGTTGAGAGTCGGCCCGTCCTTATGGCCTTCAATACGCAGGTGCTGCCGGCCGTTGGCGGCAACCCTTTCACGCAGGTCATGGTGATCGACGGAAACGACGAGCGTGGCATCGATGTCGGGCTGATGACAAGAAAAGGACCTCGCGCTCGATATTATGCGCAGCCACGTCGATGATAGGGACGCGGCAGGCAACCCGATCTTCTCGCGCGATCGCCCCGAATATTACGTGACGACGCCGAACGGAGCGACGCTGCTTGTCATGGTCAACCATTTCAAGAGCAAGGGTTTCGTTAGTGCCCAGTCCTCCGATGCTCGCCGACATGCACAAGCGCAACGGGCGCGAGAGATCTACGAGAAGCGTATTGCCGAAGGATTTGACCACATCGCGCTGATTGGCGACCTGAACGACACGACGGACAGTGCCCCTCTGGCGCCACTGAAGGAGAACACGCTCCAGGACGCCTTTACGCATCCCGCGTTCGACGACGGGGCTTTCCCGGTACCTTCGGCCTTGGCAACGCCGGAAACAAGATCGACTACCTTCTTTTATCGCCGAAGCTTTTCGAGAAGGTCGAGCGCGGCGGTGTCTTCCGCAAGGGCGCCTGGCCCGGAAGCCGGCCGAAGCTGTGGGAGACCTATCCGGAACTGACCGAGCCCAAACACGCGGCGTCGGATCACGCGGCGATATGGGTCGAACTCGATATCTAGAGGAGCACTCCCAACTGTTCCGCGCCAGCAGCTCACCGCGTGAACACCTATGCTACTCGAAGGTCGCTAGGAACTTGCGCAGCAGGGTTTCAAGCTGAGCCTTCTCCTCTGCGCTAAAGCTCTGCATCAGGCGCTGCTGATTGGCCACATGGGCGCCGACGGCGCCTTCCACGGCGGTAAGCCCTGCTTCGGTCAGCGCAATGAGCACGCTCCGCCGATCGTCCGGATTGCGAACACGCTCGACCAATCCGGCCTTCTCCAACTGGTCGATCCGGTTGGTCATCGTGCCGGAACTGACCATCGTCATCGACAGCAGATCGCCTGGCGAGAGCCGATACGGTGCGCCCGAGCGCCTGAGGGTCGCCAGCACGTCGAAGGCGGAGGAGGAGAGACCGTGCTGTTGAAGCACCTGCTCGACCTCGCGGGCGAGATGCGTGGTCAGCCGTTTCAGCCGGCCCATGATGCCCATCGCCTCGGTATCGAGCTCGGGGCGTTCCCTGCTCCACTGCGCAAGTATCTTGTCAACGCGATCCATCGGCCAGCTCCCGAGGAGACTGTTACCATCACATATCTTGACGTCAAGATAAATGGTGCTAAATTGCATTTATCTTGATATAGAGATTCTTGAAATGAAGAAAACTACAGCGCCTCTTTCCGATGTGCTGATGACGGCGTTGGCCCCGACGATCTGGGGCAGCACCTATCTCGTTACCACATCCTTCCTTCCACACGGATATCCGCTGACAGTGGCCTTCCTTCGCGCTTTGCCGGCCGGGCTACTGTTGCTTGCGATCGTTCGACAACTGCCACGGGGCGTCTGGTGGTTTCGCGCCTTCGTGCTCGGCGGCCTCAATTTCTCGTTCTTCTGGGCGATGCTGTTCGTGTCGGCCTATCGTCTGCCAGGCGGCGTCGCCGCGACCGTTGGCGCCATTCAGCCGCTGATCGTCATCCTGTTGTCGCGCATTTTCCTCGGCAGGCCGATCCATGCCCTTGCTGTTGGGGCTGGACTGATCGGGATGACGGGTGTCGCCCTGCTTGTCCTTACGCCCAACGCGGCGCTGGATCCGATCGGCGTCATTGCTGGTCTTGCCGGCGCGGTTTCGATGGCGTTCGGCACCGTGCTGACGCGACGTTGGGTTCCGCCGGTTTCGAATCTTGCCTTTGCCGCATGGCAGCTCACGGCCGGCGGTATCCTGCTCGCGCCCGTCGTATTCTTCTTCGAACCCGCGCTGCCGGCGCCGACCGCGACCAATGTCCTCGGCATGGCCTATCTTGGTCTGATCGGCGCGGCGTTTACCTATCTGCTGTGGTTCCGGGGACTTGCTCGCCTGGAGCCGTCCGCAGCGGCCTCATTGGGTTTCCTGAGTCCGGTCACCGCCACCCTTCTCGGTTGGCTGGCTCTCGGACAAAACCTGACGCCTGCGCAGCTTTTCGGCTTCGCAACGGTGCTTGCGAGCGTCTGGCTCAGTCAGCGCACGATGTCCGTCAGGCCCATTCGCCCTGACGCATCACCGGAACGCGCGAGCCGTCCGGCTTGATGCCGTCGATATCGACCTGGCCCGAGCCGATCATCCAGTCGATATGGATCAGGCTCGAGTTGCCACCTTGGGCCTTGATCTGCTCCTGAGTCAGGCTTGCGCCGTCGACGAAGCACTTCGAATAGCACTGCCCGAGCGCGATGTGGCACGAGGCGTTCTCGTCGAACAGCGTGTTGTAGAAGAGAATGCCGCTGGCCGAGATCGGCGAGGAATGCGGCACCAGCGCTACCTCGCCGAGCCGGCGCGCGCCTTCGTCGGTATCCAGCACCTTGTTCAGTACTTCTGCGCCGCGCGAAGCCTTTGCTTCGACGATTCGGCCGCCTTCGAAGCGAACTTGGATATTGTCGATCAGCGTACCCTGATGCGACAAAGGCTTCGTGCTCGAGACGTGGCCCTCGACACGCAGCGCGTGCGGCGTCGTGAAGACTTCCTCGGTTGGAATGTTCGGGTTGCAGGTAATGCCGTTCTTGGCGGTCGACGAGCCACCGTGCCACTCGTGACCGTCGGCAAGGCCGACCATCAGATCGGTGCCGGGTCCGGTAAAGTGCAGGGAAGCGAAGCGTTCGCCATTCAGCCAGCTCGATCGTTTGGCAAGGCTGCCGTTGTGCTCGGCCCAGGCGGCGATCGGGTCTTCGACATCGACGCGCGATGCGGCAAAGATTGCCTTTGCAAGCTTGGCGACTGCGATGGCCTCCGGATCATCAGGAAAGACGAGCGCCGCCCATGAGGGGTTGGGATAAGAGACGATGTTCCAGTTGATGTCGAAATTCGAAATCTTCTCCAGCGCCGGCTTGTAGGCGGCGGAGTTCGCCCGGTTGGCACGGCCAACCTTTGCCGGATCCTGCTCCGAAAGCAGCATCGGATTGTCGCCGGCGATGGCGAGGCGGGCAGTGCCCCTGGCGTAGGCCTTGGCCATGCCGTCGTAGAGCCAGTCGGATGCGCGGTCGAAGCTCTGATCGTTGCCGTATCGGTAGCGCGCGAGCGTCGATTCCTCATCGGAATAGAATGCCGTCACCAGTCCGGCGCCCGCCATATAGGCATGCTTGGTGATCAGGCGGACGAGCGGTAGGGCGACTACGGGGGCCGTGATCACGAGATCCTGGCCCGTTTGCAGCTGCAGCCCAACCTTGACGGCCACTTCCGCCAGCTTTTCAAGCTTTGCAGGATCCACGGAGGTCTGGCTTTGCGGCATGAAATTCATGATCAGTCACTCCTCGAACAAAACGGATTGGCCGGTAGACTTAGACCCCTTTGCGGCGAAATTGAAGCTCACTTGTCGACCGATGGCGCTCTTTGCCGCCATCGGTCTATACCGGGATCAGGCGACCGAAACGGATGGCTGCTGCAACAGCACCGCGTCGTGACGTTTCAGGAAGGCCATCAGCCGGTCGGCATAGTCCGGTCCGGCCGCAGCCTTCACACTCGGTCTTTCGGACAATGCTGTCCGCCAGGCCTGGACGCTGGGCAGGCCGGCAAGAATGCCGCTGTCACCGATGGCGTCAAAGACGTCGAAGTACCGAAAGATCGGCGCAAATACGGCATCGACCATGCTGAAGCTATCGCCCGCGAAGTACGGACCACTCCTCAGTTCCGTTTCGATGGTCGCGAACTTCGATGCGAGCACCTGCCGTTTCGCCTCCAGCTGCATGCGGTCTTGCGTCGTTTCGTAGACCCAGAGGTCGGACAGGATCGAAGAGCCGAACTCCATCCAGCCGCGGTGACGGGCGCGGGTAAGCGCGTCGGCCGGATGAAGGCGGTGACCGTCCTGCGTCTCTTCCAGATACTCACAGATGACGCTGCTTTCGAAGAGGATGTCTTGGTTGCCGTCGCTGTGGCGAATGCAAAGCAGAGGCACCTTGCCCAACGGCGAGATCTCGAGAAACCAGCGAGGCTTGTCGGCGAGATCGATGTTCACGCGCTCGAAGGGCACTCCCTTTTCCGCAAGCGCGATCGCGGCGCGCTGGACGTAAGGGCAAAGGTGGTGGCTGACAAGCAGCAGAGCCGAACCGGATGTTTGGATAGGCAAATGATCCATGGCGCAATCTCCATTGTAGATGCAATTGCATATAATAGTCGTTGCGCGAGAATTCAAGATAGATGTAGATGCATATATGAATGAAAAACAGAACGATGCGACGCCCTCCGATGCGGTGACCGATGCCTGGATCGGGCTGATGCGCGCCCAGCAGCGGCTGCTCGGCCAGATCGAGGCGGATCTCAAATCAGCCGGACTTCCGCCGCTTAGTTGGTACGATGTGCTCTGGGAACTCGTGCGGTCGCCGCAGGGCAGGTTGCGGCCGTTCGAAATCGAAGAGCGCACACTGCTTGCCCAATACAATCTTTCGCGCCTGATCGATCGTCTCGAGAAGGCGGGGCTGGTGCAGCGCGAAACCTTTGATCAGGATGGACGCGGACAATGGGTGGTCGTTACCGAGGACGGCCGTTCCCTGCAGAAGCGCATGTGGCAAGTCTATGCCAAAGCCATCGAGGACAATTTCGGCGCCAAACTGAGCACGGCCGATGCTGCGGCACTCACCTCTTTGCTGGCGCGCTTCAGCTAAGACTAGGCAATGAGGGGTGCCGCTGCAGCCTTCAGCGTCTTCAACGCGTCTTTCGGGTCAAGCCGAACCTGCAGCCCGCGTTGCCCGCCATTGATGTAGACGTGCGTTTCCGTCAGCGCTGCCTCTTCGATTGCCGTCGGGACGAGCTTCCTTTGTCCAAAAGGGCTGATGCCGCCGACGTGGTAGCCTGTCAGGCGCTCGGCATAGGCGGGCTTCATCATGTTGGCGGACTTTCCGCCAAAGGCGCTTGCGAGCTTCTTCATGCTGACCTCGCGATCCGACGGCACGACGACGCAGACGGCCTTGCCGTCGACCTCCGCCATCAGCGTCTTCAACACGCGATGCGGCTCCTCGCCAAGTGCTTCCGCAGCCTGCAGGCCGACTCGTTCTGCATTCGGGTCGTAGTCGTAGCTATGGACCGTGAAGGCAATCCCGGCCTTGCTGAGAACCTGCGTGGCGCGCGTGGTTTTGGACATCAATCAGGCCTTGAAGAAGCTGCCGTAGGTCTCGGGCTTGAAGCCGATGAGCAACTTTCCGTCCGCCTCGATAACCGGCCGCTTGATCATCGATGGCTGCTCCAGCATCAGCGCGATCGCCTTGCCCTCGTCGAGATTTTCGCGCTCGGCCTCAGGCCGCTTGCGAAAGGTCGTGCCAGCCCGGTTAAGCACCGTTTCCCACCCGGCTTCCTTTGTCCAGGCCTGCAGGTGTGCGCGATCGATTCCGACGGCCTTGTAGTCATGAAACCGGTAGGCGACGTTATGCTCTTCCAGCCAGTTGCGGGCCTTCTTCATCGTGTCGCAGTTCTTGATGCCGTATATGGTGACGGTCACTTAGTTCTCCAGCGTTCCAGGCTTGCGTGTCGCCTTGCTGGCGGTCTTGCAAGCAATCTTCATCATGTCGGCGCCGCGACGAACGAGCCGTTGAGAGCTGCGCATCACAATCAGGCCAGCCTGCGGCGCACGAATCTCGACGCTGCCGTCAGCCATGCCGGGGCGGGTGATCAACGTGGCAAGCACATCGCCTTCGCCAACCCATTCGCCGATATTGCGATGGAACAGGACCGTGCCGGCCTCCGGCGCACGGACCATCTCGATATTGTCGAGCGGGACGGCGGGGCCATCGAAAGCGGGCAGCGAGACGGTAACATCGATTGCGCCGCGGCTCGCCAGAAACTTCCACAATCCCTCGGCATCGTTCTTTGCCATGTCAGGATAGACATCACGGCGGCCGCGAAGCTCGACGGTTACAGACAGCTTGCCGGGCAAGCGCGACTGCTTCTCCGACGTCTCGCATTTCCAGGCAAAACCGACGGCCTCCTCGAAGGCGGAACTCTCGCCGTCGGACAGAAGAACGGCTTCCATCTCCATCGCGGAGGCCAGGTCGGCCGCCTCAGGCCAGAACGCCTCGTCGATGTAGGCATACTGCAGTGATTCATCATCGCAATGCAGGTCGATTACCAGATCGCAGCCGAGCGCCATGTGCAGCAGCTGGCGCTTCAGTTTGTCGACGGCCGAAAGGCGCTCGAGGTTCTCAAGCAGTCCGTCGCGATCCTTCACCGAGATCAGCGGAAATTCGCGGTTGAAGTTGGTGCGTGATCCAAGATCGAACCGGCCTTGGAGTTCGCCGAAATGAGACTGGGCCGCACCGATCGGGTTGGCATGCGGGACGACAATGATGTCGCTTCTGATTTGGCCTGCACTTTCGGACTGGCGCAATTTTTCGCACAGAAAGTGCATCAGGGCCGTGCCCGGCAGTTCGTTGGCGTGCAGAGCGGCCTGAATATAGACCTTCGGTGCCGCTGGATCGCCGCCCTTGAAACGGAGAACGGGCAGCCGCCAGTCGACACCCGCCGTGTCGCCCGCAATGATGATCTCGGACGTATTCATGTCGTTCTCCGCTTCATGCCGTCGTCGCAGGAGCTTTAAGCGACTTCAATAGCCCGAGGCAAGCCGTTATCCTCGCGCCCGCAGTGGCCAACGATCGACAAACTCGTAGCCCTGTTCGCCCGGGCGATTGCGGAGTAGCACGAATTCGCGCGCAGCGACGACCACGGGTTTCTGCAGAGTGACGCGGGGCATCACCTCGCTATCGTAGAGCAGCGTCGCATGTGGCTGAAGGTTCCGATTTATTCTGGCGTCTTCTCCGAGATTGCCCATCTGCACATGTAGCTGCCGCAGCAGCTCCCGGCCGCCGTTGCCGCTCAGCACGATGGCGTTTCGCCGCGACTTCCTGAAGGTCGCGACATGATCGAAGGATAGTTCGAACTGGCAGGTGTCGATGGCACTGGCGGTCCGACAGGCCGCGAAGATCACTGCATCTGAAATCCGCGCGCTCTGTTCGACGTTGTAGAGCGAGACATGCAGAAGCTCGGGTGGGACGCGGCGAGGCGAAGGGAAGGTGATCCAGCTGCAGCCGCCTTTGGATCTCCAGGTATTCGCAAAGCGATCGTCCGTCCGGCAAAATCGCAAAGAAGAGATTCTCCTTGTCGAAGCGTGATGCGCGCGGGCTGATTTTCGGGGAAGCGAACTCGAAGGATACCTGTAGGCTCTGTTCGTGCATGACCAGCTGCCGGGGCATTCGCCCGGCCTTTTCGTTCTCCAGGGAATGTGGGGATCGTATCATCTGATCTTGAAAGCATAAGAACAAACAGAGGGCATTTATCGTGAGTCGCGGCGGTAGCGTTTGGTGCTGCGCAAGAAACGGGTTGAATTCAGCGCTCGGCTGCACGATTTTCAGGGTGATCCAGCATGGAGGCAGTGACGATGAAACAGGCAACGCACCACTATCTGATCTTCGAAACCGTCGGCGGCTTCTGCGGCATTGCCTGGAACGCGAGCGGCATCACGCGGTTCCAATTGCCGACGTCGAGCGCAGATTCGACCGAGCGCCTTCTCCTGCGTCGCATTCCGGGCGCCGAGCCCGCGACGCCAACGCCCGCCATCACAGACGCGGTAGCGGCGGTAAGGCGCTATTTCCAGGGAGAGCCGACGGACTTCTCGGCCATCAAGCTCGACCTCACTGGCCAAGACCCCTTCTTCAAACAAATCTATAATGCCGCGCGGCAGGTCGGCTGGGGCCACACGACGACTTATGGCGCTCTTGCAAAGCAACTCGGCGCCGGGGCGGAGGCGGCGCGCGATGTCGGCCAGGCGATGGCGAAAAATCCGGTGGCGTTGATCATCCCGTGCCATCGTGTACTTGCGGCCGGAAACAAGATCGGCGGCTTTTCCGCACCGGGCGGTTCGTCATCGAAGCAGAGGATGCTCGAACTTGAGGGCGTCAGCATGGCGCCGCCGAAACCAGCGCAGCAGTCCCTCGATTTTTGATCGGATTGTCGGGCGGGTCTTGATCTCAAGCAAGGGAGCTATCGTTCGCTTCCGGAGCGCCGCACGTCTCAAAGAGGATCGATCGCACCCAGCGGTGGCCGGGATCGCGATGCGTGCGCTCGTGCCAGACCGCGAGCTTGCTGAGGCCGGGGAGATTGACTGGAGGTTCAGACATTGCGAGCCCGTCGCCGTCCGCCACCAGGCGGAACCGGCAGAAGATCTCGCGAAGACGAAACCGAATCCGATGATCAACGGTCATCAGGATTGGCTGGACGGCCCGGCAGGTGCCGCCCGCCGGAAGGCCAAAAAAATAGGACGCGCGGACTGTGCCCGTTAGAGCGCTGTTGCGTCCAAGAGGAACGGATTCACTGAATCCCAACGGCGCCAGAAAACATGCGCGGCAGCGACCAGATAGAGGCAATCCATGCGACCGAGGCCGCGCTACCGTCTTCCGCGCTGCCGCCCTAATCCGTGCGGTGCTTGGCGCGGAAGAACCACCCGAAATACAGACAGACAAGAAAGAGCACAGTGGATCGTGCCGCGTAGGGCGCTAAGCTGAGTCGACTGGACGGCATTGGCCCACATCAGCGGGATCGGGATCTTCGCCAGGTAGAAGTAGAATTGCGTGCCGCTGCTGACAAAGAACGCGCCGGCGAGGAATTTGCAGTACTCGCGGTATCGCACCGCAACGTAGAGCATCGGCAGCCCGATAACCATGATTGCGGCGACATGATAGGGAAGTATGGCTCCTCCTCGGACGGCCACTTGCCGCCAGCCTCTTCGCTTGTATATGCTGAATTTGTCAAACAAGTCACGCAAGGACGGGCAGCGGTTCGCAGAGGATGTGGCTCGGCTGCTCGCACCTTGGGACGTTCCGCCCATCGCCGCCCGGCTTTACGGGCATCTGCGTCTTTGCCCCAGCCCGTCAGCCTCGACCAGATCACCGAGGACCTTGGGATCAGCAAGAGCAGCGCAAGGTTGGCAGCGCGATTGTTGGAGGGCTACGCGCTTGCGCGTCGCCACAGCGCGCGTGGAACAAAGCGCGCTTTACGCCCGTGGCCGACGATTACGAAGCCATGATCGGGCAACAGAACCGGCTACTCGACGCAGTGGCCGAGCGGCTGGCGGCCGGAGCCGGAATCGTTCCGCCCAGGAAGTAGAAACGCACGTCTCGAGGAGATGGCTGAATCCTATCGGGTGATGTGCGGCGCGCCATGGAAGGCGCCATGCGCCGCCGGAAGCTGCGTCGCCGACCGCGATGAGAGGCGAAATCTCGCGGCGACGTCCCATGCGGACGAGTCAATAGCATGGACCGGGAGAGGGAAAGAAATGAGCCTCGCTCTGAATCTTCTTGCCCAGACAATCGTCTGGTTCGGCCTCATGGGCGCGATCATCTTCGGTGCTGCAGGAACGATAGACTACACCGGCGGGTGGCTCTATCTGGGCGTGATGATCACCATCTCAGTCGTATTTGGGCTGCACATGGCGCGCGTCGATCCCGGTCTCCTTCGAGAGCGCCTGAAGCCGCCCGTGCAAAGGGACCAACCGCTCGCGGACAAGCTGGTCCTCATCCCAATCCTGCTTCTCATGTTTGGAGGGATGGGAC
>NZ_JACHYW010000027.1:0-82002 GCF_014193145.1 Rhizobium sp. BK060
CCATCGGCGGCGGCTACAATCCCGGCGCACCCAGGACCACCGCGCCGCCAAAGGCAAGCTGAACGACAGCAGACAAAAAGCCCCGCAATCGCGGGCAGCCTCATGTAGAATCGGACCATCAGCAAGCGCTTGAACCGCTTGCTGATGGTCCGTTTTAGTTGGTGCTACCTGCCGAAGATATCTTCGTTGAGCCGGTTGCCGCCGGACTCCGATTTTGCGACGATACAAAAATCAGACGCTAAACTGCCGCTTTAATTGGGATATACGCACTTGGCTGCGCCATGCGCTTAACCATACCGGCTAACCACTCTATTAGCATCCTGTTGAAAACGCGTCGCATTGTGGCACCTTGCTGCCATGACGAACATCAATTCTCCGAATTACAGCGCCGAAGATCTGGGACGCTCGCGGGAATGCGAAACCGTCTGCAAAACGGCAATCACCGAAGTTGTCCGTCGCGCGGTAGCGGCGGGATGGCGGGAAGAGGAAATTGCTCTTCATCTCGCGGATGCTGCGGAAAACTATGTCATGTATCTGGCCACCAAAGCGAAACGCAAGGTGATGGCGGCCAATAGCAACTGAGCGCCGTCGAGCGCTGGCGGGTCCCGTTGGGGCTGCCGTTGACGGTGTGGTGGGCGCCGGCGCAAGTCGCCACCTATCTCGCGCCCGTTGTGATCCAGCAGCCGACGTCGTCGGCAATCCATTCCGGCCGATGTCGTCGTCGCCCCGGTTCCCGCGACAATCCGAAATGGGCCTACGCTGTGATCGATGACCGCCACATCATCGTTGCACCCGACGCACCGCGCGTGCAGGTTCTCGACCAATCCTCAAACAACTGGCGCGTGGGGGCTATCTATTGGTTCTGCGGTCAACGCTCAATTCTGCGGCCTGTTTCTGAACGCTTCCGCTTCTGCATAGAACTTCTTTTCCCATTCCTTGTGGTTATCCAGCCCCTCACGAATGAAGGGTGTAAACACGGCAAGGTTCATGAGCGCCCAATTGACGACGCGGGCCGGGAACTTCAACGGCTTCACGAAGTCAACAAACAGCACGACACGCGTCTTTTCGGTGTGGTTCCAGGCTTCGTGCTCGTAAGCATCGTCGAAAATCAGAGCCTTACCCTCCTGCCAGTGGCAGATCTGGTCCTTGACCCGGATGGCCAGCTTGTCCGCAGGCTCCGGCACGATCATGCCGAGATGCAGGCGAAGCACGCCGTTATAAGGTCCGCGATGAGCCGGCAGATGTTTGCCGGGCTCGAAGATCGAGAACATGGCGGTTTTCAATCCTGGAATCTTCTGCACCGCTTCCCAGGTTTGCGGGCACGCCTTGATGTTCTGTTCCGACTTCACGCCGAAGCCGACAAGGAAGAAGGTCTTCCAGCCGCTATCGCTGGAAATCGTCTTCACGTCAGTGGAGATGTCCTGGAATGTCGGCAGTTCGCTCTGCCGCACGAGCACACGGTCCAGCTCTGACCGGATCTGCGGCCACGCCTTCTCCACTTCGGCGGCCCAGGGAAATGTGGCGGCATCGTAGACAGGCGGATTGCCGAGCTTGGCGTATCTGAAGTTCAGCTTTTCCGCCCATGCGACGATACCCATGAAAAAGCGCGTGATCGCGCTCGGTCGATCCATCGGCGCGATGCCGGCGGTGTTGAAGGATTGGCCCGCGGTTGCGGATGGATTTTCGGAAAGACCTGCGTCAGCGGTACCGTCAGTCATGGGGTGTCCAATGCGTAGAATAAGCGGTGAAAAGTTCAAGAAGATATGGATATGGCAGCATTTTTCACAAGCCCGCGCGGCGGCGGTCAAATGTCGCGACGACGTCCGGGGCGGGCGAAGGTGGTTAGCCAGATAAGCCCGGATGTGGGCGAAATCAATGGGAGATGGATTTCGAGAAAAGGTTGACCACCAGCACGCCGGCAATGATCAGCCCGAGCCCGATGATCGCCGGCGCATCAAGCCGCTGCTTGAAATAGATGAGGCCGACGGCGGAAATCAGCACGATGCCGAGCGCGCTCCAGATCGCATAGGCGATGCCAACGGGAATGATCTTCAATGTCATCGACAGGCAATAGAATGCCGCCACGTAGCAGACAACCAGAACAACGGTCGGTCCGACGCGGGTGAACTGCTGCGACAGCTGCAGCGCCGTCGTGCCGATCACCTCGAGCGCGATCGCAGCAACGAGCAGCGCATAAACAACAGCTGGAGCCATGGCGGGGTCCTACTCTACTTGTTCGTCCATTCGACAAGACGGGCGATCAGCGCCTGGCGGTTTCCGCCGTTATCATGACTGCCGAGCATGTCGGCGAGCCAGAGCCCATCGGCAGCGAACCGAACGATCTGCGCATCGATGGACGAATCCGTGCCGACGTATTCCTCCGTCCGATCCTGCACCCATGCGCGCCAGCGGCGCCGAAGCCGCGGCTCGGCGAGCAGCGCAACCGTTACTTGCGCCCAGTGCGCGGACTCATCGGGACTGTCTCTAAGATCCGCAACAGCATGAAGATAGGCGCGGCTGAAACGGCCATGCGGCACCGGATCCTCGCGCATGCGCTCATCGATATCAGCATCGAACCGATCCAGAAGACTCTCGAAGAGGGCATCAAGCAGCGCGTTCTTCGTCGGGAAATGGTGCAAGAGCCCGCCCTTGCTGACGCCTGATGCGCCGGACACTGCATCCAGTGTCACGGCACCCATACCTTGCTCCATTGTCAGCCGAGCGGCCACGTCCAGCAGCTGCTGGCGCACGACGAGAGGCTGTTTGCGGCGATGATGAGCAAGTGACATATCGACAAAAGATACCGTCCAGACGGTTTTGTCAAGAAATTTGTCATCACCAAGCCGACGACGGACGAATTGCCGCGTCCTGATCCGAGCGGTTGCAGTCCTCTTCCTCGCAGTGCATTAAGAGTTCGATTTCGAGGAATGGAACCGTGACGGAAAAAGTCATTACGCTTTACGAGGCAATTGGCGGCGACGCGGCCGTGCGTGCGCTGACGCACCGCTTCTATGAGCTGATGGAGACGCTGCCGGAGGCAAGGCACGTTCGCGCCGTCCATCCGCCGACGCTGGAAGCCAGCGAAGTGAAATTCTACGAATACCTGACGGGATATCTCGGCGGCCCGCCGCTCTACACGGACAAACGCGGCCATCCGCGACTCAGAAGCCGCCATTTCGTTGCCGAGATCGGCCCCGTGGAACGCGATGAGTGGCTGCACTGCTTTCGTCGCGCGCTTGAAGAAACCATTGCCAATCCGAAGCTGCGCGAGATCATCCTGCCGCCCATCGAACGGCTCGCATATCACATGCAGAACAAGGAATAGGAACAACCATGACGCTGAACACGCGTATCGCGCCGCTATTTTATCTGTTCGCCGGCCTGTTCGGTTTTGCTGGCGTGGCGCTGTCCGCAGCCGCGGCGCATGGCGGCGGCGACGCGCATCTCGTTGCTTCGGCTTCGGCAATGTGCCTGGCGCACGCACCTGCCCTGCTGGCTCTTGCCATCGGCGCCGAGAAACTAAGGACCGCCTGGCTTGCCGGCATACTTATAGGCGCTGGCACGCTTCTGTTTGCCGGCGATCTCGTCGCTTTGCGCTATGCGGGTTTCGGCTTGTTTCCGATGGCGGCGCCCACGGGCGGATTTGCCATGATGTTCGGCTGGCTGGCGATCGCGGTGGGCGCCTTCTTTCGCCGGGGCTGATCGATCAGCTGACGGGTATGCGCCCAAACCGCAACAGGTTGCCGTGCCGATCGTGGATATAGGATTCTTCCATGCCCCACGGCCGTCCCTCAAGCGGGCCAGATGCGCCACGCGCTTCCCTTGATATTTCGCATGGAGCGCGGCTATCCGACCGCCACGCAGGTAGACGGGCGTCGCCTCGCATAGCGCTTCGTCGCGCGCCAGCCAGAAATGCAACTCCATTTCGTTCCTGCGCAGGATCAGATAGGCTGGAGACGGGTGGATGGTCCGGTTGAAGCCAAGCTCGTCGCGATAAAAGGCCAGTGTCTCATCGAGATCAAGCGATGGCAGAACGGGCAGGATTTCAACTCGATCAGGATCGACCTCGGCCGTTCAGATGCCGTGCACCACGTTGAAACCTTCGAAAACCGGCGGCCCCTTGTACATGGCCTTGCGTTCACCGGCACTGCGGTGCGCGGCGCGGAAGTTTTCGGACTTCGTCCAGTTCACGAAGTCTTCCTCGCTCTGCCAGAGCGTATGCGAGGAAAACAGCGTGTATTCCTCCTGCGTATTCGTCTTGCCCCGCAGCAGGCGGAACTCGACGAAGCCGGGAACCTGCGAGAGGCTGGAATCGCGATTGCGCCAGACTTCCTCGAAGTCCGCCTCGGATCCGATCGCAACCTTGAAGCGGTTCATCGCAATATACATGGAATGATCCCTACGCTTTGTTTTTCACACTGGCGCGCGCCGGCGCGAAGGCCACAACATTATTGCCGTTTGCCGCCTCCAAACCAAGCGGCCTTTCGGGCTGCTGCCCGGGCATCCGTGTCTCCCACAGGGGAAACTCCGACACGTTGGGATAGTCTCTACGCCGCTCGGCATTCCGCAGCAGCAGATCGTAAAGCTCCGGCACAAGGCCGTCACCTCTTTGAGCGGCAAGCTTGTGCAGGCCGATCATCATGACCCCGTCGGGGCGTTCTTCGTTCATCGGGAATTGTCTCGTTCGTTCATTGTCTGTAGCGCACGTTCCAAACTGGACTTGCTGCCGTTTCTAAGCGGGATGAAGGCCTTGCCGAATTTCTTGCAGCCGGTCTTCACGCGCAGGCAGGCATCGTGGCTGATACAGTCGATCGGGCAGAAAACGCAGTCGACCGAGGGAAGCACGGTATCGATGCGGGAGACCGCCTCGCGCAAGCCGCCGTCGTGGTGGATCAGCTCTGCCCCAAAGTTGCTTGCGATCTGGCGAAGATGCGCCACCTGGCAATCCCGTCCGCCGACATACAGGAAACTGCGTCCATCAAGTTTGGACCGCCCGGGCGCTTCCTGAACCGTCTCGATACCAGCGAGGACGCGGATCTCGCGGTTGGAACCCTTCTTCGTCTTTCGAGCCATTGCCCACCCGTTCGCTCGTTGATCGTCACACGATTCCTGCGTGTGCCGGGGGACCTTATTAAACTTGATTTTTAGAGTAAAGTATAAAGTTGATTGTATAAGTCATATTTTGTCAGCGACCCGTCACCTGAACATCCTGACTGAAAGACCAGACCGGCTTACCCCACTCGGTGGGGAGCGAAGGGAACGGCGCCGCTCGGCGAATACCGTCGACAACAGCCTGATCCAGCTCGGGAATACCTGAACTGCGCGCGATCGAAAGACCGTTCAGATCGCCGCTGGCTCCAATTGTGAGGCGAACGCGAACACTCATGGACGCGCTCATACGCTTGTACTCCGACGGCACCCTGACAGAGCGACGGATCCGTGCCTGCACCTTGCCGGGATAGTTGGCAACGGCTGCGCTCCCGGCACCGCCGCTGCTACCGGAGCCACGCGAATTTTGGCTCGATGTTGCTGTCTCGGTCCCCTCGGCCGATCCCTTCTTGGAATCCTGCTTGTTTTCGCCGCCGGACCCCGCAGATGGTTTGGCCTTCTTCGGCTGCTCCTTCTTCTCGGCGGGTTGTGTAGCTGGCTTTTCAGCCTTCGGCTTAGGGTCAGGTGTGGGCTTATCCGGTTCGGGAGCGAGCGTCGCCGTTTCCATCGGCTGGACCGGCTTCACCTCTTCCGGCGCCGCCTGGGCGACGGGAGGCGTCTCCGCAAGAACCTCGGCCGGCACTTGCGTCGCCATCGGCTGCACGACGGACGTCTCCGCAGGCGACAGAGAGGTCAGAACCTCGGGCTCCACAGCGACCACATTCTCCGGGGAAACGCGCGTCACCTCTTGCGTGGGCGCAACAGTCACCGGTTCCGTTGGCTCTGTCTGCGTCGGCGTTACTGCCGTCGGCCGTATAGTTTGGGTCTGCACGGTCTCGGCCACGATCTGCTCGGGCTGAGGCTCCTCAGCTTTCTCGCCTGCTGCCGCCTGATCCGCCTCCGAATCGCCAAGGATGATGACGCTCACCACCTCGCCAGCCTCTTCGACTGGATCGTGTGGCGTGACCACGAACCCGACGGTCAGGATTGCAATGACAGCCGCATGGCAAGCGAAAGAGCTGAGACAAGCCATCACCACATCGCGCTGACGTGGTTTTGCGCTCTCTTCCTTTTCGACGGTCGCATCCATCGATGGCGCGGCAACGATGGTGTTGCTCGCACTCTGCGGATCCTGCGGGAAGGATTCAATCAATGCCAGGCGGGCGTAGTGAATGGAGACTTCTGCGGCAGGCTGACGTGGCACATTGCGAAGATCAGACAATTCATGCCCGGGATGCATGCCGGGATTGTTGTCGTTCATTCCGCCCTCAGCGACCGGTTCCTCAACGAGAATGATTCTCGATTTGGATTTTGCTGAAACTGCCATTTGCGCCTGCCTCGGCCAGTTGAAACAGAAAACCGCCGGCTGTCATGCCGGCGAACCACTCAACCCTCGAAGGGAACGGAAACCTGTGAACGGGTGACAAGACCCTTCATGCATTCGCCCGCAGCCGGCCCATCGCAGACCGGCGCATCGTTGATCAACAGGCGCGTCACGCTCTCGCACTTGACGTTCGGCATATCGAACTGGCGCACGCGCTTCTTACCTTGCGGCAGATCGCGGAAGTCCAACACGGTGACCCGGTCGACCGCATTCCTGTCGTTGAAGAAAGCAAGCTCGAAAGAGATCTTGTTGATCGGCGCCGCGAGATTGTTGAGCGCAACGAAGGTCATCATGCAGCCCTTCTGCGACGCCACGAGGCCGTTCAGCTCGACCTCAAGGCCCTTGGCCGGCGAGGCCGCTGCAGCATCCTGAGCAAAAACCTGCGATGCACTTGCAACCGCGATCAGACCGCTTGTCAAAAGCGCTGCAACCTTGCTCACTGCCAGTCCTTCCATCAGTAGACACTAAAACTTGACTTATAAACTCCGCTATTGCGTCATTAAAAAATGATGACTATGAAAGTCAAGATAATTATGGATTTTCCCGGCGCTGGGCGCCGCGGATCGAGCGAAATAACCGACCGAAAAAATGGTTGAGAAGCCAGGTAGCTTTAGTCACGCGTCGCAGCAGCGCGAACCAACGGCAGAAATGCGCGTTCTGGAAAGTGCAGACATTTTTCGCGGAGCGAGCGAGATCATGATCCGTCACGACGGCGTGGTCTACCGCATGAAAATCACCCGTCAGGGCAAACTCATTCTCAATAAGTAGGGCTAGGACATGACTGAAACCACGAAACCGTCTCCCGCCGACATTCGCGCATTTCGCACAGAAAATCCGAAGATGCGTGAGCGCGATATCGCTGCTCAGCTTCAGATTTCGGAAGCTGCACTCGTCGCGGCCGAGGTTGGCATCAGCGCAACCCGCATCGACGGCAGCGCCTTGAAGCTTCTGGAGCGGGTCGCTGAACTCGGCGAAGTCATGGCCCTTTCCCGCAACGAAAGTGCCGTTCACGAGAAGATCGGCGTCTACGAGAACATCACCGCCGGACCGCACGCTTCGATCGTGCTTGGGGAAAACATCGACCTGCGCATTTTCCCCAATCGCTGGGCGCACGGCTTTGCCGTTTCCAAGAAGGATGGCGACCAGGAGCGTCTCAGCCTGCAGTACTTCGACAGAGCCGGGAACGCAGTTCACAAGGTACATCTTCGCCCGAACTCGAATGTCGAGGCCTATCACGCCATCGTCCGGGATCTGAAGCTTGAGGATCAGTCGCAGGAATTCGTCGCCGGTCTGGCGCCGTCGTCGACGGACGAGAGCGGTGAGGTCTCGCGCGACGAGCTGCGCAAGCACTGGAGCAAGCTCACCGACACACATGAGTTCTTCGGCATGCTGCGCAAGCTGAAGATCGGCCGCCAGGCCGCCGTGCGTACCGTTGGCGACGACTATGCCTGGCAGCTCGACAACACGGCGACGGCAGAGATGATGCATGCTTCGGTCAAGGCAGGCCTGCCGATCATGTGCTTCGTCGCCAACAACGGCATCGTGCAGATCCATTCCGGCCCGATCTTCAACGTGCAGCCGATGGGTCCCTGGATCAACGTTCTCGACCCGACCTTCCACCTGCACCTTCGGCGGGATCACATTGCCGAGACCTGGGCCGTACGCAAGCCGACAAAGGACGGCCATGTGACGTCGCTCGAGGCCTATAATGTCGAGGGAGAAATGATCATCCAGTTCTTCGGCAAGCGCAAGGAAGGCACCGATGAGCGCGACGACTGGCGCTCGATCATGGAAAACCTGCCGCGCGCAGGAACCAGCGTCGCAGCTTGAGAAAGGGATGACGATGCGTAAGGAACCGCGCCACAACTGGCTTTGGGCACTGGCGTTTTCGGCGGCGGCTATTGCGCTGTCGCTGGCTCCTGTCTCGGATGCCCTGGCGGCCGAGAAACTGGATACGACGCGCCTCGTATCCGTCGGCGGCGACGTGACTGAGATCATCTATGCGCTTGGTGAGCAGGACCGGCTGATCGCGCGCGACACGACAAGCATGTATCCCCAAGCGGCAATGAAGCTGCCCGATGTCGGCTACATGCGCGCCCTGTCGCCGGAAGGTATCCTTGCGATGAACCCGACGGCGATCATCGCCATCGAGGGATCCGGACCGCCGGAAGCGCTGAACGTGCTGAAGAGCGCGAGCGTCCCTTTCGAGACCGTGCCTAACGCCTATACGCGCGAAGGCATCCTCGCGAAGATCGACCGGGTCGGCGATCTCCTCGGTCAGCCCGACAAGGCAAAGGCATTGGAAGAAAAGGTCGGCGCGGACCTCGACGCGGCGATCGCCGACGCTGAGAAGCGCCCCGAAGGCAAGCGCAAGCGCGTACTCTTCATTCTCAGCATGCAGGGCGGCAAGATCATGGCCTCCGGAACCGGCACGGCGGCCGACGGCATCATCAAGCTGTCGGGCTCCGTCAATGCAGTGGGCAACTTCCCCGGCTACAAGCCGCTGACCGACGAAGCGATCGTGGAAGCCAAGCCCGACGTGATCTTGATGATGAACCGCGGCGACGGCTCGGCCACGAAGAATGAAGATCTTCTCAAGCAGCCCGCACTGGCCTTGACACCCGCGGCACAGAACAAGGCGATCATCCGCATGGACGGCCTGCACCTGCTCGGTTTCGGCCCCCGCACCGCGAGCGCCGTCCGTGAATTGAACGCGGCGATCTACGGAAGCTGATGATGGCCCTGCAAGACGCCATGGGACAGAAACGCGCCATGTTTTCGCTGACAGGTCTCCGGGAGCTTCACAGGGCCGGTGACCGGAGCCGCCTCGCTCTGCTGGCGATCGCTCTGCTTGCGGTCGGCTCCGTCCTGTCCCTGTTGTTTTCGGTGACAACGGGCGCTTCTAACGCTTCGTTCCTCGACGTGATTGCCAACATGGCGGGGTCGGATGAGGCGCTGAATGCGCGCGACCGGATCATCATCGTCGATATCCGCATGCCTCGCGCGATCCTGGGCTTCCTGGTTGGCGGTTCGCTTGCCGTCTCGGGAGCCGTCATGCAGGGCCTGTTCCGCAATCCGCTCGCGGATCCGGGCCTTGTCGGCGTCTCCTCGGGTGCGAGCCTCGGTGCAGTGGTGATCATCGTGCTCGCCAGCACCTTTGCCGCGCCGCTCTACGCTCTGCTTGGCATCTATGCGCTGCCGCTCGCAGCCTTCTGCGGCGGCCTTGCCAGCACGTGGCTACTCTACCGGATTGCGACCGGCAACGGCCAGACCTCGGTTGCCACGATGCTGCTTGCCGGCATCGCGCTCGGCTCGCTTGCCGGCGCGCTCACCGGGCTGCTGATCTACATGGCTAACGATCAGCAGCTGCGCGACCTCACTTTCTGGGGCATGGGATCGCTTGCCGGAGCGACATGGGCAAAGATTGCCACCGCCGCCCCGATCATTCTTCTCTCTTTTGCCGCCATGCCGTTCATGACCCGCGGCCTCAATGCCATGACGCTCGGTGAAGCGACGGCGTTCCATATGGGCATCCCCGTACAGCGGTTGAAGAACATTGCCATCCTCAGCGTCGCCGCAGCGACGGGTGCTTCGGTCGCCGTCAGCGGCGGCATCGGTTTCGTCGGCATCGTGGTTCCCCACGTGCTGCGCATGTCGATCGGCCCCGATCATCGCTTCCTGCTGCCCGCCTCCGCGCTTCTCGGCGGCTCGCTGCTGATTTTCGCCGATGTCCTTGCCAGGACGATCGTCGCGCCGGCCGAACTGCCGATCGGCATTATTACGGCCGCTGTCGGCGGCCCGTTCTTCCTTTGGATTCTGTTGCGGCATCGTGCACGCCTTGCCCTTTGAGTATCAAGCAATGATCGAAGTATCCGGCGCTTCCGTACGCCTTTCCGGCAAGACCATTGTTAGCGAGCTCGGCTTCACCGCGCAGGCTGGCCAGTTGACGGCGATCGCCGGTCCGAACGGGTCAGGCAAGACGACGACGATGAAGGCCGTCTCTGGCGAACTCCCCTATGCGGGCTCCATTCGCCTCAACGGGCAGGATGTGAGCGCGCTGCAGCCATGGCAGTTGGCGACGATGCGTGGCGTGCTGCCGCAGGCAAACTCGATCTCCTTCCCGTTCACGGTACGCGAAGTGGTGCGGATGGGCTTGACCACCGGTGTCAATCGCAACCCTGAGAAAGCCGAGCAGGCTGCGGCGAACGCACTGGCCGCTGTCGATCTCGGGGGCTTCGAAGGACGTTTTTATCAGGAGCTGTCCGGCGGTGAGCAGCAGCGCGTGCAGCTCGCCCGCGTTCTCTGCCAGATCACTGAGCCCGTCGTCGACGAAAAGCCGTGCTGGCTCCTGCTCGACGAGCCGGTGTCGAGCCTCGACATCAGCCATCAGCTGACCATCATGACGCTGGCGCGCAAATTCTGCGAAGCCGGTGGCGGTGTCATCGCCGTCATGCACGATCTCAACCTGACCGCGCTCTTCGCCGACCAGATCATCCTCATGAAATCCGGGCAAGTGGTTGCGAGAGGCAGCGTTCGCGACGTACTGACAGATGAGACCATGGGCTCCGTCTTTGGCTGTGCCCTGCGGATCAATCAGGTTCCAGCAGACGGCACACCCTTCGTGCTTGCTCATAGTGCAGTTCAGGCCTGATACAATCCAGCGTAGCGGAACTTTTGAAGGTCGACCGCGTTAAGCAACTGATCATGTAGGTCATTGCCGGGGGACAATCTTCATGCAAACTTCGGCGACGGCCCTGTGTTGAACCAGGCCGCGTCAAAGCGCGCCTTACAGATGGAGAAAATCGTGGCCTCTTCGCTCCTCCACCCCATTCGCAGCCGGCGCAATGGCGGCGCGCTTCACAACATTGAATCCACCATCGAAGAACAGATCGAGGCTCTTCGCGATGACATCGCGGCCCTGACGAAGATCGCTGGAAAGCAGTCGCGGAAGTCTGGTGATCGACTTCGCTATCAGGCAGCAACCAGCTACGACGATCTACTGTCACGCAGCGAAGACCTGATCCACGAATTGCAGGAGGGCTACCTTCGCGGCGCGCAGGAAGTGCGCAACACGGTACGCCGGCACCCCGTAGCCACCATCGGCGCGGCGGCAGCCTTCGGGCTCGTCCTCGCCCTCCTCGCTCGCCGTTAAGGAGGCGAGATGCTCTTCCCGCTTCTCAGCCTGCTGGTAGGCACGAGTGTTCACCGAACCGTTGCGCGGACGAAGCGCAACGGTATTTACATTGCGATTGCCGTCGTACTCTTGTTGACCGCCTATACGCTCGCGGTGGTCGCTGGCGCGATATGGCTCTCAGGCATTTATGGGCCCATAGGCGCGGCGCTATTCCTGGCTGCCGCTGCGCTGCTGATCGCCGTCGTCGTTCTCATCATCATGATGGTGATCAATGCGCAGGAGGCGCGTCGCGCCAAGGAACGCAAGCAGGCGTTGGAATCGCTTGCCGCAGTGGGCATTGGCCTCGTCCGGGCTCAGCCCCTATTGACGGCCGGGGTTCTCGCAGCGATCGTCATGGCTAATCTCATGGGCTCCAAGCGAGACGACTGACACTTAGATAACTCTTCTGCTACGGCGCGACACCAGTAAGGCCGGCGCCTCGAGGCAGCCGGCCTCTTTCTCGGTATCTGGTCAAGTGTCAAAAGGCAAAAGCTTTGGACGTAAGCGGCGACGATGTCGCGTCAGGTCCGAAATCCGCCTCGCCCGAAATCTGAAGGAGCTCCTGCAGGCGCTGGCGAGCGCGGTTTACGCGGCTCTTGATCGTGCCGACGGCACATCCGCAGATTTCCGCGGCTTCTTCGTAGGAGAACCCCGACGCACCGACCAGAATGATCGCTTCACGCTGATCCGGGGGCAACTGATCGAGCGCTTTCTTAAAATCCTGAAGATCGAGTGCCCCGTACTGCGCCGGGTGCATCGCCATCGACTCAGTGAACAAACCATCGCTATCTTGAATCTCGCGTCCGCTCTTGCGCATCTGGCTGTAAAGCTCATTGCGCAGGATCGTGAAGAGCCAGGCCTTCATGTTGGTGCCCATCTCGAAATGGTCCTGCTTTGCCCAGGCCTTCATGATGGTGTCCTGAACCAGATCATCCGCCCTATCGTGACGTCCAATCAGCGAAATGGCAAAGGCTCGAAGACTCGGGAGCGACGCAAGGAGCTCGCGCTTGAAGCTTGGCTGCTGCTTTTCCATGGAGCCACCTTACTTCGCGGCCTTGGCCGAAGCGACCAGCTCAGCCTGGTCAAGCTTCTCGAGCAAATCGAGAAAGCGCTCCGGAATTGCCTCGTCCTGCACGGCAGCATAAAGCGATCGCAACTTCACCCCGATCTGGCTGTTCGGGTCGAGGATATCGCTTGCGCGCATTTCCAGCCGCTGCCGATCTTTTTCATTCTTCCGTGTCGTCATCAATCGTCACTTTACTTGTTATCCGCCCGTTCTGCCACGCCGCCATGATTAAGTTCGTCTTAACTACATCAGCCGCTTGGGCCGGCTGATTGGCGAATATCCCGTCGCGTGTCATGAAACAAATGCGATGAGCCCTCTGTTTGTAGGCACGATAATGCTGCTGAGAAAAAAAAGTTCCTATATCTCAGGAACATTTTTACAGTCCGTCGCGTTTTAATCGCCATTGAGGCCCCTTACCGGCCTGTTGGGAGCTATAAATGACACTTTCGACTCGAATTGCGCCGCACCTTCCTTATCTGCGTCGTTATTCCCGCGCGCTTACTGGAACGCAGACGTCAGGCGACGCGTACGTAGCCGCCGTACTTGAGGCGATCATTACCGATATATCCATTTTCCCGGATACCGCGGATGACCGCGTTGCATTGTACAAACTTTTCACCTCGCTGTTTGGTTCCGTAACGGTCCAGATTCCTGAACCTGCCTCGCCTTACGCGTGGGAGCAGCGCGCAACGCTGAACCTCGCCAAGGTTTCGCCGCTCGCCCGCCAGGCCTTTATCCTCGCCTCCGTCGAGAACTTTCGGGTTGGAGAAATTGCGGAGATTCTGGGCGTGGAAGAAGACGAAGTCGTCAGCCTGCTCGACAACGCATCGCGCGAGATCTCTCGACAGGTTGCCACTGATGTCATGATCATCGAGGACGAGCCGCTGATCGCGATGGACATCGAACAAATGGTGGAAAGCCTCGGCCACCGTGTTACCGGCATCGCCCGCACGCATGCCGAAGCGGTTGCGCTTTATAACAGAACACGGCCGGGCATGGTTCTGGCAGATATCCAGCTTGCCGACGGCAGCTCCGGCATCGATGCGGTCAACGACATTCTCAAGACCGCGAGCGTGCCAGTGATCTTTATCACCGCCTTTCCGGAGCGACTGCTGACGGGCGAACGGCCGGAGCCGACGTTCCTGGTCACAAAGCCGTTCAATCCGGACATGGTCAAAGCATTGATCAGTCAGGCACTTTTCTTCAACCAATCCACCAAGGCCGCCGCCTGAGGAAATGGCGACTCGAGGAACAAAGAGAACGGAAACGCGTTTTCGGAGAATCTGGAACGCTTTTCCGGCCTTAAAGTTTTTTTTTAGCGCTTTCTTCTAGGATAAGTTTCCCGATCAATGGGCACCCTCCTCCGCCGTGAGGAAGGATCAAAATGGGAAAGGCGACTAGGTGAACAGGAATGAACCGGTGCCCGGCATGCCCTTCGCGCTGGAAGGCAGAGTGCTTCTACTGCAACGCTCGCTCGCAAGTGCCGGGATTTCAGTGATCTACCAAGATCCTGGCCTGTCGATCACCTATGCCGATAACCTTCCTCCATATTTTCAGCCGCTTGCAATACCGGGCGGAACTGACGCCGATCTCTTCGGCGAGACACATGGGCGCAATCTGGAGAAGCTCAAGCAGCAGGTATTCGAAACCGGGAAGCAGACGACAACCGAGGCCGACATTTCGATCGACGGGGAAATGCGCACGTACGAACTGAAGATTCAGCGCGTTGGCACGGATCACGCCATGGGCATCCTTACCGTCATATCCGAGGTGACGGAGGCGCGGCATCGCGAAAAAGTGCTGAAGTCCCTTCTTCGCGAGCTATCGCACCGCTCGAAGAACCTCCTGGCCATTATTCAGGGCATCGCCACACAAACGGCCCGCAACACCATATCGCTGGATAGCTTCCTGGCGAAATTCCGCGGGCGATTGCAATCACTGTCGAATTCGCAGGACTTGATTACCGACTCCAGTTGGCGCGGCGCCTTCCTGTTCGAACTCGCTGAAAAGCAGTTCGCCCCCTATTGGCCTGAGACCGCAGGGCCGCTGCCGATCTCCGGGATAAACGTCCACCTGACACCCAATGCCGCCGTGCATGTCGGCCTGGCACTGCACGAATTGATCGTCAATTCGGCCTCCTATGGAGCGATCGCCGGCAGCAAACCTGCTGTCACCTTGAGCTGCCAGGAAGTCGCCTCCGCCGGGCGAAAGGCAATCGAGGTTTCATGGGCGGAGACGCTGTGCGATCCGACAGAGATTCATGAATTCAGCGAAAACAGCTTCGGTAAGACGGTGCTCGAGCGGGTCGTCCCCTCCTCCGTAAACGGCAAGGCCGAACTCACGCTGGTACCAGGCCGGATCGAATATCATCTGGTCATTCCCGACGCCGAGTTCGAGATTCTCCGGCGTCCTCCTCGGCAGGCAGCCATGCACTAAACGAGGAACAGCCAGTGCGAGGGCGGCGCACCGGCTGTTCTTTCACTCACCGGGAGGGGACCGTGAGTACGTCCGAACGATGGGTTGGGGGCGCGCATGTTGGGTCGATGCGGTCATCGTTCGGATACCGCAGTAACGGGCAAGTATCCGAATGGTTCCCCGAACGGACGAGAAAAAGTCGATTTTTTCATTTTTTTATTTGCAGGACACGATCGAGGACGGACGGCACTCCAAAGTGGGGAAAATAGCCATATAAAAACAATAGGATAACAAGTATGCGAAGCAATAATTTTACCGTTTGATAAATTTTTGAACCTGAGTTACGCTTTCCCTCACTGGCCGTTTACCAATAATGAGGGAACTTCAATGGAACGACTGGGAACTGGGATTCGTGCAGGCCGGCTTTCGCCCGCCGAGTACGAGTCGAACTTCTCCGATCTTCATCCGCGCCTCGACAAGCACGAGGCGCTGGTTGCCGCCGACCGCTGTTATTTCTGCTACGACGCGCCGTGCATGACGGCCTGTCCCACCTCCATCGACATTCCGCTCTTCATCCGGCAGATCGCCACCGGCAACCCGCTCGGATCAGCCAAGACGATCTTCGACCAGAACATTCTGGGCGGCATGTGCGCTCGCGTCTGTCCCACCGAAGAGTTGTGCGAGCAGGCCTGCGTGCGCAACACAGCGGAAGAGCGTCCCGTCGAAATCGGCCGCCTGCAGCGCTTTGCCACCGACACGGCCATGCAGGCGGACAAGCAATTTTACAGCCGTGCTCCCTCGAGCGGAAAGAAGATTGCCGTCATCGGCGCGGGCCCCGCCGGCCTTGCTGCTGCCCATCGCCTTGCCGTGAAGGGCCATGATGTCGTGATCTACGACGCCAGGCCGAAATCCGGCGGCCTCAACGAATATGGCATCGCCACCTACAAGACGGTCGACGACTTCGCGCAACGGGAAGTGGACTACGTTCTGGCGATCGGCGGCATCGACGTCCGCCACGACCAGCAGCTCGGCCGCGATTTCTCTCTCGCCGATCTGCAATCGCAGTATGACGCCGTTTTCCTCGGCATCGGCCTTGCCGGCGTCAATGCGTTGCGTGTCGATGGTGAAAACCTGCCAGGCGTCGATGACGCCGTCGATTTCATCGCCGGCCTGCGCCAGGCCGCAGACAAGGGTGACGTTGCGATCGGCCGCCGCGTCGTCGTTCTCGGCGGCGGCATGACGGCAATCGATGCCGCCGTGCAGGCAAAGCTCCTCGGCGCCGAGGAAGTGACGATCTGTTATCGCCGCGGCAAGGAGCACATGAACGCCTCGGAATTCGAACAGGATCTCGCTACCTCCAAGGGCGTCATCATCCGCCACTGGCTGGCGCCGAAATCCATTCTCGCACAGGATGGCAAGGTTGCCGCGATCGAGGTGGAATACACCAAGCTGATCGATGGCCGCTTGTCGACAACGGGCGAGACCGGCGTCATTGCCGCTGATCAGATCTTCAAGGCGATCGGCCAGACCTTCGACGCTTCCGGCCTCGGCGCGCTGCGCATGGAGTCCGGGCGCATCGCCATCGACGCGGAAGGCAAGACCTCACTGGATGGCGTGTGGGCAGGCGGCGATTGCGTCTTCGGCGGTGACGACCTGACCGTCTCGGCCGTCGCGCAAGGCCGCGATGCCGCTGAATCCATCAACCGCGTGCTTGCTGTCGGCGCGCAGCCGGCCGTTGCCGTCGCTTGAAGGGGAGAATGAACAATGGCTGATCTCCGCAATAATTTCGTCGGCATCAAGTCGCCCAACCCGTTCTGGCTGGCCTCCGCACCGCCGACCGACAAGGCTTACAATGTCGAGCGCGCCTTCAAGGCCGGCTGGGGCGGCGTCGTCTGGAAGACCCTCGGCGAGGAAGGCCCGCCTGTTGTCAACGTCAACGGCCCGCGCTACGGCGCGATCTGGGGCGCCGACCGCCGGCTGCTGGGCTTGAACAACATCGAGCTCATCACCGATCGCGACCTCTACACCAACCTGCGCGAAATGAAGCAGGTGAAGATGAACTGGCCGGACCGCGCACTGATCGCTTCGATCATGGTTCCCTGCGAGGAAAATGCCTGGAAGGCGATTCTGCCGCTGGTCGAGGAAACCGGCGCTGACGGCATCGAGCTCAACTTCGGCTGTCCGCACGGCATGTCGGAACGCGGCATGGGCTCCGCGGTCGGACAGGTGCCGGAATATATCGAAATGGTGGTGCGCTGGTGCAAGCAATACACGCGTATGCCCGTCATCACCAAGCTGACGCCCAACATCACCGATATCCGCAAGCCTGCGCGGGCTGCCAAGGCCGGCGGCACCGATGCGGTATCGCTGATCAACACGATCAACTCGATCACCGCGGTCAACCTCGACACCTTCTCTCCGGAGCCGTCCATTGACGGACGCGGCAGCCACGGCGGCTATTGCGGCCCGGCGGTGAAGCCGATCGCGCTCAACATGGTCGCCGAGATCGCCCGCGATCCGGAGACCTACGGCTTGCCGATCTCGGGCATCGGCGGCGTCACCACATGGCGCGACGCAGCGGAATTCCTCGTGCTTGGCGCTGGCAACGTGCAAGTCTGCACGGCGGCGATGACCTACGGCTTCAAGATCGTGCAGGAGATGATCACAGGCCTCTCCGACTGGATGGACGCCAAGGGTCACCGGAACCTCGACGATATCACCGGTCGCGCCGTTCCCAACGTCTCCGACTGGCAGTATCTCAACCTCAACTACATCGCCAAGGCGAAGATCGACCAAGACGCCTGCATCAAGTGCGGCCGCTGTCACATCGCCTGCGAGGACACCTCACATCAGGCGATCACCCAGTTCGTCAATGGCGTCAGGCACTTCGAGGTGATGGAAGAGGAATGCGTCGGCTGCAATCTCTGCGTCAACGTCTGTCCGGTCGAGAACTGCATCACCATGGAACAGTTGCCAGTCGGCGATCTCGACAAACGCACTGGCAAGATCGTCGATCCGAACTATGCGAACTGGACGACCCATCCGAACAACCCGATGGCTCGCCAGGCAGCAGAGTAGGTTAAAGACGAACGCCGCGGAAATATCTCCGCGGCGTTTTGCTTGCTGAATCCCTCTCCTATTGCGCTGTCAGAGAAGCGTGGGGAGCCAGAAAGACCAATTTCCCACCTCAACTGCCAGCCGCAAATGTCTTCCGATATGCTCCGGGGCTCGTCCCCAGCCGCTTGCGGAAGTGATGCCGCATCGTTGCCAGCGTTCCGAACCCACTGGCAACGGCAACGTCATCGAGGGTTGCACCAATCTGTCGCTCGAGAAGCTCGCGCGCATAGCGGAGCCGCTCCTTGAGCAACCATTCACCGACGCTGAGCCCGGTCGTGCTTTCGAACCGGCGCTGAAAGGTCCGCTGGCTCATCCCGGCCTTCGCGGCAAGCAGGCTGATCGGCTGCTCCTCATCCAGCTGCTGCCGCATCCAGTCGATCAGCGGGCCGAGCCTGATGCCCTCGCGCTGTTGCGGTACTGGCGCCTGGATGAACTGTGCCTGCCCGCCTTCGCGATGTGGCGGCAGCACCAGGCGCCGTGCCACGCTGTTGGCAGCCTCCGCACCGAAATCACCACGAACCACATGCAGACAGAGATCAATACCGGCGGCGCTGCCGGCCGCCGTCAGGATACTGCCATCGTCGATGTAAAGCACATCGGCATCGAAGCTGATGTCGGGATAGCGTTCCGAGACGGAAGCGACGTATCGCCAATGCGTGGTTGCTCGCCGATGGCGAAGCAACCCGGTGGCGGCAAGCACCGCAACACCTGAGCAGAGGGACATGATCCGCGCACCACGCTGATGGGCTAAGCACAAAGCATCGATGACCACTTCCGGAACCTCTGCATCGATCGCGCGCCAGCCAGGCACGACGATCAGGTCCGCCTCCTCAAGCACCTCCAACCCATGATCGACGGAAACCGTCAACCCGCCTGCCGCACGAAGCGGACCGGGCTCTATCCCGCAGACCGAATAGCGATACCAGCCCTCGCCCATTTCCGGACGCGACAGGCCAAAGACCTCGTAGGCAATTCCAAATTCGAAGGTGCACAGCCCGTCATAGGCTAGCACCGTAACATGGGGTCTCTTCAGCGCATTTGGCATGATCTTTACGCTAACCGTCATTCTGGCCAATATCGCCAAGACATAACATCAGCAATGGTCGGCGACAACTCGAACCGAAAGGACATGCCATGCCGAGCTTCGTCACCGAAACCCCTGCCGCCTCTCCGGAAGCCACCGCCGCCTACTATGCCCGCAAGCTCGCTTTCGAGACCGACTGCTGGGATGTTCACGCATCGCTCGCCGCCGGCCACCGCGACTTCGTGCTGCTGGATGTCCGTTCCCCGACGCTTTATGCCGCCTCTCACGTTCCGTCCGCCATCAACCTGCCGCACGGGAAGATGACGGCCCACCGCATGTCGGAGTGGCCCGCAGATACCATCTTCGTCGTCTACTGCGCCGGCCCTCATTGCAACGGCACCGACAAGGCAGCCCTGCGCCTTGCCCGGCTCGGGCTTCAGGTGAAGGTCATGATTGGCGGAATGACGGGTTGGGCCGACGAAGGCTTTGCCTTCGATGGCGGCTCGGAAACCGCTGCAGCCTAACGTCGCATGTGCTGTGGGCCAGAACTGCAGCACCAGAACTGCAGCCCATGCGCGCGAGATTGAATTTTCTTTCATCGATGCGATAGTCGGGAGGCGCAAAGGGTAGCCTCCTGCATGACACGTCACATTATTGCGATCGGCCAGTTGCCTCCGCCGTTCAACGGCTTCTCGCTCGCGACCAGGAGCATGATCGCGCTTCTCGAGGAAGGAAACAGCGTCACCAACCACGACGTCTCCCCGCCATTCGGCAAACTGTCGTTGCTCAAGCATCCAATCAGGCTCAACCGTGTCCTCGGCGCCTGCCGCCGGCTCGTCCGCGATCGCAAGCATGACAACCGGATTTGCTATCTTGCCTGTGAAGGCGGCCCTGGTTTGGTCTACACGGCGCTGATCGTGCTGGTCGCGAGACTGTTGGCCTACCCAATCTATCTGCATCATCACAGTTTCAGCTATATCGATAGGGCGAGCTTACTGATGCGATGTGTCCTAGCTTTCGGCGATAGCCGATTGCGGCACATCTTTTCGTGCGATGTCATGCGAGACCGCTTCACCGACACCTACCAGCGTCGCATGCGCAGTAGCATCGTCTCCAATGCTGCTTACGTGGTACCAACGGAGCAGAACGACGCACCGCGATACGCCACGACTCTTGTGATCGGAATGCTGAGCCATCTCGGTACCGAGAAAGGTCTCGACACCTTCCTTGATCTCGCAAGGCAAGCGCGGCATGAAGGCTTGTCGATCAGGGCGATCCTCGCGGGTCCGGCCGGCACTGGCGAGCGCGCGGCGATCGACGCCGCCGTCATGGAATTGGGCGATATGCTGGATTACCGGGGTGCGTTGTATGACGACGCGAAAGCCGCCTTCTATCGCGAGATCGACGTGCTCGTCCTCCCCACAACGTACGGCAACGAGGCGCAGCCGCTGGTGATTTTCGAGGCGAAGGCGGCCGGAAACGCGGTGATTTCCACCGACCGCGGCTGTATCAGGAAGCAACTGGACGAAAGCGATTTGCTTGCCCCCGCCGACGACGAGTTCGTGCCGACGGCACTGGCATGGCTGTCCGCCGTGGCGCCGGGACCGGCATTGGACGCAAGACGCAAGGTCATCCGCCAAGCCTATCGCACCCGCCATGCGAAGGCACGTGCGGCAATCGACACGCTCTTCGATTTAGAGGAATGACGCACCATGCCGGACGCTAGCGCGCCCATGACATCATGACGCGTTTGGCATGGACTTGACCTTCAGCCCGTCGATGAACAGCTGCTCGAGAAAGCGAGCCGCATCCTCGAAGCGACCGGCGCCTGCATGCTCCTGCCCGAGCACAGCCCTTACCTGAACGTCGAAGTCGGCATAGTGCTGCGTCGTCGACCAGATCGAAAAGATCAGATGATAGGGGTCGCACTTGGCGATCTTCCCCGCCTTTGCCCAGGCGCGGATGACCTCGGCCTTTTCGTCCACGAGTTCCTTCAGCGGCCCTTTCAGCTCATCTTCGACATGCGGTGCGCCCTGCAGCATTTCGTTGGCGAAAAGCCGGCTCTCACGCGGGAAGTCGCGGGCCATTTCGAGCTTGCGGCGGATATAGCTGCGAATCTCGCTTTCGGGATTGCCCTCGGCGTCGAAGGCTCTCAGTGGCTCCAGCCATGTATCAAGCACGCGGTCGATCAGCGCCCGATGCATCGCTTCCTTGGTACGGAAATAATAGAGCAGGTTCGGCTTCGACATGCCGGCGACTTCGGCGATCTGGTCGATGGTGGAACCGCGAAAGCCGCTGACCGAAAACACATCGAGCGCGGCTTCAAGAATCTGCTCTTCCTTCTCCTCCTGGATGCGTGTGCGCCGCTGGGTCTTGGCTGCTCTCGGGATTGCCATGTCGACCTTGTTTCCCCTTCAAATTCAACCGTTTCACTCAAGATTGGACAGGCAGGGCACCTTGCCGCAAAATTGAGCAGATGCCGGTAATTTTGTCTGTATTTTTCCTGATTTTCGTCTTGAGCCCAGCGCCGGAAGTTGTAATGTTTACCAATCGGTCAAATTATCGATCAGATGCAAAACAAAGGCAACTGGCGATTTTCCGGCGCTAACAAAACAAACAAGCGCGCCGAGAAACTGACCACGGGAACAAGCGGGCATGCCCATTGCATGACCGCAGAAAACAGGTGAGGACTTTAGACATGGTGGCAGCACCAGGCGAGAACATGCGCGTCAACGGGGATCGTCTTTGGGACAGCCTCATGGACATGGCAAAGATCGGCCCAGGCATTGCTGGCGGCAACAATCGCCAGACGTTGACGGATTCCGATGCCGAAGGACGCATCCTCTTCAGGACATGGTGCGAAGGCGCTGGCCTGACGCTCGGGGTCGACAAGATGGGCACGATGTTCGCGACCCGCCCCGGCACCGATCCGGACGCTCTGCCGGTCTATGTCGGCTCGCACCTCGACACCCAGCCGACCGGCGGCAAGTATGACGGCGTGCTCGGCGTGCTCAGCGCACTGGAAGTCGTCCGCACTATGAACGACCTTGGCATCAAGACCAAGCACGCGATCGTCGTTACCAACTGGACAAACGAGGAAGGCGCCCGCTTTGCCCCGGCCATGCTGGCCTCTGGTGTTTTCGCCGGCGTCCATACGCTGGAATATGCCTATGATCGCAAGGATCCCGAAGGCAAGAGCTTCGGCGACGAGCTGAAGCGCATCGGCTGGGTCGGCGACGAAGAGGTCGGCGCGCGCAAGATGCACGCCTATTTCGAATACCACATCGAGCAGGGTCCAATCCTCGAGGTCGAGAACAAGCAGATCGGCGTGGTCACGCACTGTCAGGGTCTTTGGTGGCTTGAATTCACGCTGACCGGCAGGGAAGCCCATACCGGCTCGACCCCGATGAACATGCGCGTGAACGCCGGGCTGGCGATGTCACGCATCATCGAAATGGTGCAGACCGTGGCGATGGAGAACCAGCCGGGCGCCGTGGGCGGCGTCGGCCAGGTCTTCTTCACCCCGAACTCCCGCAACGTCCTGCCGGGCAAGGTCGTCTTCACCGTCGACATCCGCTCGCCGGATCAGGCAAAACTCGACGGCATGCGTGCCAGGATCGAAGCGGAAGCGCCAAAGATTTGCGAAGCACTCGGCGTCGGCTGCACGATCGAGGCGATCGGCCACTTCGCGCCAGTGACTTTCGATCCGACGCTTGTTTCCCGCGTGCGCGGCGCAGCCGAACGGCTCGGCTACAGCCACATGAACCTGATCTCGGGCGCTGGCCACGACGCCTGCTGGGCAGCAAAGGTCGCCCCGACCACGATGGTCATGTGCCCCTGCGTCGGAGGTCTCTCGCACAACGAGGCGGAGGACATCTCCAAGGAATGGGCAACAGCAGGCGCTGACGTCCTCTTCCACGCCGTCGTCGAGACAGCGGAGATCGTGGCGTGACTGCCAGTCGGCAATGGACGACATTCTTCATGAAGACCCGCGGCTGACATAGGAAAAGCACTCATGGATCTGACAACTATCCTTGCCTTCGTCGCAGTGACAACCTTGCTCGTTATCTCCCCGGGCCCAAACGGTGTTCTGATCGCCAAGACCGTACCCACCTCGGGTCGCTTGGCGGGCTTTGCCAATGTCGCCGGCTTCGTCTCCGCCTTTTACCTGCATGGGGCGTTTGTCGTCTTCGGCGTCTCGGTCATTCTCGCGCGCTCGGCCGAGCTGTTCTTTGCAGTCAAGATGCTTGGCGCCGCCTATCTGTGCTGGGTTGGCGTCAAGGCGCTGGCGCAGGCCTGGCGCAATCCGCTTTCATCGCAGCCGATCGCCGCCCTTTCAAAACGCCGACGGACCCTGTTGGCGGCTTATATCGAGGGCTTTCTGACCAATGCACTCAATCCCAAGGTTGCGATGTTCTATCTCGCGGCCTTCCCGCAGTTCGTGCCGATGGAAAAAGCGACCGCCGCCAATATCTTCCTTTTGGTATTCATTCATTCGATGATCAACCTGGTCTGGTTTAGCGCCATGGTCGTCGTGTTTTCGCGCCTTGCTACGCTGACGCGTGGAGGCAGAGTGCAACGCTGGATCAAGGCGGCAACAGGCGTCGTCTTCGTCGGCTTCGGTCTAAAACTCGCAACCATGCGCGCCTGAGCGGAGGTTCATCATGACATCAAAGATCATCAAGAACGGTACCATCGTCACCGCGGACCTGACCTACAAGGCGGACGTGAGGATCGAAGGCGGCAAGATCGCCGAGATCGGCCCCAACCTCTCCGGCACCGAAACGCTCGATGCCACGGGCTGCTACGTCATGCCGGGTGGTATCGACCCGCATGTCCATCTCGAAATGCCGTTCATGGGAACCTACTCCTCCGACGACTTCGAAAGCGGCACCCGTGCGGGCCTTGCCGGTGGCACGACCATGGTCGTCGATTTCTGCCTCCCGGGACCGGAACAGTCGCTGCTTGAAGCGCTGCAAATGTGGGACAACAAGACGAGCCGCGCAAACGCCGACTACTCGTTCCACATGGCCATCACCGGCTGGAACGAGCGCGTCTTCAACGAGATGGAGACGGTGGTCAAGGACAAGGGCATCAACACCTTCAAGCATTTCATGGCCTACAAGGGCGCGCTGATGGTGAACGACGACGAGATGTTCGCCTCTTTCCAGCGCTGTGCCGAGCTCGGCGCCCTGCCTCTGGTCCATGCCGAGAACGGCGACGTCGTTGCCTCGATGACCGCGAAGCTTCTCGCCGAAGGCAACAACGGTCCCGAGGCACATGCCTATTCACGCCCGCCCGAGGTCGAAGGCGAGGCAACCAATCGCGCCATTATGCTCGCCGACATGGCCGGCGTGCCGCTTTATGTCGTGCACACTTCCTGCGAACAGGCGCACGAAGCGATCCGCCGAGCCCGCCAGAAGGGCATGCGGGTCTACGGCGAGCCACTGATCCAGCACCTGACGCTCGACGAAAGCGAATATTTCAACAAGGACTGGGATCACGCCGCCCGCCGCGTCATGTCTCCACCCTTCCGCAACAAGCAGCACCAGGACAGCCTTTGGGCCGGCCTGCAGTCCGGCTCGCTGTCTGTGGTGGCGACCGACCATTGCGCCTTTACCACCGAGCAGAAGCGCTTCGGCGTCGGCAACTTCGCCAAGATCCCCAATGGCACCGGCGGCCTCGAGGACAGACTGCCTATGCTCTGGACTTATGGAGTGAACACTGGCCGCCTGACAATGAACGAGTTCGTTGCGGTCACCTCGACCAACATCGCCAAGATCCTCAATGTTTATCCGAAGAAGGGCGCCATCCTCGTCGGCGCCGATGCGGATATCGTCGTCTGGGATCCGAAGCGCTCGAAGACGATCTCGGCCAAGACGCAGCAATCGTCGATCGACTATAACGTCTTCGAAGGCAAGGTAGTCACCGGCCTGCCGCGCTACACGCTGACGCGCGGCGAAGTGGCGATCGAGGAAAGCACGGTCAAGACGAAGGAGGGCCACGGCCAGTTCGTCAAGCGCGAGCCGTTCCAGGCAGTCAATAAGGCGCTCTCGACATGGAAGGAGCTTGTGGCGCCCCGCAAGGTCGAACGGTCGGGCATTCCGGCGACGGGGGTCTGATCCTTGGCATCACTCCTGCACCAGCCGATCAAGCTCCGGAAGCAAAACGACGCTTTCCTGCTCGTTCGGATCGGTGCGGGCGATGATTGCGGTGCAGGGGGTACTGCTGAGGTTGGCGGGCAGATGCGGCACACCGGCGGGGATGTAGAACAGCTCGCCGGCGTGCACGACGACATGATGCTCCAGCTCGTCGCCATACCAGGTGTGAGCCACGCCGGAGAGCATGTAGATCGCCGTTTCGTGCGACTCGTGCAGATGCGCCTTGGCCCGAACGCCGGGCGGAATCGTCAGCAAATGCATGCAGATGCCCTTGGCGCCGACCGTCTCGGCCGCGATGCCTTCGAAGTAACTGAGCCCCTGCTTGCCGTCGTAGGCATGACTGGGACGCACAATGTGACAGGTGGGCTTTGATGTCGCGTCCATCGTCATCCTCCATGGACCTTGCCGGAACAATGAAAACAGCTACTCATACTATCATGCAAAGCGCAGAAGCGCGGGGAAAACAGGATACACAAGCATTGACGCAAGCTGCCTCCGTCGTATCCGCCAAGGACCTCTGTCTGACCTATGATGCCAGCGATGCTCCCGTGCATGCGCTGACAAACGTCAATCTCGACGTGCGCAAGGGCGACTTCGTCTCCTTCATCGGCCCTTCAGGTTGCGGGAAGACGACCTTCCTGCGCGTGATCGCCGATCTCGAAAGGAAAACATCGGGCGAGATCACGGTCAATGGCATGACGCCGGAGGAAGCCCGCAAGGCTCGCGCCTACGGCTACGTCTTCCAGGCGCCGGCACTTTATCCCTGGCGTACGATCGAGAAGAATATCGCTCTACCGCTCGAAATCATGGGCTACGCCTCGGCTGACCAGAAGAAACGCATCGCCGATGCGCTCGATCTGGTGAACCTATCCGGCTTCGAGAAGAAATTCCCCTGGCAGCTGTCCGGCGGCATGCAGCAGCGCGCCTCCATCGCCCGCGCACTCGCCTTCGATGCCGACCTGCTCTTGATGGACGAACCCTTCGGCGCCCTCGACGAAATCGTCCGCGACCACCTGAACGAGGAACTTCTCAAGCTCTGGACGCGCACGAACAAGACCATCTGCTTCGTCACCCACTCGATCCCCGAAGCCGTCTACCTCTCCACCAAGATCGTGGTCATGTCACCCCGCCCCGGCCGCGTCACTGACGTCATTGACTCGCCCCTTCCCAAGGAGCGGCCGCTAGACATTCGCGAGTCGCCCGAGTTCCTTGAAATCGCCCATCGCGTGCGCGAGGGCCTGAGATCGGGGCACAGCTATGAGCACTAGGCCATTGGGTGTTAAAACCGGTGCGCGGGGGCGCTCATGAAATCAGATACCCTCAAGGATCGGATCGTTCCCGTCCTCACAATCCTCCTGGCATTGATCGCGATCTGGTACGTCGCGGCGGTCTTGATGAACGCCTCGTTCCAGCGCGACATGGATCAGCGGGCCAACCAGACGCCTGGCACCATCGAATTCATCGAAAAGACGCTCACGCAGCCAAAGCCGTTGCTGCCCGCGCCGCATCAGGTGGTGCAGAACGTCTTCGAGAACACGTTCCTGCGGAAGCTTTCGAGCAATCGCAGCCTCGTCTACCATAGCTGGGTCACACTCTCTTCGACGCTCCTCGGTTTCGGCTTCGGCACACTGCTCGGCATCGTGATCGCCGTCGGGATCGTGCACATCAAGGCGCTTGAGCGCAGCCTCATGCCATGGGTCATCGCCTCGCAGACCATACCGATCCTGGCAATCGCGCCGATGGTGATCGTCGTCCTCGGCGCCATCAACATCACCGGCCTGATCCCTAAGGCGCTGATCTCGACCTACCTCTCCTTCTTCCCGGTCACGGTCGGCATGGTGAAGGGTCTTCGTTCGCCCGAAGTCATGTTCCTCGATCTGATGCGGACCTATAACGCGACAGCCTCGCAGACCTTCTGGAAGCTTCGCGTTCCCGCCTCCGTGCCATTCCTCTTCACCTCGATGAAGGTCGCGATCGCCGCAAGCCTGGTCGGCGCAATCGTCGGCGAGCTTCCGACCGGTGCCGTCGCCGGCATCGGCTCGAAGCTGCTCGCAGGCTCCTACTACAGTCAGACGATCGACATCTGGGCGGCTCTCGTCGCAGGCTCGGTACTGGCCGCAAGCCTGGTCGCCATCGTCGGTCTTGTCGCAAAGATCGTCGATCGTTCGATGGGCGGGAGGGCGGCATGAACCAGATGACCTTCTCATGGCAGGGCGTTCTTGCCCTGGTGCTGGCGGCGATTGCGATCATCGCCTTGCCGATCATGGCCGAAGGCGCACCGGACCCGGTGTCGTCAATAACGGTGGGCCTGACGATCGCGCTGATCGTCGCCCTCGCCTTCGTTTCCTTTGCACCATTGCCGAAGCCATACATCGCCGCCGTTTTGCTGGTCGGTGCGCATTGGGCGGCGTGGGTGCTGCTCGCGGACGTGACCGGAAACGAAGGTTTGGCGACCCAATCCTTCTTCCTGCTGATGGCAGCCTGCTGGCTGCTTGCCTGGCGCTGCGTCACCGAGCTTTCGGCAATGACGCCAGGTTCCAGTTTTGTCCGCTCCTGCCTCCGGCTGCTGATCCCGGCAATCTTCGGCGCCTGGATCCTGATAATTTGGGAAGCGCTGACGCGCGGCGCCGGCATTCCCTTCGTTCTGCTACCGCCGCCGAGCGCCATCGGCGCCAGGATCGCCGGCTCGCTGCCGATCCTGGCCGACGACGTACGCCAGACGATCTTCAAGGCGGTATTCGCCGGTTACATTATCGGCTGTGGTGCAGGCTTTGCCGTCGCGATCCTCGCCGATCGCGTCGCCTTCCTGCGCCTGGGATTGCTGCCGATCGGCAATATGGTGTCGGCACTGCCGATCATCGGTGTCGCGCCGATCATGGTGATGTGGTTTGGCTTCGACTGGCAGTCGAAGGCGGCCGTCGTCATCATCATGACCTTCTTCCCGATGCTGGTGAACACCGTCGCCGGCCTCGCTGCATCTGGTCCGATGGAGCGCGACTTGATGCAGACCTACGCTTCAAACTATTGGCAAACACTGCTGAAGCTCCGGCTTCCGGCGGCCATGCCCTTCATTTTCAATGCATTGAAGATCAACTCGACGCTGGCGCTCATCGGTGCCATCGTTGCGGAGTTCTTTGGTACGCCGATCGTCGGCATGGGCTTTCGTATCTCCACCGAGATCGGGCGCATGAATGTCGACATGGTCTGGGCCGAAATCGCCGTTGCGGCGCTGGTCGGCTCGATCTTTTATGGCGTCGTCGCCCTCGCCGAAAGGGCGGTGACTTTCTGGCATCCGTCTATCCGTGGTGGCTAGGCGTCGCTTTATTCCCGCAAATGGGATTGGGCATAACTTCAGAGGGAAAAAGAAAATGAAAAAACTGGTTATTGCGATGATGGCGAGCGCGATGTCGCTCGCAGCAGCCCAGGCGATGGCTGCCGACAAGGTGACGCTGCAGCTCAAGTGGGTGACGCAGTCGCAGTTCGCCGGCTACTACGTCGCCAAGGAAAAGGGCTATTACGAAGAAGAGGGTCTCGACGTCACCATCAAGCCGGGCGGCCCTGACATCGCGCCGGAACAGGTGATCGCCGGCGGCGGCGCCGACGTCATCGTCGACTGGATGGGCGGTGCGCTCGTTGCCCGCGAAAAGGGCGTTCCGCTCGTCAACATCGCCCAGCCCTACCAGAAGTCGGGCATGGAAATGATCTGCCGCAAGGACGGCCCGATCAAGTCCGAAGCCGATTTCAAGGGGCGTACGCTGGGCGTCTGGTTCTTCGGCAATGAGTACCCGTTCTTCGCCTGGATGAACAAGCTCGGCCTGAAGACCGATGGCGGTGCTGACGGCGTGACCGTGCTGAAGCAGAGCTTCGACGTGCAGCCGCTGCTGCAGAAGCAGGCCGACTGCATCTCCGTCATGACCTACAATGAATACTGGCAGGCGATCGATGCCGGCTTCAAGCCTGAAGAACTGCTCGTCTTCAACTACACCGCCATGGGCAACGACCTTCTCGAAGACGGTCTCTATGCCATGGAAGACAAACTGAAGGACCCTGCCTTCAAGGAGAAGATGGTCAAGTTCGTCAAGGCTTCGATGAAGGGCTGGAAATACGCAACCGAGAACCCCGATGAAGCTGCCGAAATCGTCGTTGATGCCGGCGGCCAGGACGAAAACCACCAGAAGCGCATGATGGGCGAAGTCGCCAAGCTGATCGGCGACGGCACGGGCAAACTCGACACCACCCTTTACGATCGCACGGCCAAGGCTCTCCTTGATCAGAAGATCATCAACAAGGAGCCGACCGGCGCCTGGACGCACGACGTCACGGACGCGGCTTCCAAGTAAAACAGTGACGTAAAACAGTGACTGCAACGGCGAAACGCGCGGAGCTTCCGCGCGTTTTGCTTATTTGGCGAAAAGTTCGCGATCGATGTCGCATCAGGCGTGGCTCGCACGTCATATGGAGGCGATGCGCGATCAACTAACGGAATACTTGCATAACCGGACAGTGATTGATCTGCATCACAACGGTAATTATTGTGTTCAAATGAGGAATTATTTTCTGCTGGGCTTGCGCGATGGGCAAATCGCTACCACGTACAAACCGAGTTTGCCGGACGAGGGACTTCTTAAGTAAGAACCGGCAAAGGATGCGGAAATACTTCTGAGAACACCAATACGGGAACCGGCCATTCGCGAGCAGATGACACCGCGCGAGTCGGGCCGAGCAAAACTGGATGACGTCGCATGGCACGTACGCCTGTTAAGATACTTCGCGCCTCAACCCTGCTGATCGCGGCAGCTGTTGCTTCGGCAGCATTTGCCCAGGAACAGCCGGTCGCAAAGCCGCAGCAGAACCTGCCGGCAATCGTGGTGACGAAGGCGTCCACCCGCACCCTCGTCGACCGCGTTGTTGCGACCGGTACGGTAAAGCCTGTCGAGGAAGTTTACATTCAGCCTCAAGTCGAAGGATTGTCGGTCCGCAGGCTGAATGCCGATGTTGGCGACAGGGTTCAAGCTGAAAGCACGCTGGCGACCCTGAACGACGACGCACTCATCCTACAGAAGAGCCAGATGCAGGCCACGAAGGCCAAAAACGAAGCGAGCCTTGCGCAGCTTCGCGCTCAGTTGATCGAGGCGCAGGCCAATGCAGAGCAGGCGCGCCAACAGCAGGCACGCGCCCAGGAAATGGGCAAGAAGGGCACGGTTTCCACGGCGACCGTCGAGCAGGCTGATGCCGCAGCGGCATCAGCCAATGCCCGTGTCGATTCCGCAAAGCAGGCGATCCAGGTCGCCGTCGCGGAGATCAAGGTGACTGAAAGCCAGATTGCGGATGCCGATCTGAAGCTGGCGCGCACCGATGTCAAGACGCCCGTCGGCGGTACCGTCGCAGCCAAGAACGCCAAGATCGGCGCGATTGCACTGGCTACCGGCGACCCGCTCTTCACGATCATTCGCGACGACGAGATCGAGCTGGTAGCGGAAGTGGGTGAGAGCGACATCGTCAAGGTTCAGCCCGGCCAGAAGGCCACTCTCTCGCTCTCCGGCAGTCGCGAGAAGGTTACCGGCTCCGTACGCTTGGTTTCGCCAACGGTCGATCCGCTCACACGCCTCGGTTTGGTCCATATTTTGATCGATGACTCCAGCAAGGCACGCTCGGGCATGTACGGCAGCGCTGACATCGTCGTGCGCACCACGGAAAACGTGGCGCTCCCGGTCTCAGCCGTGCTGTCGAGCAGCGAGGGATCCTCGGCCCGCAAAGTCGAAAACAGCGTCGTCAAGTTTGCCAAGGTCGAAACCGGCATCCAGGACGGTGCCTATGTTGAAATCGTAAAGGGATTGAAAGCCGGCGACGAAGTCGTAGCCAAGGCGGGCGCCTATGTCCGTGATGGCGACCGCATTACGCCGGTTCGTGAACAGCCACCGGCTTCCAACTGAGAGACGACCGATGAACTTTTCAGCCTGGTCTATCCGAAATCCAGTCGCGTCGCTTCTGGCGTTTGCACTTCTGCTTTTCGTCGGCATCCAGTCCTTCAACAAGCTGCCGATCACGCGCTTTCCGAACATCGACGTTCCGCTCGTTTCCATCGTCGTCACGCAAAGCGGCGCTTCGCCCGCCGAGCTCGAGACACAGGTGACGAAGGAGATCGAGGACGCCGTTGCCAGCATAACCGGGATCGATGAGATCCAGTCGACGGTGACAGATGGCCAGTCGCAGACGGTCGTCATGTTCCGCATGGAAATTCCGACCGAGCAGGCTGTTCAGGACACCAAGGATGCGATCGACCGCATCCGCAGCGACCTGCCGGCAAACGTGGAAGAGCCGATCGTCTCGAAGGTCGACGTAGAGGGCCAGGCGATCCAGACCTTCGCCGTCTCCTCACCCGATATGACGCTTGAAGAGCTTTCCTGGTTCGTCGATGACACGATCAAGCGCGCCCTTCAGGGGCAGGCCGGTATCGGCCGCGTGGACCGTTACGGCGGCGCAGAGCGTGAAGTACGCATCGAGCTCAATCCCGACAAGCTGAACGCCCACGGCATAACCGCCGCGAGCGTAAACCAGCAGCTGCGCGGCACCAACGTGGACCTCGGCTCCGGCCGCGGCCAGGTGGCGGGTAGCGAGCAGGCGATCCGGGTGCTCGGCGATGCCCGCAACGTGGCCGAACTCGCCAACACAACGATCGCGCTGCCGAACGGTCGTTTCGTCAAGCTGTCCGACCTTGGCGCCATCAAGGACACCTATCAGGAGCCGAAGTCCTTCTCGCGTTTCGATGATACGCCAGTCGTCACCTTCGGCGTGTTCCGCTCGAAGGGCGCCAGTGAGGTCAGCGTTGCGGAGACTGTCGCCAAGAGCCTCGACAAGGTTCGGGCCGAGAACCCGAACGTCGGTATCGAGCTGATCAGCGACTCCGTCTACTTCACATACGGCAACTATGAAGCGGCCATCGATACGCTGATCGAAGGCGCGGTACTTGCAATCATCGTCGTCTTCCTGTTCCTCCGGAACTGGCGTGCAACGTTGATTTCGGCAGTCGCACTGCCGCTGTCGGCGATCCCGACGTTCTGGATTATGGACCTGATGGGCTTCTCGCTGAACCTAGTCAGCTTCCTGGCCCTGACGCTCGCGACAGGTATTCTCGTTGACGATGCGATCGTCGAAATCGAGAACATCGCCCGTCATATTAAGATGGGCAAGACACCCTATCGCGCGGCAATCGAGGCCGCCGACGAAATCGGCCTCGCGGTCATCGCAACGACCTTCACGATCATTGCCGTGTTCGTGCCGGTGTCGTTTATGCCCGGCATCCCAGGCCAGTACTTCATTCAGTTTGGTCTCACGGTCGCCTTCTCCGTCTTCTTCTCGCTCATGGTGGCACGCCTGATCACGCCGATGATGGCCGCATACCTAATGCGTGCGGAAGACGGCATCGAGGACCATCACGACAATGATGGTCTCTTCTTCCGCGGTTACACGCGCCTCGTGCGCGCCACGACCCGGCGGTGGTGGACGCGTTATGCGACGCTGCTTGCGGCGATCGCGTTCCTCGTTGGCTCCGTCATGTTGCTTGCGCAAGTGCCCGGCAGCTTCCTGCCGCCGGAAGATGCATCGCGCATCGTGCTGTCCGTCGAACTGCCGCCGAACGCGACGCTCGACGATACCGATGCGACAACGGATGCGATCTACAAAGACGTCAAGGATATCGACGGCGTTGAAAGCGTATTCGTCCTCGGCGGCGCGTCTCCGAAGGGCGACCTCGAACTGCGCCGCGCGACCGTTACGCTCACGCTCCATAAGCTCGACCAGAGGCTTTCGAAAAAGCTTGTCGATGATTTCCTTGGGAAACTGCCGATCATCGGCCCGTATCTGCCGAAGGTGGAACCGAAGGGTCGCGTTCGCCCGCAGTGGGATATCGAAAAGGAGGTCTTTGCCAAACTCCGCCATATCCCTGACGTGCGTATCTTGAAGCTCAACGATCGCGGCGAGCGCGACTTGTCGTTCAACTTCCTCTCGAAGAACGAGAAGGACCTGAACGACGCTGTCGGCATCCTGGAGTCAAAGCTGCGTGCCGATCCGCTGCTGGCAAACGTCAGCGCCGAGGGCGCCCTGCCCCGTCCTGAACTTCAGGTCCGCCCCCGCAAGGACCAGGCTGCCCGTCTTGGCATCACTCCGCAACAAATCTCCGAGACCATCCGCGTCGCCACCATCGGTGACATTGATGCGGCCCTCGCCAAGATCAACCTGGACGATCGCCAGATTCCGATCCGCGTCCAGGCGTCGCTCGACATGCGCCGCGATCTTGCCGCCCTGCGGGCACTGAAGATCCAGACCGCGAGCGGCGGCACCGTGCCGCTCTCCACCGTCGCCGATATCGACTATTCGGAGGGCGTCAGCTCAATCAAGCGCAACAACCGCTACCGCGTGGTCTCGATCGGCTCCGACCTGCCGCAGGGTGTGGCGCTCGACACGGCATCCGCTCGGTTCCGGCAGATCGTCACTGAGGCCAAGATCCCTCCGACGGTCCAGCTGGCTGAAAGCGGCGATACGAAGGTCCAGACCGAAATGCAGCAGAGCTTCGTCAACGCCATGTTGATGGGCCTCATGCTGGTGCTGACTGTGCTGATCCTCCTCTTCAAGGACGTGATCCAGCCCTTCACCATCCTGTTTTCGCTGCCACTTGCGATCGGCGGCGTGGCAGTCGGGCTGCTCGTCACCCAGAACCCGCTCTCCATGCCCGTCATGATCGGCATCCTGATGCTGATGGGTATCGTGACGAAGAACGCCATCCTGCTCGTCGACTTCGCGATCGAGATGCGACATCGCGGCATGGAGCGGGTGGAGGCCATGGTCGAGGCAGGCCGCAAGCGCGCCCGCCCGATCATCATGACCTCCATCGCGATGTCGGCAGGCATGCTGCCGTCGGCGCTCGGCGTTGGCGAAGGCGGTTCATTCCGCGCGCCGATGGCGATTGCCGTGATCGGCGGCATTATCGTGTCGACCGTGCTTTCGCTGGTCGTCGTGCCTTCGTTCTTCCTGATCATGGACGATCTCTCCCGTCTGCTTGCCTGGATGTTCGGCCGTCTGGTGGGCAGGAAGGACAAGGAAGATCTGGCAATGTCCCGCGAAGAGCTCACGCAGGTTGTTGGTGCCCTTGAAGGCCGGGTAACCGCAATCGAGACGCCGGAAGGCAAGCGCGGCAAATCAGGCAATGTCGTGCGCCTGCCGCCTTTCGCGGCGGAGTAGCCGCCAATTCAGAAGCCGGGGTCACGCCCCGGCTTTTTTATTAGGCCACATTTGATCGAGATCAAGTTCTGAACTGCACCTCCCGCTTACCCTTACCAGTATCAGGTAGGGGCGGCGCTTGCCGCGCCACAGGGAGAAACAGATGACCAGAGCTTTGAAACTGAGCGGCGCGCAGCGTGCGGTGCTTGATGGTGCATTGATCGTATCCAGCCTCGACCGGCAGGAGCGAGATGCTCTGCTGTCTTGCGCGGTGGCGGTGCGTTATGAGCCGCAGGACGTTCTCTTCCGCGAACGCGAGAAGGCACGTTACTTCTACTGCGTGCTAAGCGGCTATGTTCGCCTCTTTCGCGACGCCGAAGGCCGCGTAGCCGATATCAGCATCTGCGAGCCGGGCGACAGCTTCGGCGAATGCCTGGTGCTTGCCGGCGAAGGATACAATTACAACGCCCAAGCGATGGAACACGCGATCCTCGCCCGCTTCGACATCGCACAGGTCAAAGCGCTACTGGACGCGCGCCCGCGCATTGGCGGCGCGATCGCGCGCAGCCTCTCGCAGCATCTGCTTTCGACCATGGATTGCCTGGCGCGGGATCGCATGCAGACGAGCCCGCAGCGCGTCGCGCATTACCTGCTGACACACTGCACGAATGAAGGCACGCGCGCCTCCTTGCGCCTTCCATTCCAGAAGAGCCTTCTGGCACGAAAGCTGGGCCTTGCGCCGGAGGCACTGTCACGTGCCTTCTCCACCTTGCGCACATCAGGCGTAAGCGTTAGCGGCCGCGCCATCGCGATCGAGGATGTCAATGTGCTGAGACAGGTCTGACCTCTACAGGCCACCGTGTTCCTTCAGGAAGCTGACGATGGAATTGACGCCATCGCCGCGTTTCATGTCGGAGAAAACGAAGGGGCGTGCCTGGCGCATGCGGGTCGCATCGCGGTCCATGACTTCCAGGTCCGCGCCGACATAGGGAGCCAAATCCTTCTTGTTAATGACGAGAAGGTCGGATTTGGTAATGCCGGGGCCACCCTTGCGCGGGATTTCCTCGCCCTGGCAAACCGAGATGACGTAGATCGTGATATCCGCCAGATCAGGAGAGAAGGTGGCAGCCAGATTGTCGCCGCCCGACTCGATGAAAACAACATCGAGATCGGGAATCCGCTCGTTGAGGCCGGCGATGGCCTGCAAATTGATCGTAGCGTCTTCACGGATTGCCGTATGCGGGCAACCGCCGGTTTCCACGCCAACGATCCGATCCGACGGCAAGGCCTGCATGCGCATCAGCGCCTCGGCATCCTCAGTCGTGTAGATGTCGTTCGTGACAACGGCGACGGAATATTCGTCACGCATGGCCTTGCAGAGTTTTTCGGTGAGCGCCGTCTTGCCGGAGCCAACCGGCCCACCGATGCCTACGCGTAAGGGTCCGTTTCCTGATTTCATGTTCTGAACTCCAATAACAGCCGATGATAGCGCCCCGCTCGAAGAGCGACCACCGGCAAATGACGCAGGTCGTGACGGCTGGCCGGACCTGCCTGGATAAAGTCATGATCGAAAGAGCCGCGTCGGCTGCGTCTCGTGGCGCAGCGACATGATATCGGCCTGGATGGTCGCCGATCCGAGATCGTCGAGTGTCGACGCGGCTGCCCGCTCCGCGACGGAGGCTATTTCGCCTTCCAGCCGCGACAAAATGGCAACGCCATCCTTCTGCCCGGCAACGCCGAGACGGATGCCTGCGGAAACTGTCTGCGAGAGATTGGCATGGAGGAATGCCGCGATCGCCTTCTCCGACGCCACCCCATGCGCACCCACAACGGCGCCGATGGCCACTGGATACGCCACGTGTCGTGGCAATCGATCGAAGACCTCGTCTGGCCACGCACTGGCGGCAGACAGGAACGCATCGCCAAGCAGCATCGTTTCCTGATGACGCTCGCGCGAGCCGGCAAGCGCCTCAGCGAGTTCCGCCAGTTCGCCAAGCCGCTCCAGTTGTCCGTGACAGCGGTGGCTCTCAGCGAGAAGAACGGCATCATTCCACACAGCCCCACGCGCGATCAGGTTCGATGCCCACCCCGCAAGCGAATGGGCATCGGTGACCAACCCATCGTGGACGGCACGCTCCAAACCACCTGAATAAGCGAACGACCCGACGGGGAAGGCTGGCGAAAGCCATGCCATCAGCCGCAGCAGAGCTTGCAGATCAGCGTCATCAGTCATGTTTGCTCAGTCGTGCGAGTGATGGTCATGCCCATGCGAGGGTGCGTGCGAATGATAGGCGCCGCGCGCCGGCTGGAACGGCTCGGCAACTTCCCGGACCGTCGCACCAAGCCCTTCCAGCATGGAGCGGATCACATGATCCCGCAGGATGAGAATGCGGTCTTCCTCGATCTGCGCGCCGAGATGCCGATTGCCGAGGTGCCACGCGAGCTCGATCAGGTGCAGGCGATCCTTGCCCTTGACCTCGAAAAGCTTCTCGTCGGCCGCCACGATTTCGATGAGTTCGCCGTCCTCGAGAACCAGCATATCGCCACTTGCAAAAAGCACCGGCTCCTTGAGATCGAGCATGACCATCTCGCCGTCTTCGAGATGGAGCAGCTTCCGCCGCAAATGCCTCAAGTCGTGCGGCAGAACGACTTTTCCGATCGGGTTCGAGGAAGGCGTTCCGGCAGGCAGATAGGAAGTAACGCGTTGCATGACATGTCCAATTCGCTTGAGATTGCGACCATGCAAAATAGCCCCGTACGATGCAAGATGGAATGAGGCGCTGGACAATAGCGCCGCCCGAATTTCTTCAGGCCAGCCGCGCCTCATCGCAATCCATATTCATCGCGCGAGCAGCCGCAGCTTCCGCCGGCAGATGCCTGCGCCAACCCGGATGCAGTCCCTCGTTCTCATGCACCACGCGGTTTCGACCGAGCGCCTTTGCCAGGTAAAGTGCCTTGTCTGCCGCTGAATAGGCACCCTCCTTGCTGCGCCCCGGCTCGAGCTCGGCAATACCGGCCGACACAGTAAGTGCAACCACGCAATCGTCGGCAACGACGGGATGCGCCGCCAAACGTGCGCAGACCGACCGCACTCTCTCGATCCGCTGCTCCTGCGAGCCACCGACAACGATCGCGCCGAACTCTTCTCCGCCCAGCCTCCCCGCGACGGAGTGCCCGTCGAAGGCGGCGGCCAGAATGGCCGACACGGCCACGATCACGGCGTCGCCACAGCCATGACCGAAGCGGTCATTGATGGCCTTGAAACGGTCCACATCGAAGATCGCGAGGCAGGCATTTCCATCAACCTGCCCCAATGCCTCGGTAAAGGCGCGTCGGTTGAGAAGACCTGACAGCACGTCCGTACGGCTTAAGTGCTCGAACTCTGCGCGCGAGACGCTGAGCTGATGCATCGCGTGACCTGCCACGAGAGACAACATGCTCGAAACCGCGCCGCCGATAAGCCACGACAGCAAGACGCCATAGACAACGCCGTGAGCGAGCGGGACGGGCAACATTCCCATCCAGTCGAGCGGAGGCAATACAAGCGTTATCACGACCGACGACAGCGTCACCGCCAGGAAGCTCATCTTGAGAGCGAACACGTAAATTGTGTGGCGATCCTGAAAATCGCCAAGCTCCGCCTGGAGTGAAATTCTCATGCGAATCGACCCTCTTGCCTACCGCCAGGGAGATTGCTTAGAGGCCAACTCCTGCCGAGTTCTTAAGTCAATTGTTAAGATTTGAGCGAGTTTTATGAATTGATCGCCGGTTGAAAAGTGCCCGAAAACGCAACGCTTTCTGCCGTGAATCAACCAATAAAGCCGAAATCATAAGCCACTGTTTTTGCCTATGTTTTCAAGCCGCAACAACAACAATGTTCCAATATGAACAGGCCGCCTCAAGGTGGAACATCGAAAAATAAAAAACAACCCAGGGAAGATTCAGTCCTAACGCAAGATGTTAGGACCGGCCGGCCTTTGACACCGGTCGGCTCCAAACAGTCAAAACAGGAAGTAACGTTGCGCCATCGGCAGCACCGTCGCCGGCTCGCAGGTCAGCAACTCGCCGTTGGCACGGACCTCGTAGGTCTCGGGATCGACCTCGATTTCAGGCGTCAGGCTGTTGTGGATCATCGACGCCTTGGAAATACCGCCACGGGTGTTCTTCACCGCGACGAGATTCTTGGCGACGCCGAGACGGCTCTTCAGACCGGCGTCGAGCGACGCCTGCGAAACGAAGGTTACCGACGAATTGGTGCGCAGCTTGCCGTGGGCGGCAAACATCGGCCGGTAGTGCATCGGCTGCGGCGTCGGGATCGAAGCGTTCGGATCGCCCATCGGAGCTGCCGCGATCGAACCGCCGAGCAATACCATCTCCGGCTTGACGCCGAAGAAGGCAGGGTTCCACAGGACCAGATCGGCGCGCTTGCCCACTTCGACCGAACCGATCTCGTGGCTGAGGCCCTGGGCGATCGCAGGGTTGATGGTGTATTTCGCAATGTAGCGGCGAACGCGGAAGTTGTCGTTCTCGCCCGTCTCTTCCTTGAGGCGTCCGCGCTGACGCTTCATCTTGTCGGCCGTCTGCCAGGTGCGGATCGCTACCTCGCCGACGCGGCCCATGGCCTGGCTGTCGGACGAGATGATCGAGAAGGCGCCAATATCGTGAAGAATATCTTCAGCGGCGATCGTCTCCTTGCGGATGCGGCTTTCGGCGAAGGCGATATCTTCCGGGATCGACGGCGACAGGTGATGGCAGACCATCAGCATGTCGAGATGCTCGGCAACCGTGTTGACGGTATAGGGCCGGGTCGGATTGGTCGACGACGGAATGACGTTCGACTGGCCACAGATCTTGATGATATCAGGCGCATGTCCGCCGCCCGCGCCCTCCGTGTGGAAGGCGTGGATTGTGCGGCCCTTGATAGCGCCGATCGTATCCTCCACGAAGCCGCTTTCGTTCAGCGTATCGGTATGGATCATCACCTGGATGTCGTATTCGTCGGCGACCGAAAGGCAGCAGTCAATCGCCGCCGGCGTCGTGCCCCAATCTTCGTGCAGCTTTAGCGACGACGCGCCGGCCAGCACCATTTCCTCGAGCGCCGCCGGCAGCGAGGCGTTGCCCTTGCCGGCAAGCGCGAGGTTCATCGGAAAGCCGTCGAAGCTCTCGATCATCCGCTCGATATGCCAGGCGCCGGTGCAGGTGGTGGCGAGCGTGCCATGTGCGGGGCCCGTGCCGCCGCCCAGCATGCAGGTGACGCCGGACATCAGCGCTTCTTCGATCTGCTGCGGGCAGATGTAGTGGATATGCGCGTCCATGCCGCCGGCCGTGATGATCTTGCCTTCGCCCGCGATGGCCTCGGTCGAGGGACCGACGATGATGTTGACGCCCGGCTGGGTATCGGGATTACCCGCCTTCCCGATCGCCGCGATACGGCCGTTCTTGAGCCCGATATCGGCCTTGTAGATGCCGGAGTGATCGATAACCACGGCATTGGTGATAACGGTATCGACGGCACCCTGCGCCCGCGTTGCCTGGCTCTGCCCCATGCCATCACGGATAACCTTGCCGCCGCCGAACTTCACCTCTTCGCCATAGCTGGTGAAGTCCTTCTCGATCTCGATGAAGAGCTCCGTATCGGCAAGACGCACCTTGTCGCCGGTGGTCGGGCCGAACATGCTGGCATAGGCGGCGCGGGAAATCTTGTAAGGCATATGTCAGGCTCCTTGGGAGGAAGAAAGGGACGTGCTCGCCGGCAGCCGCGTGACGCGGCCGGCGGCGACATAACTGTCGACGAGCTGCCGTTCGGCAGCAAAGGGGTGCCATTCCCAACCCGCGTGGCCGAAGCCCGCGAGATCGATGGCCGCCTCGGGAAATCTGTTCATCACTTCAGCGATCACGATCATGCCGCTGCTCGGCACGACGTAAGGCGCCGGGTGGTAAGCCGCGAGCGCCGTGTCGACGGCCTCATGAATCACTTTATCAACGACCACATGCGCCTTGCCAACGGCCGTGCAGAACGCATTGAATTGACTCGTGCAATCGTCGCAGAAATCATCCAGCTCGGGATGCGATACGGCAAGTGGCGCACGCAGCTCCGCGAATTTCTCCGGATCGCGCACGCTCCAGATCGCCGCCGCTTCCCGCACGCCGGGATGTTCCCGCCACGCATCGGAGCCGAGCATTGCCTTTGCTGGCCGCCCCGTATTGCAGATCGCGACGACATCGGTGCGGCCCGGGCTCGCCTCATAGGACCGGCATTCGTTGAAGCGGATCACGAATGCGGCATCCACCACCGCGGCCGCCGCTTCTGCTCCGATCTCTCCGTTGCCGACGATCATGATCCTGCCAACCACCTCAGTTGCCCATCGTTTCTGCAAGTTCCTTGAGCTGCTTGGTGCGTTCGTCCGTCAACTCGGCGATGCAGCCGGCGACCAGCATCGGCTCCATCGTGCCGCCGCGCGCCTGGAAGCCTGCCGCCTCGCACTCCGCATCGCGAAAATCGACCCACGCCCGCTGTGCCTTTACAAGCGCCTTCTCGGCACCGCTATCGGCGCCGAGATCCTTGTCGAGCGTAGCAAGCGCCGCGCGCGTAATCTTGTATTGGGCGTTCAGCGCCTTGTCGGCGGTTTCCTGACGCACCTGCTCACAAGCGGTCATGTCGGCCTGCGTGACGGGATTTTTGCAGTCCAGATCTTCGGCACTGGCGCCGAAGGCGATGAACATCGCAACGCCGGCCGCCAGAAGATGCAAGCTCGCGCGCATCGTTTCCTCCCGGGCCACTTTAGAGCTTGCCCATCACGAGCTGGCGGAAACCATAGACCTCGCGCTTGCCGGAAAGCGGGATCAGCGTTACCGATCGCGTCTGGCCGGGCTCGAAGCGCACGGCAGTGCCTGCCGGGATATCAAGTCGCATGCCGTGCGCTTTCTCCCGCTCGAAGGACAGGCCCGCATTCGTCTCCGCGAAATGATAGTGGCTGCCAACCTGCACCGGGCGATCGCCGGTGTTCGAGACCTCGAGCGTTACCGTCGGCGCACCGACGTTCAGCTCGATCTCGCCGCTTGCGGCAATGATTTCTCCTGGGATCATGATTTTCTCCTCACGTGGCCTTGATGGGCATACAGCCATCGGCCTTCAGAACGCGCTTTGTCGAGGCGGGGTATTTGGCAAGCTTGGCCGCCGGGCGCACCGGGCGGCGCACGAGCTCGCCGCCGCAATTCGGGCAGACATCGCCGAGGACATCGGCGATACAATCGGTGCAGAATGTGCATTCGAAGGTGCAGATCATCGCCTCGGAACTGTCAGGCGGCAGATCCTTGTCGCAGCATTCGCAATTGGGGCGCAGCTCCAGCATGTGAACCTCAGCGGATCGGCTCGTGGACCGTCACGAGCTTGGTGCCATCGGGAAAAGTCGCCTCGACCTGCACGTCGTGGATCATCTCGGCGATGCCTTCCATGACCTGGTGACGGCCGATGACATGGGCGCCGGCTTCCATCAGTTCCGCGACCGGGCGACCATCACGCGCGCCTTCGACGACGAAATCGGTGATCAGCGCGATCGCTTCCGGGTGGTTGAGCTTGACGCCCCGCTCCAACCGCCGCCGCGCGACCATGGCCGCCATCGAAATCAACAGCTTGTCTTTTTCTCTCGGTGTGAGGTTCATCGTGCATCCATCTGCTTGGTCAGTGCATGATGCCGAAAAGTCTGAAGCGGTTTTCGGACGACATCATGCTCTACTTCTTAATTTAGAACCGGATTCAGATTTCAGGTCGGAGAACCTGCAATCATCCGGTTCTAGAGATTCCAGACTTTCGGTACCGGCGCTCCATTGCGCAAGGTCGAAATGATCGGGATTAGGATTTTTCTCAAGGCGAAACCGTCGGGCGCCGAAAGACGCACGACGAGCTTGCCGGCCCAGCTGCTGGCGCCGCCCATATGATCTTCGAGCAAGGGACGCACTGCGCTGAGATAAGCTTCCGCACGCGGCCCGACATAGAGCACCGTCGCAAACGCGACCTTGCCACCGAGCACAGCATCCGCACAGGCAAGCGATGCGACACTCCCCTGCAATTGCAGGTCTTCCGCGTGGCAGAGTCGGCCTGCCTTGCGGATACGCCAGCGGTCGCGAAAGAGGCCGGTGTCCACCGCCTCCCCCATCGCCTTGCGGCCAAGCAGGATCGCTTCGACGGCCAGGAATTCGGCATCATCATCGAGATCGACGTCGAGTCTTCGAAACAGCGACGAGCGATCGAACAGAATGGTTTCCTGCGGCAGCCAGTCCAGCCGAGCGTTGGCGCCAACAGAAATGCTGGTGTTGACCTCGGCCGTTCCCGCTGACGCCTTGTAAATCTTCTCGCAGGCCTGGGTGGTGACGTCGATGCGCGTGCTTGGACCGGCATTTACGTTCCAGCTCATCCGGTCGCCGCCGGTGAGGCCGCCTGCCGTATTGATGATGACAGCCTCCATGGAGGAATCGAATGTATCGGGAAGGCGGATTTTTGCCGCTCCCTCCTGATAAAGCTCCTGCAGGCGCGTGCGCCCGTCGAGCGTCTTTGCAGCCAGATGCCCGCACCCCTCGGCTCTTTGCGGTCTCGTGGCTACCGCCCGGTTCGTCATTCCATCCCTTTCCAGTGCACCGCCGGTTGACCCCAGCCGTTTTCATTGAAGTCAGTAACCTGCCGAAAGCAAGCAATTCCTGTGCCGCGCCCATGCGTTCCGCGCCTTCGGACCAGCAGCTTCGACGCACTCAGGAATTGCCGAAGAAAGCAGCATCTGCCCAATGGATTGCCGCAGGATCAGACTGTCAGATGACGACGCGCTTCCGGTGTATCAAGCGTTTCGGCAAGCCCCTCATGAACGATCTCACCGCGATCCATGATGTAGACATAGTCGGCGAGCTCGCGGCAGAAATCGAGATACTGCTCGACCAGCAGGATCGCCATGCCGGTGCTGTCGCGCAGATAGCGGATCGCCCGGCCGATATCCTTGATGATCGACGGCTGGATGCCTTCGGTCGGCTCGTCGAGCACGAGGATCTTCGGCCGCGTCACCATCGCCCGGCCGATCGCCAGTTGCTGCTGCTGTCCGCCCGACAAATCGCCGCCGCGCCGCCCGAGCATCGACTGCAGCACCGGAAACAGGCTGAAAATATCATCAGGGATGGAACGGTCCCGGCGCCCCAGCGGCGCAAAGCCGGTCTCGAGGTTTTCCTTGACCGTCAGCAAGGGAAAGATCTCGCGGCCCTGAGGCACATAGCCGATGCCCTGCTTGGCGCGGGCAAATGGCGGCAGTCCGTTCAGCTTCACGTCGTTGAAGCTGACGCTGCCAGCCGACAGCGGATGCTGGCCGGTAACGGCGCGGAGAAGAGAGCTCTTGCCCACGCCGTTACGCCCCAGCACGCAAGTGATCTTGCCCATGTCAGCCTTGATGGAGATGCCGCGCAACGCCTGTGCCGCGCCGTAGTGAAGGTTTGCATTCTCGACTGTCAGCATCTCACCGCCCCAGATAATTCTCGATCACCTTCGGATCGGAGCTTACGAAATCGATCGACCCTTCGGCCAGCACAGAACCTTCCGCAAGGCAGGTCACCTTGACGCCCAGTTCGCGAATGAAGCCCATGTCGTGCTCGACGACGACCACCGAGCGCGTCTTGGCAATCTCCTTGAGCAGGATCGCGGTTTCCGTTGTCTCGGCGTCCGTCATGCCGGCGACCGGCTCGTCGACCAGGAGCAGCTTCGGCTCCTGCGCCAGAAGCATGCCGATCTCCAGCCACTGCTTCTGGCCGTGCGAGAGATTGGCAGCCAGCTCGTCACGCCGATGCGTCAGCCGCACCGTTTCAAGGATCTCCTCGATACGTGCCTTGTCGTCGGCGGAGAGCCGATAGAACAGCGTCGCAAAGACGCCGCGCTTGCGGTTCAGCGCCAGTTCCAGATTGTCCCATACCGTGTGGCTTTCGAAGACCGTCGGCTTCTGAAACTTGCGGCCGATCCCGAGCTGGGCGATGTCGGCCTCGTCTCTCTTCGTCAGGTCCACGTCGCCGTTGAAGTACACTTCGCCTTCGTCCGGTCGGGTCTTGCCGGTGATGATGTCCATCATCGTCGTCTTGCCGGCGCCGTTCGGGCCGATGATGGCGCGCAGTTCGCCGGGTTCGATGACGATCGAGAGCGAATTCAGCGCCTTGAAGCCGTCGAAGGAAACCGAGACGTTGTTGAGATAGAGAACGCTGTTTGGTTTGACATCAGGGATCATGATCGCTCACTCCGCCGGCTGGATTTTTGCGTCGACGCCCTCTTCCTGAAGCGCGGGCGGTGTGGCCTCCATATTCGGCTTGCGGCGTGACAGATACTGGCCGATCGTGCCGACGATGCCCTTCGGCAGGAACAGCGTGACGAGCACGAAGAGACCGCCAAGCGCGAACAGCCAGAATTCCGGAAACAGGCCGGTAAAGATGGTTTTGCCGCCGTTGACGAGAATGGCGCCAATGATCGGGCCAATCAGCGTCGAACGTCCACCGACCGCCGTCCAGATGACAACCTCGATCGAGTTGGCAGGAGCAAATTCGCCAGGGTTGATAATCCCGACCTGCGGCACATAGAGCGCCCCGGCGATGCCGGCCATCATCGCCGAGACGACGAAGGTGAAGAGCTTGAAGTGTTCGACGCGGTAGCCGAGAAAGCGCGTACGGCTTTCCGCATCGCGTACGCCGACAAGCACCTTGCCAAACTTCGAGCGCACGATGGCGGAGGCGATCAAGAGCGACAACGCCAGCAAGATGGCGGTCGCAGCAAAGAGCGCTGCGCGCGTGCCATCGGCCTGCACGCTGTAACCGACAATCTCCTTGAAGTCGGTCATGCCGTTGTTGCCGCCGAAGCCCATGTCGTTGCGGAAGAAGGCAAGCAGCAGCGCGTAGGTCATCGCCTGCGTAATGATCGAGAGATAGACACCGTTGACGCGCGAGCGGAACGCAAACCAACCGAAGACGAAGGCAAGCAGGCCGGGCACCAGCAGAACCATCAGCGCTGCGAACCAGAACTTGTCGAAGCCGTACCAGAACCAAGGCAGTTCCTTCCAGTTCAGGAACACCATGAAATCGGGCAGAACAGGGTCACCGTAGACGCCGCGCGAGCCGATCTGCCGCATCAGATACATGCCCATCGCATAGCCGCCGAGCGCGAAGAAAGCACCGTGCCCAAGCGAGAGGATTCCGCAGAAGCCCCAGACCAGGTCGAGCGCCAGTGCCAGCAGCGCATAGGTCAGGTATTTGCCAAACAGCGCCATGATGTAGGTCGGGATATGCAGGCGGTTGGTCGGTGCGGTCATCAGGTTGAGCACGGGCACCAGCACGGCGACCGCGAGCAGAATGACGATCGCAGCGATGATCTTGCGGTCGAGAGACCGGAGCAGGAAGGCCGTAATCATGCTTCCACCGCCCTTCCTTTAAGTGCGAAGAGCCCGCGCGGACGCTTCTGGATGAAGAGAATGATGAGAACGAGCACCAGGATCTTGCCGAGCACGGCGCCAGCGAAGGGCTCGAGGAACTTGTTGAGGACGCCGAGCGACAGGGCACCGACAAGCGTGCCCCAGAGATTGCCGACTCCGCCGAAGACCACGACCATGAAGCTGTCGATGATGTAGCTCTGGCCGAGGTTCGGCGACACGTTGTCGATCTGCGAGAGTGCGACGCCCGCGATGCCGGCAATGCCGGAACCCAGCGCAAAGGTAAATGCGTCGACCCAACCGGTACGGATGCCCATCGACGACGCCATGCGGCGGTTCTGAGTAACCGCGCGCATCTGCAATCCGAATGCCGAGCGCTTCAAGAGAACAAGCAGCGCAAAGAACACCACCATCGAGAAGACGATGATCCAGAGACGATTCCAGGTGATCGAGAGACCGCCCAGTTCGAATGCGCCGGACATCCAGCTCGGATTGCGCACCTCGCGGTTGGTCGGGCCGAAGATTGTCCGCACCGCCTGCTGCAGGATCAGCGACACGCCCCAGGTGGCGAGCAGCGTTTCGAGCGGGCGGCCGTAGAGATAGCGGATGACGACGCGCTCGATGACGAGGCCGACGAAGCCAGTGAAGAGGAAGGCCGCGGGAACGGAGAAGGCCAGCGAGTAGTTTCCAAGTTGCGGAAATGCGGAGCTGATGTACTCCTGCACGACGTAGGTCGTGTAGGCACCGATCATCACCATTTCGCCGTGCGCCATGTTGATGACGCCCATGACGCCGAAGGTGATGGCAAGGCCGATCGCCGCGAGCAGCAACACCGACCCGAGCGACAACCCGTACCATACATTCTGCCCGACATCCCAAAGGGCGAGGCTGCGGTTGATCGCATTGATATGGGTCTGAATGGCGCCCTTCAGTTCGTCAGGCGCGGTTGCCATCGCCGAATTCAGGATGGTCAGCGCATCGCGCCCACCGCGCGCCGCGACCGTATCGATCGCAGCCTTTTTCTCTTCGGCGCTGACGTCGCTCTTCGCCACCATAACGGCGCGCGCCGCTTCCATCGCATTCCTAACTTCGGCGTCCTTCTCTTCGGCCAGCGCCGAGGTGAGAAGATCAAGGTTTGCTGGATCGGCGTCCTTGAGCAATCCCTGAGCCGCCGCAAGCCGCGCGCCGCGATCCGGGCTCAGCAGCGTCAGCTGGCTCGTAGCGGTGGCAATCACCGTGCGCAACGAATTGTTGATCTTGACCTTGGACATATAATCCGGATCGACGTCGGAGACGACCTCACCGGAAATCGGGTCGGCGTAGGTCGGCTCATCCTCGGCGCCGCCCTGCACCAGCACAGGGCCGCCGGTCTCGGAATTCACGTAAAGCTGGCCGTCGCTCAGCAGCTGCAGAATCTCACCGACACGCGGGTCCTTGGAGGCGACCAGTGCCTTGATCGCGGCTTCGCGCTCAGGGAAATCGCCGACGCCAAGCGCATCGATAAGCGGATGAATATCTTCCTGCGCTTTGAGCGCAGTCGCAAAAGCCGGCACTGCCAGGCATAGGGTCAAAAGCAAAATCTTGATGGCGCGATACATCGGCTTTGTTGCCTCGGTTATCGTTGGCCTTCCGGCGCAAGCGAGAAAATTAAGCCTTCAAATCGGCATCGATCCTAACCGTGGAACCGGCGCCGTCCGAAGCATCAAGGCTGCGCTTCGGAGATGGACCTTCCGCCCGGACAGGAGAGACCGGGCGGAAGTCTTCAGGCGTCAGAGTGACGGGGTGGAACGCACTCAGGAGCCCTTGCCGCCGCACTTGCCCGAGGCAACATTGAAGTTGCCGCAGTTCATTGGCTTGCGCCAATCGGAGATCAGGTCCTTGGAGTCGGGCAGGTAGTCGGACCATTCGTCGCCGACGACCGCCGGGGTCTGCTGAACGATTTCGAACTGGCCGTCGCCCTGGATTTCGCCGATCAGCACCGGCTTCGTGATGTGGTGGTTCGGCATAACGGTCGCATAGCCGCCCGACAGGTTCGGAACGGTGGTGCCGATGATCGTGTCGAGAACCTTATCCGTGTCGGTCGTGCCGGCAGCCTGAACAGCCTTAACCCAGGCGTTGAAGCCGATATAGGCGGCTTCCATCGGGTCGTTCGTCACGCGCTTGTCGTTCTTGGTGAACTCGTGCCACTGCTTGATAAACTTCTTGTTGGCCGGGCTTTCGACCGACTCGAAGTAGTTCCAAGCAGCGAGGTGGCCGACGAGCGGCTTGGTGTCGAGACCGGCAAGCTCTTCTTCACCGACCGAGAAGGCGACGACCGGGATATCGGTTGCCTTGATGCCCTGGTTGCCGAGTTCCTTGTAGAACGGAACGTTCGCGTCACCGTTGATGGTCGAGACCACGGCCGTCTTCTTGCCAGCGGAACCGAATTCCTTGATCTTCTTCACTTCCGTCTGCCAATCGGAGAAGCCGAACGGCGTGTAGTTGATGATGATGTCTTCCTTCGGAATACCCTTGGATTCGAGATAGGCTTCCAGAATCTTGTTCGTCGTGCGCGGATAGACGTAGTCGGTGCCTTCGAGAACGAAGCGCTTAACGCCTTCCTTTTCCATCAGGTAGTCGACCGCAGGGATCGCCTGCTGGTTCGGAGCAGCACCCGTGTAGAATATGTTGCGCGAAGACTCTTCGCCTTCATACTGGACTGGGTAGAAGAGGATCGAGTTGAGCTCTTCGAATACAGGCAGAACCGACTTGCGCGACGAGGACGTCCAGCAACCGAAGACGGCCGCAACCTTGTCCTTTTCGATCAGTTCGCGTGCCTTTTCGGCAAACAGCGGCCAGTCGGAAGCCGGGTCGACGACGACAGCTTCGAGCTTCTTGCCGAGAAGGCCGCCCTTCTTGTTCTGCTCGTCGATGAGCATCAGCATGGCGTCCTTCAGCGTCGTTTCGGAGATCGCCATCGTGCCGGACAGCGAATGCAGAACGCCGACCTTGATGGTGTCGTCAGCCGCAATGGCTCCATGGAAAGCGGCCGTGGCCGACAGGACGGCGCCGAGTGCGGCGCCCGTGATATAGGACTTGAGATTCATCTGGTTGATCCCCTCTTCTTGTTGGACAACAGGCCGAAACGGCAGTTAACTGTTGCTTAAGGGACTATCCGGTGCTGCACTGCGAAAGCGTATACGTAATATGACGTAGTGGACGGGGCGAAATGTGCAGTTTTGCGCTGCACCGCACTCTTAAGCCTCGTGTCGTTCCGTGTTACGAACGCATGACAAGGGGAACAAAGGGGCTGGCACCAAGGCATGGCAGCGCGGCAACGCATCATTCCGGTCAGGCGCGAATACAATCGCTGGGTGGCGAACCAGACGCTGGAAGACTACGCGCTGCGCTTTACGGCAAAGAGCGCCCGGCAGTTCTCGTCGCAGCGCATCTCGCAGACGGCGATCGGCGCCATCTCTTTCCTGGCGCTGGAAGCGATCGGCGGTGCGATCACCCTTTCTTACGGTACGACCAACGCCTTTTTCGCCATTGTCGTCGCTAGCATCGCCATGCTCGCCATCGGCCTGCCGATCAGCCGCTATGCGATCCGCCACGGCGTCGATATCGATCTGCTCACCCGCGGCGCAAGCTTCGGCTATATCGGCTCGACGGTCACATCCCTGATCTATGCCAGCTTCACCTTCATGCTGTTTGCGATCGAGGCATCGATCATGTCCGGCGCGCTGGAGCTGACGCTCGGAATCCCGTTATGGATCGGTTACATCATCAGCGCCGTCATGGTCATTCCGCTGGTCACGCACGGCGTCCGACTGATCAGCCGGTTCCAATTGCTTACTCAGCCTTTCTGGATCGTCCTCAACATTTTGCCCTTCCTCTTCATCGCCGTGATGGATTGGGAGAAGTTCGATCTCTGGCGTGCCTTTGCCGGTATCCGCCATGCTTCCGGGCCGCCGGGCACCGTAGCACCGTTCGATCTCGTCGAGTTCGGTGCCGCCTCGGCCGTCATCCTGGCGCTGATGTCGCAGATCGGCGAACAGGCCGACTTCCTGCGCTTTCTGCCGCCGGAAAAGCAGCGCAACTGGCGCCACCGGCTCGCGGTGTTTCTGGCCGGTCCCGGTTGGGTGATTATCGGGGCGCCGAAGCTGCTAGCGGGCTCCTTCCTCGTCGTACTCACCTTCGCTTCGGGCGTGCCGGTCGATCGTGCCGCCGATCCGGCCCAGATGTACCTGACGGCCTTCGGTTACATGATCCCCTGGCACAATGCCGCGCTTTTGCTGATGGCGGCCTTCGTGGTGGTCTCGCAGTTGAAGATCAATGTGATGAACGCCTATGCGGGGTCGCTCGCCTGGTCGAACTTCTTTTCCCGCCTCACGCATAGCCATCCCGGTCGCGTCATCTGGCTCGTCTTCAACGTCGCGATCGCCCTTCTGCTGATGGAACTCGGCATCTACAAGCTGCTCGAGGAAACGCTCGGCATCTTCTCGATCATCGCCATGGCCTGGCTCTGCACGATCTCGGCCGATCTCTTCATCAACAAACCGCTCGGCCTGGCCCCTCCCGGCATCGAATTCAAGCGCGCCCACCTCTACGACATCAACCCGGTTGGCCTCGGCGCAATGACGCTGTCGGCTAGCATTGCGCTAATCGCGCATTTCGGTGTGTTCGGCTCCATCGCCGCATCGCTGGCGCCCTACATCACACTTGTCGTCGCGCTGATCGCTTCGCCCTTGATTGCCTGGGGGACAAGAGGCCAGTTCTATCTGGCCCGCAAGCCGCGCCACAGCTGGAAGAACCTCACCAACATCACCTGCTCCGTCTGCGAGCATCCCTTCGAGCCGGAAGACATGGCCTGGTGCCCGGCCTATGCGGCGCCGATCTGCTCGCTCTGCTGTTCGCTCGACAGCCGCTGCCACGATATGTGCAAGCCGAAGGCGCACTTCAACGCGCAGATCGGCACGGTCGCCAAGGCAGTGCTGCCGGAAACCGTGGTCGAGAAGCTGACCACCCGCCTCGGTCGCTACGGCATCGCCGTCGTGCTGGCGCTGACGGCCGTCGGCGTCATCCTCGCGATGATCGCCCATCAGGTTTCCTCAGCGTCCCCGGAGACCGCCGAGGTCGTCAACGGAACGATCCTCGTCGTCTTCTTCGTCTTTGCCGTGATTGCGGGCGTCGTCTGCTGGTTCTATGTCCTGGCGCACGACAGCCGCGTGGTAGCCGAAGAGGAGTCGTCCCGCCAAAACACGCTGCTGTTGAAGGAAATCGCTGCCCACAAGAAGACTGACGCCGCCTTGCAGACCGCAAAGGAGACGGCGGAGGCGGCCAACCGGGCCAAGAGCCGCTATGTGGTCGGTCTCAGTCATGAACTGCGCACGCCCCTGAACGCGGTGCTCGGCTACGCGCAGATTCTCGAGCGCGACGAAACGATCCCGGCTCCACGCCAGTCCTCGATCAAGGTCATCCGCCGCAGCGCGGAACATCTGTCCGGCCTCATCGATGGCCTCCTCGATATTTCCAAGATCGAAGCCGGGCGTCTGCAGGTCTATTCCAATGAGATCAACATCCAGGATTTCCTGGATCAGGTCGTCGACATGTTCCGCCCGCAGGCGCAAGCCAAGGGACTGACCTTCCATCACGACCGCTCGCCCGCCCTGCCCCATTTCGTGCGCACCGACGAAAAGCGGCTGCGCCAGATTCTGGTCAACCTGCTTTCCAATGCCATCAAGTTCACGGACGAAGGCAGCGTCACCTTCGACGTCGGCTATCGCAGCCAAGTCGCGACCTTCACCGTCACCGACACCGGGCGCGGCATCGCCGAGAAGGATCTGACCCGCATCTACGAGCCGTTCCAGCGTGGAGAAGCCGACAGCATCCGGCCGATGCCAGGCCTCGGTCTTGGCCTGACAATCACGCAACTGCTGACCAACACGCTCGGCGGCGAAATCTCGGTGAGCAGCGAGAAGGATCATGGAACCGTGTTCCGGGTTCGGCTCATGCTTTCAGCGGTCCTTCGCGAAATGGTCGTCCCGCCGCAGGAAAAAAAGATCGTCAGTTACAACGGCCCTCGACGCACGATCGTCGTCGTGGACGATAACGAGGATCACCGCGAAATGATGCGCGAGGTGCTTGCCCCACTTGATTTCATCGTCCTGACGGCGGCGAGCGGGGCGGACTGCCTAACCTTGATCGAAGGCATTCAGCCCGATCTGTTCCTCGTCGACATCTCGATGCCCGGCATGAATGGCTGGCAACTCGTTTCTCGCCTGCGTGCCAATGGACAAACCGCTCCGATCGTCATGCTGTCCGCCAATATCGGCGACGCTGCAGCTCACCGCGACAGTGACGACAGCCACGACGATGCGATCGGAAAACCCGTCGACATCAGGCAGCTGCGGGACAAGCTTGCGCTCCATCTCGGCTTGAAATGGCTCTATGCGGAGGACGTCCAGCCACCCGCTGTCAAGCGCGAACAACCGTTGGTCAGCCCGGGGCCTGCACACGTCCAGGAATTGTTGCGGCTCGCCGAGATCGGCTACATCAGAGGCATCGAAGCAAAGCTCACCGACCTTGCCAAGGATGAGGCAAATCAGCCATTTACAGAGGAGCTTCGTTCCTATGCGGCCTCATTCGATCTGAATGGCCTCATGAACTTCCTCCACCGTTTTGATGAGAAGGTAGAAACCCTTGGCTGAGCTCCCGCGCGATATCGTTTTGCTGGTGGATGACTCGCCGGAAGCATTGGGGTTCCTGACCGATGCTCTGGAGCAGTCCGGCTTCTCCGTACTGATCGCCACATCGGGCTCGGCTGCGCTGAATATTGTGGAGCGCATTACCCCAGACCTCATTCTCCTGGATGCGGTCATGCCATCTATGGACGGCTTTGAGACTTGCAGGAAACTCAAATCGAACCCGGCAATCAGCCAGATACCGGTCATCTTCATGACCGGTCTGACGGAAACCGAGCATGTCGTTCGCGCTCTTGAATCCGGAGGCGTCGACTACCTGACGAAGCCGATCAATATCGACGAGCTGCGAGCGCGGATCGGTGTCCACCTGCGCAACGCACGTTCGACACAGAGCGCGCGCGTTGCGCTGGACGCTGCCGGCCGGCATTTGCTTGCGGTCAAGGGCGACGGCGACATTCACTGGTCGACGCCACAGGCAACACGCCTCGTCAACGCTGCAATGGACAGAGACGACGCCATGGACACGGTGGTCACTAAGATTGCCGAGTGGATGAAAACCCGCCCGGCCTCAGCTCGCGACGGCGCGATCTCGCTTTCGCATGCCGGCAAGGAGGTGCTTCAGCTTGCCTTTTTGGGCGCGATCGGTGCTGACGAATATCTGTTTCGCCTGACGGCAAACAATGCGCGCGCCGATGACGAGGTGCTGCGCCGGCATTTCTCGCTAACACAGAGAGAATCCGAAGTGTTGTTGTGGATTGCGAAGGGCAAGGCCAACCGCGATATCGGCGAGATTCTCGGCCTGTCGGCGCGCACCGTAAACAAGCATCTCGAACAGATCTATGTGAAGCTCGGCGTCGAAAACCGCGCCTCCGCCGCCGTCAAGGCCGCTCATGTCCTGCACGAGACCTGATCCCACCATCCGGCAGATCGAGCCGACAGCTCAAACAACGCGATCCGGCGGCGACCTTCCCTCGAAGAAGGCGGTTACGTTATCCACCACCTTCATCCCCATCGCCGTACGGGTTTCCTCCGTTGCGCTCCCGAGATGAGGCAGTAGAACGACATTCTCCATGGCTCTTAGCGCATCAGGCACGTTTGGCTCGGCCGCGTAGACGTCGAGCCCCGCACCGCGGATGACACCGTCCTGCAGAGCCGCAATCAACGCGGCCTCATCGACGACATCGCCACGCGCCGTATTGATCAGGAACGCGCCCGGCTTCATCGTCGCAAGCCGCGCAGCATTCATCAGGTGCCGGTTTTCCGCGCCGCCGGGGCAATGCAGGGAAACGAAATCGGATAGCGCCAATACGTCCTCGACCGTTTGCAATTGCCGCGCGCCGTGGCGCGCTGCTTCAGCAGGATCGACTGGTGACCTGTTGTAGAAGACCACGTCCATGCCGAAACCGAAATGACAGCGCTGTGCGAACGCCTTGCCGATACGTCCGAAGCCGATAATGCCGACCGTTTTGCCGGTGACCTTCGTTCCAATCATGTGTGTCGGGCACCAACCGGCCCACTCACCGGAACGCACCTGCCGCTCGCCCTCACCACCCCGCCGGGCGACCGTCAGCAGCAACAGCATGGCGATGTCAGCCGTGCAGTCCGTCAGCACGCCGGGCGTGTTTGTCACCACGATCCCGCGATCCTTGGCTGCATTGGTGTCGATATGATTGTAGCCGACCCCGAAATTGCCGAGTATGCGCGCACGCGGCATCGCACCGTCGAAGACAGCCGCCGGCAATCGGTCGGAGACAGTAGGCAGAACCGCATCGTACTCTGCCAGCGCTTCGCTCAACGCCTGCCCGCTCATGGCGACGTCATCCAGATTCAGCGTTGTATCAAAACGGTCAAAGAGAATGCGTTCGACCGCTGCGGGCCAGCGGCGCGTGACCAGAATGCGTGGCTTGGACATGGTGACTTCTTCCGGATGCTGTGATTGGCTTTCTAGCCAGTAGCGCAAAAAGACCGAGGGGCCAAACGGAAGAAGCCCGGTCTTGCGACCGGGCTTCCTGAAACCGCACCAAAGTGGGTCTGACCCCTTACTTGGCGTCCTGCGGGAAGTAGCTGTACTTGCCGTCCGGACCCTTCTTCCACTCGTACATGATGTAGCCGGGAAGCTTCGGGTCGCCCTTTTCGTCGAAGGACATATCGCCGAGAACGGTCGGGAACGGGCCCTTTGCCTTCATTGCAGCGGCAACGGCTTCTGAGTCCGTCGAACCGGCAGCCTTGGCACCGCCAGCGATCGACTGCAGCGCGGCGTAGGAGTAGAGCGTGTAAGCTTCCGGGTTGAAGCCAGCGGCCTTGAACTTCGCAACGAGGTCCTTGTTGGCCGGGTTCAGCGTCGGATCGGGACCGAAGGTGTTCAGCGTACCGGCGACTGCGTCGCCAGCAATCGATGCCAGTTCGTTCGAAACGATACCGTCACCGGACACCAGGGTGGCCTTGAGGCCCTGGTCGGCTGCCTGGCGGATGATCAAACCAGCTTCGGTGTGGAGACCACCCCAATAGATGATCGAAACGCCGGCTTCCTTCATCTTGGCGATCAGGGCCGAGAAATCCTTGTCACCAACGTTAATGCCTTCATAGATGGCTTCGGTAACGCCAGCAGCGTTCAGAGACTTCTTGGTTTCGTCAGCGAGACCCTGGCCGTAAGGCGTCTTGTCGTGGACGACTGCGATCTTGGCGTCCTTGAAGTGGTCGGCGAGATACTTGCCGGCAATTGCGCCCTGCTGGTCGTCACGGCCGCAAGTACGGAACGTGTTCCAGAGACCGCGCTCGGTGAACTTCGGGTTCGTAGCGGCCGGGGTGATTTCGAGGATACCGTTTTCAGCGTAGACTTCGGAAGCCGGGATCGAAACGCCCGAGTTGAAGTGGCCGATAACGAACTTGACGCCGTCAGCAGCGAACTTGTTCGCAACCGAGATGCCCTGCTTCGGGTCGGAGACGTCGTCGCCGAGCACGATCTTGACCTGCTCGCCGTTGATGCCGCCAGCCGCGTTGATGTCAGCGGCCGCCTGCTCTGCGCCCTTCTGGAGCTGAGCGCCGAACGCAGCGTTCGGGCCGGTCAGCGGACCAGCAACGCCAACGATGATGTCGGCCCATGCGTTGCCGCTGAAGGCGACCATCGCCGTCAGAGCTACAGCCGACAGGAGAGACTTTTTCATTTTGTTACTCCCAATTTTCTAGCGGGTTCCGTTCCACTACCCAGCGCATTACCCACCTTACTGCGCCAGGAAACTTGTTCTACTCCGAGGGGCAATCTGTCCCTAGATTCAACCGGCTGTCAATGTTTTGCCTTCCAGGAGAAGGGGGACGTCTTTTCGTATAGCCAGTAGTAGTTGTTGACCATCTGGTTGGTCCGGCGATAGCGATAGCCGGCCGTTGAGAAGATCAGAAGCAGGACCAGGTCGATCACATAGTAAAAGAGACTGAGAACTGGTCCATTAAACAGCGCGTGATGCAGGAATTGCATCGCGCCGGCGAGCAGAACCGTATAGACGATCACCAGCGGATAGCCGCTCCAGCTCTCGGCCGCGGCTCTGCCGGCCCGCCACGCCGTCCAGAATCCAATCAGCACGACAAAAAGCCGAATGGCGCTGCGCACGCCCGTATCGCCTTCAAAGAAAAGTCCCTGCATATCAAAGTCTCCCCTTCGTCATGCTCAATGCCGTCCGCCTTCGAGATAGGCGGCACGCACTTCCGGATTGGCGAGCAGCTCCGCACCGGAACCGCTCATCGTGACCTTGCCGTTGACCATGACATAGGCACGGTCCGACAAGCGCAGTGCTGCGAAGGCATTCTGCTCCACGAGGAAGACGGTCAGCCCTTCTTCCTTGTTCAACTTCTTGATCGCCTCGAAAATGCCCTTGACGATCAGCGGCGCAAGACCAAGCGACGGCTCGTCCAGCAGCAGCAGCTTCGGACGCGCCATCAGCGCGCGGCCGATCGAAAGCATCTGCTGCTCGCCGCCCGAAAGTGTGCCACCGCGCTGGGCCTGGCGCTCCTTGAGGCGCGGGAACATCGCGAAGACCTTCTCGACGTCCTCGCTGAAGTATTTCAGGTTGTCGAGGCCGGCACCCATCTGGAGATTCTCCATGACGGTCATGCGCGGGAAAATACGACGTCCTTCCGGCGACTGCGCAATGCGCAGCCGTGCGATCTCATGTGTCGGTAGACGCGTGATGTCGCGGCCATCGAAGACCACCGAGCCGTTGCGCGCCTGCGGGCTTCCGCAGATCGTCATCATCAGCGTCGATTTCCCGGCGCCATTGGCGCCGATCAGGCTGACGATCTCGCCACGATGGACCTCGACATCGATTCCGGCCAAGGCCCGGATGTTGCCGTAATAGGTTTCAACGCCCTGAACTTTCAGAAGTAGCTGACCAGTCATCAGTGCGAGCCTCCTTCGAGGTTCTCTACGGCTGCAATCACTTCTTCCACTTCCTCGTCCTCGACACCGAGATAGGCTGCGATAACCCGCGGGTCGTGCTTCACTTCATCAGGCGTGCCGTCGGAAATCTTCTGACCGTATTCCAGCACGACGACATGGTCGGAAATTTCCATGACCACCGACATGTCGTGCTCAATCAGCAGGATCGACGTGCCGCTGTCAGTACGAATGCTGCGCAGCAGCGCGTTCAGCGCAGCCGACTCGCGCGGATTGAGGCCAGCGGCGGGCTCATCGAGGCACAGAAGCTCCGGTTCGGTGCACATGGCGCGCGCGATCTCGAGCCGGCGCTGAGCGCCGTAGGGCAGATCGCCAGCCGGATCATCGGCGCGATCGACGAGATCGGCCTTCTCAAGCCAGTGGCGCGCCAGTTCGATGGCGTTCTTCGCCTCAGCCCGATACGGCCCGATGCCCACCAGACCCATCACGGTAAACCCGGACGCCTTCATCAGCTTGTTGTGCTGGGCGACGAGCAGGTTTTCGAGAACCGTCAGGCCGGAGAACAACCGGATGTTCTGGAACGTGCGGGCGACCCTTGCATCCTTGGTGATCCGGAAGTCCGCAAGGCGTTCCAGCAGAAACTCCTTGCCGTCCTTCTGCTTCAGCGTGATCATCCCCATCGTCGGCTTGTAGAAGCCAGTGATGCAGTTGAACACGGTGGTCTTGCCGGCACCGTTGGGGCCGATCAGCGCGGTAATGTCGCCCCGCTTGGCTTCGAACGAGAAGTCGTTGATTGCCATCAGGCCGCCGAACTTCATCGACAGGTGCTCGACCTTGAGCAAAGTATCGCTGGTCATGTTTGTTCCCTGAGGGCTCATCAACCATGGCCCTCCTTGGTAAAGCTGCCGGAAACTGCCTTGCGCTCCTTAAGGAAGGCTGTCGGTTCACGCGACCCCACGAAGCCGCGCGGCTTGATCAGCATCACGACGACCATTGCCAGACCGAACAGCAGCATGCGGTAGAGCTCAGGCGTGAAGTCCGGTCCGAAAATCATCTTCAGGAAGGCCATCTCACGCAGCAGTTCCGTGCCGCCGACCATGACGATTGCGGCAATCGCGATACCCGTCAGCGAGCCCATGCCGCCGAGAACGACGATGGCGAGAATAACCGCCGATTCCAGGAAGACGAACGATTCGGGGGAAACAAAGCCCTGACGAGCCGCAAAGAACGAGCCGGCGAAACCACCGAACATGGCTCCCGTCGCAAAGGCAGTGAGTTTCGTCGTCACCGTATTGATCCCGAGCGAGCGGCAGGCGATTTCGTCTTCGCGCATGGCCTCCCACGCACGGCCGATCGGCATCCGGCGCAGGCGGATCGTCACATAGGCGGTCAGCATGCAAAGGGCCAGGATCAGGTAGAAAAGGAAGATCTTGTAGTAGGCCGATGACATCGGCAGGCCGAAGAGCTTGGCAAAGCCGCCCGCGCTCGCATCGAACGGAATGCCGAAAAGCGTCGCCTTCGGAATGCCCGATATACCGAACGTTCCCTTGGTGAGATCCGTCCAGTTGATGATCACCAGGCGAATGATTTCACCGAAGGCCAGCGTTACGATCGCGAGATAGTCACCACGCAGTCGCAGAACCGGGAAGCCCAGAATGACACCCCACAGCGCGGCCAGAATACCGGACAGAGGCAGCAGCACCCAGAACGACAGGCCGAAATAGCTGGATAGAAGCGCGTAAGAATACGCCCCGATCGCGTAGAAGGCGACGTAGCCGAGATCGAGCAGGCCAGCGAGACCGACGACGATGTTCAGTCCCCAGGCCAGCATCACATAGATCAGGATCTGGATACCAAAGTTATCCACCCACTTCAGCGAGCCCTGTGGACCGGCGACGGCATAGATAAACGCCGGATAGAGCAACAGCGCGATGAGCGCGATCTTCAAGAAATGCGTGTGGAAAAAGCCCTTTTCGGTTGAGATATCAAGCTCGCCACGACGCGCCTTCGCCAACTTGCGCGCATCGAGATGCGGCCTGACGAAGACGACCGTCAGGAAGCGACCGACGGCAGCAATCGCCACGAAGATGGCAAGGAGGCCCCAGCGCTGGACGATGATCAGTTCGTTGCTGATGTTCTGGTCGGTCTTCAGGCCGACGTAGAGCACGAACATGCCGAACGAGATGAGAGCCGCGAACAGAGCTTCTTTAATACCCTTCTGAACAAGTCCAGCGTTTGCGGACTTGTCAGCGGAACGTACAGCATTTTCCATGACGTTAAACCTTCTCGACTTCCGGCCGGCCCAGGATACCTGTCGGCTTGAAGATCAGCACGAAAGCGAGGATGGCGAATGTCGCCACATCCTTGTACGCGATGGTGAAGTAAGCCGACCACAGCGACTCGATGAGACCGATCATCAGTCCGCCGAGAACAGCGCCCGGCAAGGAGCCGATGCCGCCAAGAACAGCCGCGGTGAACGCCTTCACACCGGGTACGAAGCCGTCGTTGAAGTTCACGACACCATAATACATCAGATACATCGTGCCTGCGACCGCAGCGAGCGCCGCACCCATGATGAAGGTAACGGAAATCGTCTGATCGACATTGACGCCCAGCAACGCCGCCATCTTACGATCCTGTTCGGTTGCACGCTGAGCGCGTCCGAGGGACGTATGGTTGACGAGGTACCAAAACAGCGTCAGCAGCACCGCCGTGATCACGATGATGACGATCTGCTTCAGCGAAACGGAGATGCCGGCGATATTGTAAACGCTGCTGACCAGCGGCGGGATCGGCTTGTTGCGCGGACCTTGCGTGACCTGAATGAAGTTCGACAGCGTGATCGACATGCCGATCGCGGTGATCAGCGGCGCGAGGCGGAAGGATCCGCGCAGCGGACGATAGGCAACGCGCTCGATCGTCCAGTTCCACAAACTTGTCATCAGCATCGCAATGAGCAGCATAACCAGGAGCAGAACCGCAACCGGAAGGCCTGCGAACATGGAAGTGAGGACAAGAAAGACAATAAGGCCGGCAAAACCGCCAAGCATGAAGATATCGCCATGGGCGAAGTTGATCATGCCGATAATGCCGTAAACCATCGTATAGCCAATAGCCACAAGGCCATAGATGGATCCAAGAGTCAGCCCATTAACGAGCTGCTGGACAAAATATTCCATATGTCATTTCCCCTGGATGCGAGCCGGTTCAGCCAGCATCTCTTGTTATTAGAGCCCTTAGCGAGCCCTTGATTAAGGATTTCATACCGCTTTCAAACCAAAAGGGAAGCGCAAAATCGCAAAGCCCCAAAGTTCTTTGCCGTTTTGGTGAAAATGACTTTTTTACGATCAAGAATTCACTTTTTTTGGCACACGGAGCCCAATAAAGCGCTTTTTGACTGCAAACGACACAGATGCCCCAAAACTCCCCCCGCGATCAGGCGCCGCAGGCTGTACACGCCGCTGGGAATTTCCGCCCCGGAAGCAATTGCTTTGCATGTGATCCGTGCCCGTACCAGGACAGGAACAGCGGACTTGCGCAGGATACGATTCCCATGGCCGGAAGAATTGCCTATATAAGGTAAGGCGCTTTACCGAGGCGCGACATGTGACATCCGGAAGGCGAGCAATGCTCGAAACATTTGAGCGCGCCGCTCTGGAAGCGGGCAAGGCAATCATGCAGGTTTACCTGGAGGGATGCCCGACGGCCAGGAAGGCAGACAACAGCCCGGTCACCATCGCGGACGAGCGGGCCGAGCGCATCATCATCGGACATCTTGAAGCAGCCTTCCCCAACACGCCAATCATTGCAGAAGAATCGGTGGCAGCTGGCAACATACCTGTGATCGGCAGATCATTCTTTCTTGTAGACCCGCTGGACGGCACTCGGGAATTTATCGACAAGCGGCCCGAATTCACCGTGAATATCGCCTACATCAGCGACCGACGCCCTCTCGCCGGGATTGTCTACGCTCCTGCCCTCGGCGTCGCCTTTGTTGGCGAAAACGACAAGGCCGAAAAGCTCCTTGTCGATGACCATTTTCAAGTGAGTCAGCGGACGGCCATCCAGGTGCGCTCGCAACCGACCGACCGGACGGCGTTGGCAAGTAGATCGCACAACAGCCCCGAGACGGACGTCTTTCTTGCGGCAAACGCAATATCGCGATGCACCAACATCGGCTCTTCACTGAAATTCTGCATGCTGGCCGAAGGTCGGGCCGACGTCTATCCGCGCTTCACGCGCACGATGGAGTGGGATACGGCGGCCGGCGATGCCGTGCTGCGCGCTGCGGGCGGCTCGACCCTGACGCTGGACGGGCTGCCGTTGACCTACGGGAAGATCTCACAGGCGCATGACAGCGACTTCGCCAACCCGAACTTCATTTCCTGGGGCAGTGCCAAATCCGCGTTGCAGCGGGCATAGCCCCGTCGAACGGCGAGTGGCGTGCGATATCGCCCGATGACGACAATTCCCTTCCCATGATCGGCGTCAATACGCCGCCGGATACCGTCAACCGCCTGACAAGTTGCTTCGGACACAAGTCTCTTTTCTCATTCAGGCCATGCGCACCAATTGAAGGTGAACAAGTCTGCCACGGCGGAAACTGGAACCCTGCTTTTTCAGACTGCATGGTCGGCCGGCGGCGTCGGCCACCGCCTGCTGATCTAAGAGACCGGTCTTTGCTTCCTACTGCTGACAGCAAGCACACTATCCTCCCCCGGACACGCTGCAGTGGTAGACGCAAACGGTACGACGGTACTTGCAGCCGCTGCCGGCCCTGCCTCGGCCGGTGCGGTACGCCATACGGCCAGCACGCTGGCGTCGCTGAATGAGGGGACTGGCGGCACTCGGGCATGAGGGCAGCCCGCAATATGAGTTCGGAACCACAAAGACCGAACTTTCGATGGACGCCTAAAGCAGTCGATAGCGGAATGCGCGGGCAATTGCCTGCATGCGATTGACCGAATCGAGCTTTCGCATGGCGCTCTTCAAGTATCCGACGACCGTATGCGCGGAGAGATCAAGAATAATCGCGATCTCTTCGCTGCTCTTTCCCGCGGCCGACCAGCGCAGGCATTCGACTTCCCGGCTGCTTAGGCTTTCCGTCGGTTGCTCCGGAGGCTTCTGCTGTCCGTATAACTCCAGGAATTCCATCCCTCGAAAAACCTGCTCCATCGCTTCCGCACGCGCGAGGCGCACGCGATCACCCGAGAACGCGAATATGTACTGCCGCAAGTGCATGTCATGCAGCGCGAACGCAAACGTGTTCTTCAGGCCATGGCCTCTGAAGCGTGTCGTCAGCCGCTGGTTTTCCTGATTTGCCGCCGCACTCTCGAACGGCGCCTTGTCGCAGAAGATCGGCATCGCCGTCTTCTTGAGGGCGGCGAGAAGCCTGCAGCAATAGAAGAGGTCAGCCTCCTCATAGAAATCGATGAGCTCTTGTGGCCAGTTGCTGACAAGATGATTGCTGGCAAAGCTGCTGCGGTCTCCACGTGGAAATTCAGCCAGCAAGTAGTGGTTGAACCCCGCCACCCTTGCCATTTCAGCGACGCAATCGTTGAAGCGTTCTGTTGACATTTTCTGCCCAGACGCGATCTGTAAAAAAACAGTATCCTCCGCGCCGTCCCGGACGGCGCGTTCTTGTCTCTTCATTTTCTTGTCCCTCGGCGGCCAACTCCGCTCACGCCCTTATCTTCCGACCCAAAAGGGGCCGCGCGGCGTCCGGGAAAAGCAAAAGACTCCGTATCAAAAGGATACGAAGCAAACAGCCTTAGTCATTCCGGACACTACAGTAAGAACGGAGACGAATTCTTGCGCTCACAACTATGTTGCGGCGCTTATAAATTGGCCATTATCAATTGCCCACCGACCATTACGCATGGCACCTATGCGCTCACCACAGATTTACGTTGGGCAAGGCTGCGTGGGCGCAAATCGCTTCTTGGAAAGCCGACGCCTAAATTTCTTATCAAAGTGTTACGATGCGCTTAGGCAATTCTTAAATGTGACAAGCTAGAGTGGCTGCCGTGGTCTTGAGTTGTGTAGAGAGTCCAATGACCGAAATGATACGTCCCCGAGTAAAATATGTCATCGGCCCCGATGGCAGCCCGCTGACGATTGCGGATTTGCCGCCGCCGAATACAAGGCGCTGGGTTATCCGCCGCAAAGCAGAGGTTGTAGCGGCAGTTCGTGGTGGCCTGTTGAGCTTGGAAGAAGCCTGCGAGCGTTACACGCTGACTGTTGAAGAGTTTCTGTCCTGGCAGTCTTCCATCAACAGCCACGGCCTTGCCGGTTTGCGCACCACGCGCATCCAGCAGTATCGCCACTGACAAGCCCTTCCTGGGCAACGAATTCTTCATTTCGGGCCGCTTGCATTTCCTGAGGGGGATAGACAAACGGCCCGAAGTCGTTGACGCAGCCAGTAGATGCCCTACTTCCGCCAGCTGCCACAAGTTTCACCGCGAGTTCCGCCCCATTGACCACTCGGCAGGAACTCGATCGGTGAGGCAACCTCCCCACCTCGTCTCATCGAACACTGTGTCCTCATCGGCCGGCTTGGCGCGGCCCAGATGACATGCCAATTTCCACCGACAGCGAAATGTTGATGAGGAATGGCAATGGACATCAAGAACGAAGAGAACCCCTCCGGCGGCCGCTATGTTGCAGAGGTGGAAGGCCACCGGGCCGAAATGACCTACTCCCGCACCTCGTCGAAGCTCGTCATTATTGACCACACCGGCGTTCCCGATGCGCTGCGCGGCAAAGGCGTTGGTCAGGCACTTGCTCTGCATGCGGTGGAGGAAGCACGCAAGGGGGGATGGAAGATCTTCCCGCTATGCCCGTTCTTCAAGGCGCAATCACAACGCCACGAGGAGTGGTGCGACGTCGTCAACGGTTAGCAGCCACACAACGCCAAAAGCCATGTATGACGGACGCGACAGCCCATCATGCATGGCTTTTTTCCGAGGCGATGCCCAAGCGCCAAACGGCGCCCGTTTCCTGCCCCTAGGCTCTTGCCCGGACTGCGCCGTCGCGCTCTTCCAGCGCGGCTGCACGTGCGTATTCCGCCTGCATCTCTTCGAGCGCCTGTTCCAGCGACTCTTCCTGCATCTTCAGTTCCTTGATCGAGACCTGAAGATTATCCGCGCGTTGGCGAGCTGCCTTCGCGAACGTCGGATAGGCGAAGTGATTCGGGTCGGAAATGCCGGACTTCTTTTCTTCGACGACGATCTGGCTCTCCAGATCTTTCGTCATCCGCTCAAATTCGGACATCATCATCTGCAATTGCTGCAGTTGGCGACGTTTTTCGTTCACCTGAAACTCCTTCAGGCGGACTAGGCTCTCACGCGACTTCATACGCATTACTCCAGTGATGCGAGACCCCTGTTCCACTTAAACCGCCCTTGCGAGCCGCTTTCACGCGGCCTGCCAAAAAAATTTCCGTCGGTATTAACAAAAACCTACCGCTGGTAACCTTTCGTTTACGGGCATCGTTAATGATAGTGCCGATGATTTAAGGGTCGGTAAACACAACTACGCGATTTCCGATACCGGTTCATTGGTGAGTCGAATGAATCGCTTACCGGCCGTTCTTAATGTAATACTTAAGAATCTGGCTTTGCGAATTCTCGTTGGAAAACAGCGGAATGGACAAAATATTTAATAAATTCGTTACCTCTTGCCAGAGGGAATCAGAATTTGTTAACCATTTCGTGGCAGCTTCCAAATCACGCAGTGACATATTCGGTATCGCGTAGGGGGCCAGACCACCTTTCGGCGGCGGTAAAGGGGATAAGAATGCGGGTACTACTCATCGAAGATGATAGCGCGACAGCGCAGAGCATCGAATTGATGCTCAAATCAGAAAGTTTTAACGTCTACACCACCGATCTCGGTGAAGAAGGCGTGGATCTCGGGAAGTTGTATGATTACGACATCATCCTTCTCGATTTGAACCTTCCCGACATGTCCGGATATGAAGTGCTCCGCACTCTCCGCCTGTCCAAGGTCAAGACACCGATCCTGATTCTGTCCGGTATGGCCGGTATTGAAGACAAGGTTCGCGGTCTCGGTTTCGGTGCCGACGACTACATGACCAAGCCGTTCCATAAGGACGAGCTGGTCGCGCGCATCCACGCGATCGTCCGTCGCTCCAAGGGTCATGCCCAGTCGGTCATCATGACCGGCGAACTGATCGTCAACCTCGACGCCAAGACCGTCGAAGTCGGTGGCCAGCGCGTGCACCTGACGGGCAAGGAATACCAGATGCTGGAGCTGCTTTCGCTTCGCAAGGGTACCACGCTCACCAAGGAAATGTTCCTGAACCACCTCTATGGCGGTATGGACGAGCCGGAACTGAAGATCATCGACGTCTTCATCTGCAAGCTGCGCAAGAAGCTCGCAAATGCTGCCGGCGGCGCGAACTACATCGAAACCGTCTGGGGCCGCGGCTACGTTCTGCGCGAGCCCGATGGCGCCGAGTACGCCGAAACCGCCTGACGTTTCATCCCCTTTGCCAAGATCAAAGAAATCCCGTCCCTTATGGCGGGATTTCTGTTTTCAATATAGCGTCTATTTTTCGACACGTAGAAAAACCGCCCGGGGGCGGCCTTGATCGGCTGACAGATGCTGGCGACTACGCGGCGATAGCGCGGCTACCGAAAACGGCCGTCAGAATCTTGCGGTCGAACGGCTTGAGCAGAAAGTCGGTAGCCCCTGCCCGCTTGCCCATCATCAGCTTCTTGAGGTCGGCCTCAACCACGCAATAGTAGATCTTGACCTCCTTGCCGCCTTCCATGCCGCGAATGGTCGAAATCAACTCGAGCGCGTTGTCCATACCGGAATCGACGATGAGGTATTCGGGGAGTTGAACCTGGCAATTGGCGAGAGCTTCGACGGCACTCGAGGCTTCACTGACCATGAAGTCGAGCTCAGAAAGGATACGCTTCCCCACTTTCCGAACGACATCCGACGAGTCGGCGATCATAAACCTCTGCACGGCGGCTCCTTCCTCCAGCTTCTATCCCGGCTGGCGTCTTACCGGCCAAGGATAGAAACATTAGGCTAAGGATTTATTACCTCGGCGAGCGAATCGCCGTCGAGGCTTCCCTCAGGCGGCGACGACGTCAGCGGTAAATGTCAGTTCTTCTGTGGTCGCATTGTGGCCGAGCTCCATGCCGCATTCGGCGGCAAGCAGCACCGTATAGTAAGGCTGGATCGAGTGGGCATCGATGGCCTCTTCGATCTCCCCTGTCGAAATCTCCACGAATTTCGGCGGCAGGCGCATGAGTTTGCCCTTCGCGACGATCTTGAATTTTGCGTCAAGCTCGGGGTTCTCAAGCGTGACTTCAATGATGCCGCCACGTGGAATCGACGAATAGGCCACCAGAAACAGATTGAGCAGCAACTTCACTCGGTTCTTGGCGATAATCGCGCGCGGACCGCTCCAGATGACCTCGGTCTTCTTCTCGGCGGCCGCGAAATCCTTCGCCGCACGTTCGGCTTCACCGGTATCGATCGAAGCCCCGACCGATCCGGAGGCACCAAAGGCAAGCCGGGCAAACTTCAGGCGGACCGAGGCGTTGAGCGCGCTTGTCCTGATAAGATCCATTGCATCGGCATCGGCGCCGCCCTCGTCCAGAAGCTCCAGACCGTTGTTGATTGCGCCGACCGGCGAGATGACGTCATGGCAGACGCGGCTGCACAAAAGCGCGGCCAGGTCGGGGCCGGTCAGGGTAAGGTTCGGGTTTTTCGACATCATCGTCTCCAGGGCGGCAGGGTCATTCCGCCGTCTATCTTGCGCATCAAAATTGCGCGAGGTTTGCGGCCGTACTCGGCGCCATAATGACACCATATTTGGTAAACCGATTGTTAAGACCATACGCGCAAAATGAATCAAACGCCGGAAACGGCTCATCGTACCGACCATGATGAACGGATGACACCATGCGCTCCCATTTCCTCGGAAGATTTTCCGCCATCTGCCGGCTCTTTGTTGCGCTGACCCTCTCGCCTCTCATCCTTGTTCCAACTCAGGCAGCGGCGCAGCAGCAATCCAACGGCGGCCAGTATTCGATGCAGGAAATCGTCGACGCCGGGCACTCGTTCTTCGGCTCGACCAGTGGCGGCCTTGCCAAGGTGATCGAAGCGGCCTTTCAGAAATACGGCCTTCCGAACGGTTACATTCTCGGCCAGGAAGGCTCCGGCGCGTTTATTGCCGGCCTCACCTATGGTGAAGGTCAGTTGAATACAAAGAATGCCGGCGAACATCCGCTCTACTGGCAGGGTCCGTCGCTCGGCATTGATTATGGTGGCCAAGGCACGCGCGTCATGATGCTCGTGTACGACCTACCCTCGACCGAGGCCATCTACGCACGCTTCGGCGGCGTCAGCGGTCAGGCCTTCGTCATCGCCGGCTTCGGCATGACGCTTCTCAAGAACGACAACGTGCTCGTGGTACCGATCCGCACCGGCGTCGGCGCGCGCCTTGGACTGAATGTCGGCTACCTCAAGGTCACGCCGAACCCGACCTGGAATCCCTTCTGATTTCCATCGACGCCAGCGAACTCTCGCTCGCCGTTACCTTTCCGCCACTTGCTCTACGCGTCAGGTCCGCTTAATCATTGGTCCTGACGCAAATCAACTTCTGGAAGCCGTGGCCACGCCGTGATCGAATATGCTCTCTTGTTCGGATTGGGCTTCCTGACAGCGGCGTTCCTCGTCTTCCTAGTGTCGCCTGCTGTCCACCGCCGCATCGTCTGGTACACGGAAAACCGGATGCGCGCGACCATGCCGCTCAGCCCGCAGGAAGTGCGCGCGCAAAAGGACATGGTCCGAGCCCTCTATGCCGCCGAGAACGCCAAGACGACACAGCACCTGGTGCGCGAACGCGAAAAGTCGCTGGCGCTGCAGTTGAAGCATGACGCGCTGGCGCTCGACGCAGGACGGTTTGCCGCCGAGATCGGCGGACTGCAGGCCCAAATCAGCGATATGAGTGTCGAAGCCGCGGAACAGCGCTCGCACCTGCGCAAGGACGAGAACTACATCAGCCAGCTGAAAACGAGCCTTCACATCGCCGAGCAGGCAAGCGCCGCCAAGGAAGGCGAGCTCGACGCCCTTCGCACGCGCCTCAACAAGCTCGCGGAGCAGGCCGACAACCTCAAGATCGACTTGGCAGCGCGCGAGACCGAAATCGAGAGCGTGACATTCAAGGCAAACGCAGCCCGCATAGAACGCGACAATCTTCGCCAGGACGTGAGCCTGCTGCAGAAGCGCGCCAAGGATGCCGAGCAGAAACTGGCGCAGCATGAACATGCGGTCATCCGCCTGGAAGACCAGGCCCAGCGGGATGCGGCTTCGGCTGCCGAGAAAAACACGCTTCTCGGCAGCCGCCAGCAGGAGATCGCCAAGCTCAAGGAACAGGTCAAGGCAGCGAATGCCGAGCTGCGCAAGGCAAACCGCGCACTGCGCAATGCAGGCCTTGCGCCCGTCGCCCAAGATGCGGTTTCAGAGGAGCGGGCAACCGAGGAAACGATGGCAACCCAACTCGACACAGCAGCGATTGCAGCCCGCCTGAGCGAAGAAGTGCGCAAGCGCAGCGCCGCCGTCTCAGAACAACTTCTGAAAGCGAAATCCGACGTCAGCCAGGACGGCGCGGTACGCGAAGAGATCGCCGGCATCGCTGCAAGCATGGTTGCACTGACCGCCATCAACGAGGGTCCCTCGTCGCCGATCCGCGACCTTCTGCCGGATGCCACCGACGCTCTGGATGGCGAGCGCATCAACCTTGCGCAACGCGCAGCGACGATCCTGTCCGAGCCGGGCTGAGATCAGATCAGGTTCGCAGCCGACGACATGGCGAAGAGAGCAATGCCCGTTGCCGTCGCCACATTCAGGCTGTCCAATCCCTCCGATTGCGGGATCCGCGCGCTCTGAAAGCCCTCCAGGACCGCGGGAGGCAAGCCCTCGCCTTCCGTGCCCACAACCAGTGCCATGCGATCCGTCGGTGGTATGGCCCGGATGTCGGTCTCGCCGCGGGGCGAAAGCGTCCAGATTGAAAAACCGTTCGCCGAAAGCCGTGTCAGCACGTCGAGCGCCGTGCCCTTCCGTTCATAGGGGACGCTAAGAACGGAGCCGACAGAAACGCGTAGCGCCTTGCGATAGAGCGGGTCACACGATGTCTCATCGAGAAAGACGGCATCCGCGTTAAAGGCAGCCGCGTTGCGGAACATCGACCCGGCATTGTCATGGTTGGAAATGCCGCAGCCGACGAGGACGAGCGAACGTTCCGGCAGTCGGTCGATAAGATCGAACTCAGCCACCTCGCGCCGACCAAGCGCCAGCACGCCACGATGCAGATGAAACCCGACGATCCGGTCCAACACCTGCGCCTCCGCGACATATATCGGCACGTCGCCCGGCAGCCTTTCGAGGATCGGAGCGACGCCATCGACGCGATTCCTGAGCAGCAGCACCTTTTCGGTCGCAAACCTGCCGCTGCGGCTCGCCTCCACGAGCATGCGAAGGACGACCGTGCCTTCGGCTATGAAGCGGTTCTGCCGGCCGGTCAGATCACGCTCACGGATATCACGAAAGTCCGCAATACGAGGATCACCTGCGCGCTCAATGGCAATGAGGCGGGACCACATCGCCCTAGCCGCCGTTGACCGTCACATCGGCAACAATGCGCCCAGACTGGATATCGACGACAAGCGACTTCATGACGCCCTCGGCACTCGCCCCGAAAAACATGATCTGGCCTCCCGACAGCGACGACGACTGGATGACAAAGCCCGGCGGCAGCGTTGCCGTCACAGAAACCGGCACACCCGCCGACATGACGGCCGCCGGCTCCTTCGCGGGCGCCCGCATCGTCTTGTAGACAACGGCGCCGAAGACAGCCATAAGGCTCACGAACATGATGATGCCTGAGACGATCTGCAGGCGGATCATCTTGCGCCGGACACGTTCCATCGCCGGATCGAGGGGCTTTTCGTCCTGATCGTCTTCTGGCTGGATATTCGTCATATGTGGCGTTCCGTTCTATAAAATAATTCGGAGAAGAAGCGTCTTGAGCGACCCCTTTAAACAAGCATCCGGCATTAGAAAAGTCCTCACCGCCGACGAGAACGCCGAAGGCCGTCTGGACGCGTGGATGACCGCACAGCTTGGCGAAGAGTTTTCGCGCAGTCGCGTGAAGGCGCTGATCAAGGAAGGCCAGGTCTCTGTGGCCGGCAAGGTCCTCGCCGATCCGCAGAAAAAGGTGCGTCCTGGCGATATCTTTGAGATAGTGCTGCCCGAGCCGGAGGATCCCACGCCCCAGGGCGAAAATATTCCGCTCGACATTCTGTACGAAGACGATGATCTCATCGTGATCTCCAAGCCCGCCGGCCTTGTGGTGCACCCGGCGGCTGGCAACTGGACGGGCACGCTCGTTAACGCGTTGATCTATCATTGCGGCGACAGTCTTTCCGGCATCGGCGGCGTCCGCCGTCCGGGCATCGTTCACCGGCTGGACAAGGATACGACGGGCGTGATGGTCGTCGCCAAGAACGACATCTCCCATCGCCACCTGTCGCTGCAGTTTGCCGATCACGGCCGGACCATGCCGCTCGAGCGCGCGTACCAGGCAATCGTCTGGGGGCGTCCTCGTACGCTGACCGGCACGATCAATGCCCCGCTCGGCCGAGCCGTCGGCGATCGTACGCGCCGAGCCGTCAAACGGGCCGAGACGCAGGATGCCGACGAAGCAATCACGCACTACGAAGTTCTCGAGCGCTTCCACGAGAACCCCGACGCGACGTCGCTCGCCTCGCTCGTCGAGTGCCACCTCGAGACCGGCCGCACCCATCAGATCCGCGTGCACATGGCGCATATCGGCCACCCGCTGCTCGGCGACACCGTCTACGGAGCAGGTTTCAAGACAAAGGCAAATCTCCTTCCGGATGCCGCCAGGAAGACCGTGAACGCCTTCGCAAGACAGGCGCTTCACGCCTATATGCTGCAATTCGAGCATCCGCGCACCGGCGAAGTCATGCACTTCGAAGTACCGCTGCCCGAGGACATGGAAGAGTTGGCAAGCGCACTCCGCGCCTAGCCAAAGTAACGCCTTCGTGAACCGGTGTGCAGCCTTGAACCCCTGTTCCGCCATACTTATCTGTACATTGACTTAGTGCGGGCTTGGATAAAGCCGCACGTCCCGGTTCGCCTTTCGACGCAGGGGCGCGTTCCATCGGGAACCGGAATTCAGATAGGAGGGTGCTTTATGGCCCGAAATAACTTGCCGTCCATTACCGCCGGCGAAGCCGGTCTCAATCGCTATCTCGACGAAATCCGCAAGTTCCCGATGCTGGAGCCGCAGCAGGAATATATGCTGGCGAAGCGCTATGCGGAACATGGCGATCGCGAAGCCGCACACAAGCTCGTCACCAGTCACCTGCGCCTCGTTGCGAAGATCGCAATGGGCTATCGTGGTTACGGCTTGCCGATCGGCGAAGTCGTCTCCGAAGGCAACGTCGGCCTCATGCAGGCCGTCAAGAAGTTCGATCCGGAACGCGGTTTCCGTCTTGCCACCTATGCCATGTGGTGGATCAAGGCCTCGATCCAGGAATACATCCTGCGTTCTTGGTCTCTGGTGAAGATGGGTACGACCGCCAACCAGAAGCGGCTGTTCTTCAACCTGCGTCGCCTCAAGGGCCGAATCCAGGCCATTGACGACGGCGACCTGAAGCCGGAACACGTCGCTGAGATCGCCACCAAGCTGAACGTCTCCGAGGAGGAGGTCGTTTCGATGAACCGCCGCCTGTCAGGCGACGCGTCGCTGAACGCACCGATAAAAGCCTCGGAAGGCGAATCCGGCCAATGGCAGGATTGGCTCGTCGACGACCATGAGAGCCAGGAAGATGTTCTGATCGAGCAGGACGAACTCGACACGCGCCGCCACATGCTGGCGAAGGCGATGAGCGTTCTGAACGACCGTGAACGCCGCATCTTCGAGGCACGCCGTCTTTCTGAAGATCCGGTAACCCTCGAGGATCTCTCGGCCGAGTTCGACATCAGCCGCGAACGCGTTCGTCAGATCGAGGTCCGCGCCTTCGAAAAGGTCCAGGATGCTGTCCGCAAGGAGGCTCTCGAACGCGCCAAGGCCGTTCGGGTCGTCGAAGCCACGGCCTAAGGCACAAATTCTCTTCAAATGAAAAGGGCGGGACCAGATGGTTCCGCCCTTTCTTTTTGTCTCAACCGGCAATCACTGGCTGGTCGATACGTCGCCGAAAGCAGCCCATTCCTTGATCGCGGCGTTGAACGCTTCCCCGCCGGTCGAACCCTTCTGCATCGTCAGAAGCGCACGGCGACCGTTGCGATAGGTGATCGGGATATCGATCCAGTCGCGGCTTGAAAGGAGATCGAGATTCGCCTTGCGCGCATCCGGATAATCGTTGAGTGCGATCATGTGGAAATCGTCGGTGATCTTTGCAGGAACGGCAATCAGGGCGTCGCCACGATCCTGCTCGGTTCGCTTCATCGAAATGCGCTGGACGCTCTCGATGGCGCCGCCTTCAAAATTCGGCGGCAGCGAGAAGACCACCTCGACGATGTGGCTCGCCGGCAGCGACGGGTCGGAATTGCGCTTGAAGGTCAGTTGCGCCGACAGGTTCCGTTCAGGAACTGTTACTGTCGCCTGTACCGTCGCTTCCTGCCTGCCGTCCGAGCCGGCCTCGTGCTGGAGGCTCCAGACGACCGAGCCCTGGATGGCCGTCGGTGAACTCTGGCCGATCCGCTCCTCGTACAAGAACATCTTCTCGGTGGAACCGAGCGGCGCGGCTTGCGTGGCTCCGGCCGCCGGCGGCGGCGCAGCTGGCGCGGTCACAGCCGGGGCACCTGTCGCAGGCGTTGACGCCGCTGGCGGCGTGGTATCAGCCGCAGCAACGTTCTGTTCGGCCACCGACTTTCCTTCCGCCGTCGGCGTTCCCGGGACCGTGGCCGGGCCGCTGTCGACCTCTGTACCATCGGCAAGAAGCCGCTGGTTGAACTTGTTATTGACGGAAGCGCCGTCATTCAAGGAAGCAACTTCCTTTTTAGCATCAGTCGGCTTTGCGTCACTGGTCTGCGGCGTTGCCGCATCGGGCTTGGCAGGCGTCTGCTCGTTCTTCGCGCTCTGCGAGGGAGCGGCGCTGACGAGGTTCTTCACCATTGACGACAGCGCGTCCTGATTGGTCCAGGCGGCATATCCGCCGCCACCCACCACGCCCAGCGCAACGAGAATCGTCACGATGGAACCGATGCCAAACCGACGGCGCTTCGGCTCCATCCGGAAATTCTTGCCTTGGAATTTCGCGGCAACGGCACTGTCGAGATCGGCTGCGCCATCGTCATCCTCGGCAACGACGCCACGGTTGTCGTATCCGCGAAGCGGCTTGGCCTCCTGCCAGGCCGGATTGGTTTCCGAAGCGGATTTTGCTGCCGGCGTACCATGAATCTCCGAAAAGAGATCGCCGTCATCGAAATGGGCGTTGACCTGAACCTTCTTGCCGTTTTCAATCGGCGGCAGATCGTCGAAGGCCGCAGCCTCCCAGGAAAAGCCCTCGTTCGCGGCGGGCATCTTCACGCCGCCTGGCGTATGGTCGATCCCTGCGATGACGTCTTCAAACGCGCGTGCCGCTTCATTTGCGGGAGCAACAGGCGCAGCTTCCGAAAACTGCCTGAGTTCTTCAAGCGCCCAATCCGTCTGCGCATCCTTGGCCGGCGGCGCGGGCGTTTCCTCTACGGGCTCAGCCCACACCGGATCGAAATGCCCGGCGGCATCCGCGTGGAGCGGCTCCTCCTGACTGCGATCCACGAATTCTTCCGGCGGACGATCCAGCCCAAGGACCGGTTCAACCAGACGGTTGGTCATATCGTAGTCGCGTGCAATCGGCTGCAGCGCCGGTTCCTCGTAGGTCGGCTCGCTCGGTTCGACAAGCGGCTCCTCGGGCGCAGAAACGTGTTCCTCGTGACCGTGCTGATCCTCGTGGACAACCTCTTCGGAAGGAGCAGCATGCCCGTGTTCGACAGGCTCGGCTTCGCCGACAGGAGCCGGCGGCTCTTCATACGCCCAATGTTCCTCCTGCTGGGCGATATGTTCCGGCTCAGCAGCGACAGGCTCCTCGTCAGAAGGCGCAGGCTCTTCGTGATAAGGAACTGGCTCTTCGTGGGCAGGCGCAGATTCTTCGGCTGCCACGTGATCTTCGTGGGCCGGCGTCTCATGCGCTGGCACTTCGCCTCCGGCTTCGCTCGCAAGCGGTTCGGGAGCGACTGCTTCCTGCTCATGGCCTGCATCGGCGCTTGCCCCGACTGCAGGCTCGGCCGCGAGCGCAGCATCATCGGCAGGAACGGCTTCGGCATGTTCCGCTTCGACTTCGCGAATTGCTGCCTCCAGCTTGTCAAGCTGCCGTTGCAACATCGCTTCCGGAGGGCGCGGCTTCATACTCTCGAGCTGCCGCTGCACAGCACCGCGAGCGCGCTCGTAGACTTTCACCCGCATCTCGGGAGTATTTTCAGACAGGCCGTCAACCGCCCGCCGGATAACTGCGATAAAATCCGCCATTCGTACTTTCTCTAGGAGTGCGGTTCGCGCCGCGAGCCGCACGAATAATGACCCGAGACCTTAATCCTCAAACGGATCGGTCACAAGTATCGTGTCGTCTCGCTCAGGACTTGTAGACAGGAGAGCGACGGGCGCCCCGATCAACTCTTCGACCTGGCGGACATACTTGATTGCCTGGGCCGGCAGATCGGCCCAGCTGCGGGCGCCGACCGTCGATTCCTTCCAGCCTTCAAGCGTGACGTAGACCGGTTCGACGCGAGCCTGCGCACCCTGGCTGGCGGGAAGATGATCGATCTGCTCGCCGTCCAGCTTGTAGCCGACGCAGATCTTCAGTTCTTCCAGGCCGTCGAGAACATCGAGCTTGGTCAGCGCGATCCCGGTAATACCGTTGGTTGCAACCGACTGGCGGACGAGCGCCGCATCGAACCAGCCACAACGACGCTTACGGCCGGTTACGGTGCCGAATTCGTGGCCCTTTTCGCCGAGGAACTGGCCAATGTCGTCATGCAGCTCCGTCGGGAACGGACCCTCACCAACGCGCGTCGTATAGGCCTTGGTGATGCCGAGGATGTAGCCGAGCGATCCCGGCCCCATGCCCGAACCGGCAGCAGCCTGACCGGCAACGGTGTTTGACGACGTCACGAACGGATAGGTGCCGTGGTCGATGTCGAGCAGGCTTCCCTGCGCGCCTTCGAAGAGGATGCGGGCGCCCTTGCGGCGTTCCTTGTCGAGGAAAAGCCAGACGGTATCGCGGTAGGGAAGTACCCGATCGGCAATCGACGTCAGTTCAGTCATGATCGTGTCGTGGCTGACCTCGGCGACGCCAAGGCCGCGGCGCAGCGCATTGTGATGCGTCAAGATGCGGTCGACCTTGCCCGGCAGCGTATCGAGATCGGCGAGATCCATCACGCGGATGGCGCGACGGCCAACCTTGTCTTCATAGGCCGGACCGATACCGCGGCGCGTGGTGCCAATCTTCGTGCCGCTATTGGAGGCTGCATCTTCGCGGTAGGCATCGAGCTCGCGGTGCAGGGAAAGAATGAGCGTCGCGTTGTCGGCGATGCGCAGGTTCTCGGGAGAAATCTTCACGCCCTGCTTTTCCAGCTTCTCGATCTCGGCAATCAGCGCATGCGGATCGACGACGACGCCGTTGCCGATTACGGCCATTTTGCCGGGACGCACGACGCCGGATGGCAAGAGCGACAGCTTGTAACTGGTCCCGTCGATAACCAGCGTATGGCCTGCATTGTGTCCGCCCTGATAGCGCACAACGATGTCCGCACGTTCTGAAAGCCAATCGACAATCTTGCCTTTGCCTTCGTCACCCCATTGCGAACCGACCACGACTACGTTCGTCATCCACGTCTTCCTGTTAAAGGCGGATTTAACCGCACCCTTCTCAAACCCGCGCATCTATAATGCTTTGTTACCGGGAAAGCGACCCTGTTATGCCGCCGGAATCGGCTTTTTACGTGACAAATCAGCCATCATCGGGCTATTGGCCGATCATACCCTGAGGTTGAGAACCACATCGCCGTCATCGGAAAGAATCGCCTGTGCAGGTCGCCGCTTATATTTCTCTCGTCGTCGCAGCGCTGTGCTGGGGCGCAAACGCGGTGGCGGGCAAGCTCGCGCTTGGGCACGTCAGCCCAATGATGCTGACGTTTCTGCGCTGGTTCCTTGCAACAGCACTCATCGCCGCCGTTTCGGCACCGCAATTGAAGCGCGACTGGCCGATCGTCCGCAAGAATCTGCCGCTGCTTTTCTTTTACGGCGTCATCGGCTACACGCTCTTCAACGCCATGCTTTACTCGGCCGTCAAATATACGACCGTGATCAATGTTGCGATCGAGCAGGCCGGCATTCCGATGCTGATCTTCTTGCTGAATTTCGTCTTCTTCCGCACAGGCGTCTCTACGGCACAAGTCGTCGGCTTCGCCATGACACTCGGCGGCGTCGCGTTGACCGCCGCGCATGGCGACCTGACGACTCTGCTGCAACTGGGCCTCAACCGCGGCGATGGGCTCATGCTGATCGCTGTCGCCGCCTATTCGGTCTATACAATTTTCTTGCGCTGGAAGCCGCCGCTCGATTGGCGCACGCTGATGGCCATCCCCGCGCTCGGCGCGACGCTGACCGCAGTGCCACTTCTCATTTGGGAAAACACACAGGGTGCGGTACAGCTACCTGATAACAAGGGCTGGCTGATTGCCTTCTACACGGCGATCTTCGCCTCCTTGCTTGCGCAGATTCTTTATATCAAGGGCGTCGAAACAATCGGCGCAAATCGCGCCGGGCTCTTCATCAACCTCGTGCCGGTCTTCGGAACGCTGTTGTCGGTGGCCCTGCTTGGCGAGCGCCTTCAGCTTTTCCATGTGATTGCACTTGGGCTCGCCTTGGGGGGCATCGCCATCGCCGAGAAAGGTCGCCCCCAGAGAGCTGCCTCGACCGCTCCTGCCTCGCCTATGGACTAGCCAAGTTCCAGCGTCGTGACGCCGAAGACGTTCTTCAGTGGAACGACCGGCGCTGTTCCCCGATACATCCGAGCGGTTTCAAAGACCGGCACCAAGCCCACGCTCTCGGCAAGCTCGACCGCCTCGCCGTTGCTGGTCGGAATATCGATGACGACCTTCGCTCCCTTGGCATGAGGCGCCAGCAGCGAAAGCAACGCTGCAGCGCTATCCTTGTCGGCCGCAAACAGCGGCCCGATCTTGTAGCCTTCATAGCAACGACGGATGGTTCCGTAGCCGCGAATCTTGCCACTCTTGCGCACGACGGCAGAGTGCCGGTCCTTGCGCGTTGCACACCACGACGCCACAAACGACGGCCGCGGAGCCGGAAAGATCGTCGCGTCATAGCGCAGCAATCCGTCAAGCTTGTCCGATACGGCATGTGCCACCAGCGTTGATTCCGGCACGGCAGAAATCATGCCGCCATACCGAACCGTCCGATAGGCCTCTTCGAAGCCCGCCTTGCGGTAATTGTCCTGTTGCGCGGGGACACCGTCCAGGCCAATGCTGCGACCTTCCGCAGACATCATCCCGACATTCCAGATGGTCTTGCCGTAGCCCTTACCCCTAAAATCCGGATGGACGATATAAAGCCCAAGGAAGGCGAAATCCTCGCCGTACTTGACGACAGAAATCGAGGCGACCGGCACCTCCCCGAGCACGCCAACAAAAAATCCGGACGGGTCCGCATCGTGGAACGCGATCGAATCGTCGAGGCCGGGATTCCATCCCTCCTGACGTGCCCACTCGAGCACTAGCTCTAACTCACCGGGTCGCATCGGGCGAACGGCAAACTCCGAATTCATACAACGTCCCTAAATCAGATCGACCGCAAGCAAGCACCTGCGAAACAAATAAAGATCAAAGTCCAACAGCCGTAAAGACAGCCGACGGCGAAGAAACATGTTCACGGCTAAGGCGATCTGCAGCGATCGTCATGAAGCACGACCCGAAATTCTTCGCATCGCAATCATCATGGAACAGGGAGATTACAATCTCAAGATAATTACTTAAGAGAACATGAAGACGCGGTCGGCTTCAGAATTGGAGGACCATAGCCTGTTCGAAAAGCCTTGTAAGGCCGTCGCATTCGCAGCATGCCAAAATGAAGACACCTACGAGATGGCGATGACCTCAAGCTCTTGACCACCGACACTGACCACATCTCCAACGGTTTTGCCGATGAGAGTTCTTGCCACCGGCGATACGAAGGAAATCGATCCGGCTTTGGGATCAGCTTCGTCCTCTCCCACGACCCGATATGTCTGCACGCGCCCGTCGTCTCGGCTGAAGGTCACGGTGCTTCCAAAGGCAACGGTATCAAATGAAATCGGATCAGGGATAACCTGCGCCGTGCGGGCCCGTGCAGCAAAGTAGCGTAGATCCCGCAACGGGTTCGCGGCCTGCCGCCGTCGTTCATTCACGTCTTCGATTGTGCTCGCAACATCATAGGCCTCGCGAGCTTGCTGCAGCTGCAATTCCAGAGCCTTCAATCCCGCTTCCGTAACGAGGTTCGGATGCGGCGAAATTGGACGGTCAGGCAAAAGCGTTTCTGAAGCAGCTTCGGCACTTTCTTCTTTGACGAAGGCAACACTCAATTTCGAAACTCCGCTTGAGTACTCTCTGTTGTCTCGCAGCACATGCGATGGGTGCGGATTGATCGGAACCGCGCGTACCCAGCAATAGCCCGGCGACACCGACCCGTTGGTGCCGCCGCAATCGACTTTATACCATCTCTTCCAATGGTCACAGCGGGCCACCAGAACGAGCCGCTTGAACCGACGATTGCCGCAAAACGCCTTGCCCGTTTCGGCGAATGCGACCCATTGCCCTACCAAATATCCCCGCCCGCTCCGCCTGAACCAGAATCATATTCCCATTCATTGCTGCGGAACAACGCAGACGCTTCACAACCAGAGACAAGCCTATTGGATTATCCCCCTCCGCATTCGAATGAGGTCTGTCGGATGGCCGAGGGCCATCCGACAAGAGCCACCTAGCGATATGGCTCGAAGAACCTGTGAATGGCGTCGATTTCGTTCTGCCGGATATCGTGCCCGCCTGCATGCCATTCCGTCGTGACAGAAGCATTCTGTGCTCCGAAATAGTCGGCCAAGGCCCTCGTGACGGGCGCAGGGCTGATCGGGTCGCGCTCACCGGCGGTGATCAATATCTTGCGTCCAGCCAGTGCGGCGTTCGCCTTCGGCTGAAACGGGATCAGCGGATGCATCAGCACCGACGCATCGAACAGTCCCTTATCGATCAACACGTTGGCAAGAATATTTGCCCCGTTCGAGAAGCCAAGTCCGAGGATATCAGTCGCCTCATGTTCTTTCGCCAGCGTTCCGACAAAAGCGACCATCTTCTCCGTTGCGCGGGCAAGGTCCGTCATGTCGTAGACGCCCTCGCCAGTGCGTTTGAAGAAACGTGCCGCACCAAACTCCGAGACGTCGCCGCGCGGCGAGACGATCGTCGATTCCGGCAGCAGGCGCCGCGCGAAATCGAAGAACTGGTTTTCGTCGCCGCCCGTTCCGTGCAATACGAACAGGATGGGCTTTCCAGGTGCACCGACCTGCAGCCGGTGCACATAGCTGTTATCGGTCATCGCGCGTCCCCTTAGGCTTCAAGTGGCTGCAGGTGCTGCTCGATGAGAGCGCGCAGGTGCTGATGCTGCTGTGGCAGCTTCAATGCTTCGCCAAGATGCGCAGTGTCCTCGTCACGGTTGAAACCGGGCTCGTTGGTCGCAATCTCGAACAGGATGCCGCCCGGCGTACGGAAGTAGATCGCCCAGAAATAGTCGCGATCGATGACGGGCGTCACCTGATAGCCAGTGTCCATCAGAGCCTTGCGTACTTCGAGCTGCTTCTCGCGGTTTTCTACGGCGAAGGCGACATGGTGGACTGAACCGGCACCCGGCAAAGCGCGTGAAACGTTCGGCATCATTTCAAGATCGACGAGATGCGCGCCATTTCCACCCGGAATGGTCAGGCGCTTGACGCCATCGCCTTCTTCCTGGACTTCGTAGCCCATGAACTTCAGCAGTTCCGACGTGGCACCGTCATCGCGTAATCGCATGGCAACCGAGTGGAACCCGCGGATCGCATGATCCTCGCTGATGCCGCCGTGCGTCCAGGGCAGCCGATTGTCATCCTTGACCTCGACAAGAGCAAAACCGTCGCCATCGGGACCGGCAAAGTTCAGGCGCTTTTCACCGAACGTTTCCTCGGTTTTCAGACCGGTGACCTCAAGTTTGTTCAGGCGATCGTTCCAGAAGCCGATCGAGCCCTGCGGGACCGAGAAAACCGTGGTTCCGACTTCGCCGGTTCCAGGGCGACCCTTCGGCATCTTCGGAAACGGGAAGTAGGTCATGATCGTGCCGGGCGCACCGGTCTCGTCACCATAATAGAGGTGATAGACGTCGGGCGCGTCGAAATTCACGGTCTTCTTTACGCGGCGCAGGCCGAGCGCGTTGGTGAAGAACTGGTTGTTAATGCGGGCATCCTCCGCCATCGATGTGACGTGGTGCAGGCCCTTGATTTGGTCGAGCATTTGAGACCCCTTTCTTGCCCGCCTCGCGGGCTTCGGATGGGGTATAGATGATCGCTAACGGCCAATCGGAATAGTCCCGTCGATCGGAACGCATTGTCTCTTTTTAGTGAACGACAAAATGAAATCGTTCAGAAAGAGCCTAGACATCATGTGGAGCCGCAGGCAGCTGCCAGTCGATCGGCGGCCGGCCGCGTGCTTGTAAAAAGGCATTAGCCTTGGAAAAATGGCCGCAACCAAAGAACCCGTTATGCGCGGAAAGCGGCGATGGATGCGGCGCTTTCAACACCAGATGACGTGACGTGTCGACGAAGGCGGCTTTGCGCTGGGCATAGGAGCCCCAGAGCATGAAGACGACGGCATCACATTCATCATTGACCTTGCGGATGACAGCGTCGGTGAAGCGCTCCCAGCCCTTGCCCTGGTGCGACGCAGCCTGCGCCTCCTCAACTGTCAGCACACTGTTCAGCAACAGGACGCCTTGGCGCGCCCAATGCTCCAGGAATCCGTGCCGAGCCGGCGGAATGCCCAGATCGCTCTGCATTTCCTTGTAGATATTGACGAGCGACGGTGGGATTCGAACGCCCGGTCGAACGCTGAAACAAAGACCATGCGCCTGGCCGAGCCCGTGATAGGGATCCTGCCCCAAGACAACAACCTTGACGTCCGCCAGTGGCGTCAGATCAAGAGCGCGGAAGTACTCCGATCCTTTGGGAAATATCCGCTTGCCTCCCTGTTTCTGGGCGACGAGGAATGCCTTGAGCTGCTGCATGTAAGGACTAGCGAATTCGCCGTCGAGAGCCTCCCTCCAGCTTTCCTCCAACGCAATCGACTGTTCATTCATGGACGGTCCCTCGTCCGCTTGGATGCGCTTTCAGCTTGCCTCGAAGCGGGAATTGGCAGACATTTTATTGTTCGCCGGGGTTCACTATTTACGAACGCTGAGTAGATTGCGGTCGAATCGCTGGCGAATTCAAGCGCATTCGGGGGCTTATTCAGGATGAAATTCGGAACGAGTGGGCTTCGCGGCCTGTCTGTCGACCTCAAGGGGCAAGCTTCGGCGCTCTATGCCACCGCCTTCGGTCGCTATCTGCTCGACAGTGGAATGGCGCGCCACGGCGATGCTCTGCTGATCGGCCAGGACTTCAGGGATTCC
>NZ_JACHYW010000028.1:0-81815 GCF_014193145.1 Rhizobium sp. BK060
AATCGTCACCCGGATGGCGCGGGGTGGAGCAGCCCGGTAGCTCGTCAGGCTCATAACCTGAAGGCCGCAGGTTCAAATCCTGCCCCCGCAACCAATCCCGCCAATCCAAAAAAGCCCCGGTCGGGGCTTTTGCCCTTTCTCCGCTTCGGTTGCCGCAGGCCCTCCCATGAGTTCCTTAAGCAAGCCTTCTGCTCAAGGAACGCCGGGTTCTTCTTGATGTCCTTAAGCGGACTTTTCGCCAAGCATAGCCGATCCGACACCGCGTGACGTCTTCCAGTTCAGCTTTTCTTAAAGCCCTACTTCAACCCGGCGATGAAAGGCAGTCATATAGCTGCAGAACCGGCTGATGATAGAAGACTATTCCGACCAGACACTTTCGGAACGGCCAAGGATCGACATCGAGCGTTCCCCACACTCTTTAACCACTCCGCCCCTCAACTGCGTAGAAGCGGCAGCAACTGGTTTCCCTGTCGCCTGATTTCCGGCAGGTAAGGCGTGTCGGAAAGCACGAAGTGCGTGATGCCCAGATCCTGATACTTGCGTAGGGAGCGGGCGACGTCTGCTGCCGAGCCGACCAGCCAGGTCGTGCCGGCGCCACCGCCGCCGAATTTGCCGGGCGCGGTATAGAGGTTGTCGTCAAGGACATCGCCGGCCTGATGCAGATCGAGTAGTCGCTGCTGACCGACCGCGACTGCCCTGCGGTGATCGCTCCAGCCGGCGCCGCTGCTTTTGGCCATTTGCGCAACCTTGGCCTCGGCATCGGCCCAGGCCTGCTCGGTGGTATCGCGCACCAGCGTGGTGATCCGCAGGCCGAACTCCAGGGGAGGAAGGTCGCGGTCCAGTTCCCGGCTTAACACCTTCAGACGCTCGATCCGCTCGCGGACGCCGTCCAACGGCTCTCCCCAGAAAAGCTGAACATCGGCCTCGGTCGCCGACACTCTTTCGGCCGCTTGCGAGGCGCCGCCGAAATACATCTTCGGATGACGGCGATCTCCGCGGATCTCGATGCGTGGCACGACGGTCGACTCGCCAACGCGAAAGTGCTCGCCATCAAAGGTGACATTCTCTTCGGTCCAGAGCTTGCGAACCAGTCGCATAAATTCCCTGGTGCGGGCGTAGCGCTGTGCTTGATCTCCCTCCTGATCGCCATAGGCGGGGAGATTGTCGAGACCGGACACGATATTGACGCGCACACGCCCGCCGGTCAGGTGATCAAGTGTGGCGGCGGCCGAGGCGAAGTTCGCCGGCCGCCAGTAACCCGGGCGGATCGCGATAAGCGGTTCAAAACTCGTGGTGCGGGCGGTAAGCGAGGCCGCAACGGTGAAGGTGTCTGGCCTGCCCCAACCGGTTCCTATAAGCGCGCCTTTCCAGCCATGCTCTTCGAGTGCCCTGGCCTGTTCCGTCAACGTCGCCAGGCTGTTGTGGTTTTCGACCGCTGTGTCGCCGCGGTGGCCCGCCCTGACGTCATTTGGTATGTACCAGAGAAATTCGCTGTCTTTGCTCATGTTCTGCCTGCACTTGTGAAAGTGAAACGTAAGGCCGTGGCCGTGATGCCGGCCGCTGATCGGCCTTCTATGGCGACGCAACACGGCTGAGCGCATTGCGGGCGGCAATCGTTCTGATCATATGGTTTTGCGGCGCGTGCGAACGGGCGGTGATGGCGTCGCGATGATGGCGCTCGAGTTGAAAATCGCGATTCAGGCCGGGGTTTCCAGCGAGCTCCAGGGCGAGGCTGGTAATTGTAACGGCGTTGTCGATCACAACGTGGCGGACATTCATGCCGTCCATTCCCACCGATTTGCCGGCATCGACGTCTTCACCGAGGGAGCGCAGTAATCTGGCATTGGTTGCAAGCCGGACTTCGATCTCGCCCAGTCCATCCTGGATCCGAGGCAGGGTCGCGATCGGTGAACCGAGGCTGGCCGGCGTATGGTGGGCGGCGAAGGCGAGGACGCGGTCGCGGGCAGAAAGTGCCACGCCGTGGTATACGGCGCCGAGCAGCGAGAAGAAGAAGGCTGTCGCGTGCTCTTCGCGGCGCAGCGGCTCGGATGCGGGTTGCGATTCGATCATGTCGTCCAGCGGAACGACGACGTCATCGAGAACCACATCGTCGCTAGCCGTTGCATGCATACCTGCGGCATTCCACGTCTTTTCAACGCGCAGGCCTGGACTGTCCGTGGGGACGAGGAAGGAAGCCAGGCGTGGCTCCTTCTCATCGGTGAGTGCCAGTAGTGACACCCATTTGAGGACCGGTATGCCGGTGACGTAGCTCTTGTGGCCGGTAATGCGCCAAGTGTCACCGTCACGGCGCGCGATCGTCTCGGGCAGTGACCCGTGTGCGGGCGAGCCGATGCGCGGCTCGGCCTGGGCGGCGTTGATCAGCGCCGGGCCAAGTTGGTTTGCGGTCAGCACTCGTTCGGCAAGATGGGGCGGCCATTTGCCGTAGCGGCGAAGGCTGTAGTGGTTGTTGTAATGCATCGCGAGAACGAGCGCGGTCGAGGGTTCGCCGCGCGCGATTTCGCTCACCACCGCCTGTGCTTCGGTAAGTCCGCCGCCTTGGCCACCATGTTCGCGTGCGGTCACAAGGCCGAGCAGCCCAGCCTCGAACAGACGGTTGAAATTTTCAAATGGAAATTCTCCTGTCGCGTCATGATGGGCGGCGCGCTCGGCAAAATCAACGGCAAGCCGCCGTGCCTTGCCGACGGGGTCGATCATTTCCTGAAGCATGATATCGAACGTCCTTTGGTTCAGGCTACAGCGCGCCGGTCGAGGCCGTCGATGTGGCTGCGGTCGACCCAGTCGGCGATATCGAAGTCGGCGGCGAGAAAGCCGAAATCGCGCAGGAAGTCCTTGTAGTGGCCGATCGCATCCACCAGCTCGGGCTGAAGACCAAGGCCAAGGTGCTTGTGGATGTCGGGACCGTTGGCGGCTAGCACCTGCTCCTCGGTGGCGCCAGCTTCGCGAGCGACGAAGCGTCTCGTTTCGTCAGGATGGGCTTCGGCCCATGCGCTTGCCTTGACGATCGATTCCAGCAGGCGAGCAACGAGATCGGGGCGCTCGTCGGCCAGCAGTTCGTCCACTGTCAGGACGCGCGGCGAACCGGAGTTGATGCGGATCTTCGGATCGGGATGAAAGCCGAACTCGCTCACCTGGACGGCACCGATCAGGTTGGCGACATTGATGCCCGCCGTTCCCTTTACATAGATAGCATCTACCTCGCCGCGGATAAGCGCCGCAACCTCCTCGCCATAGGCCTGCCGGCGCTTCAGCCCGAAGAGCGATGGGCCTTCCTGCGTCGAAAGCACGGAATCTGAAAGCGCGATATCGATGATCTCGACATCGCTAAGCGCCAGGCTTTCGAGCGAAAGTGCCGAAAGGAGCCCCTTCAGTGCGGTGGCGCGCATGAAATCAACGATCCCCTCCGGCCGACGGGCAATGCCAAAGCGGCGTCCCTTCAGATCCTTTGTCGTCTTTATGCCGGTCTCCGGCAGCGTGATGATCGCCTGAAACTCATCGGTCCAAGTGATGCCGACGAGGCGTATCTTGCGCCCCTCCGAGCGCGCGCGGATCGGCGGGACGTTGCCACCATGGCGGAACGACCAGTCGAGCGTGTGATTGAAATGGCTCTGGCGGATACTGCGGTCGGGCGAATCGATGATCGATTTCAGCGTCACGCCTTCCTTGCGGAAGTTTTCCTCGAGATAGCCGAGCTGAGCGGCAAGGCCGACAGGTGTCGGCACGGGGCAGCGCGTGTACCAGATTTCGGAAATGGCATTGCTTGTCATGATGCTCTCCTCAGTAACGCAGGCCGGCTTGCTTCATCAGGGGCAGGACGTCCGAGCCGAAGAATTCGAGATCGTCGCGGAAGTCGAAAAAGCTGAGCTGCAGGCCGTCCACGCCGGCTTCCTTCAGCTTGACGAACTGATCGACCACCTGTTCGGGTGAGCCGATAACACGGATGTTGCCGCCGATGGCGCGATAGGGATCCTGCGGATCGCGTCCCTTCCAGGCATGCGCATCCGAGTTCAGAGACTGGAATCCCTGGGGCGAGCGCTGATCCGCATGCGCAACGATGCGGTCGGCCAGCTCCCAGGCCTCTTTCTCCGTTGGCCGGCAGATCACCATCGGATTGAGCAGCGTGCGGACGGTGCGCCCGACTCCAATTGCCGCGTCCTTGACCCGCTTCGTATGCGCTGGCAGTGACTGCAATGCGCTGTCGATATCGGCGCCGGTCGGGCTGGTGATGAAGACGATGTCCGAATAGCGGCCGGCAAAAGCGATCCCGGCGTCGGAGCCGGTTGCGTTTACGAGGATCGGACGGCCGAAATTGGGCTTCGGCGTGACGAAACCACCACCGAGCTTCCAGCTGCTTTCGCCTTCGAAGGAGAAGTTCTCGCTGTCGCTCCAGAGGCGCTGAACAACTTCAAGGAATTCGGCTGCCAGCTCGTAACGTTTGTCGTGTTCGATACGGGGCCAGCCGAACATCTCGTGCTCGACGGCCCGGTGGCCCGTTACCACGTTGATGCCCCAGCGCCCGCCGGTGATGTGGTCCAGCGTTGCCCCGAATTTTGCCAGATGCAGGGGATGCCACGGGCCGTAAAGCACATGCATGGTCGAGATCAGCATGATCTTCCTGGTAAGGCCCGCCAACGCTGCAATCGATACGAAGCTGTCCAGTGCCTGGCCGTCGAAGACGCCGCCATAGCCGCCTTTCGGCAGCCATTGCGACAACGCAAAGACGAGATCGAAACCGAGTTCCTCAGCCTTCAGCGTCAGGGCCTTGTTGTAGTCGAAACGCCAGTCGGTCGATCTTTCCAGCGTTGATTGCGTCCAGCCGCCGGCCTGGATCGGCAGGAAGAGGCCGAGAAGAACCGGCTGCTTGAGCGCCTGCGACAGGGGGCTTTGCGGAAAGTCGGTCGGGGCCGTAAATTTCGGCAGGCCGACGATCGATCCGGGACGGTGTTGAATGGACATGAATGTGCTCCCGTTTGTCTGGGGATCAGGATGCTGCGACGTAGGCGTAGGCGAGACTGCCTGCGACGCCTTCGCCGCCGACCGTGTGATCGGAGATGCGCTTGTTGTAGATCGTCAGTTCCGGCTGGCTGACGATGTCGATCGCCGGCACGTCCTCGACCAGGATCTGCTGTATCTCGCGCCATTGCTCGACGCGCTTCGCCGGATCGACCTCGATGGCCGCCGCTTCGAGCAGTTGGTCGACCTTGGGGTTGCTGTAGGCTGCTCCGTTTGAGAAGGGGACGCCCGGCTTGAAGTTCTTGCTCCAGTAGAGGCGTTGCACGCCAACCGTAGGATCGAAGAGGTTGCTCATGCCCTCGAACGCGAAGTCGAAATCGCGGTCGGTGTAGATGCGCTTCGTGTATGTTGCGAAATCCTGGCTGCGAACGGTGGCATCGATACCGACCTTGGCGAGCGCCTGGCGAATATACTCTGAGCCACGCGGATAGGTCTCGCCACTTGGCACATAGTCGAGATTGATGCGGGCGCGTATGCCATCGGCGCCGCGTGGGTAGCCGGCCTCATCAAGAAGTTTCTCGGCCGCGGCGAGATTGATCGGAAATGTCTTGAGATCCGGCACATACCATTTTGCAAGGTTGGGATTGATCGGGCCTGGGATGGCGGCGCCATAGCCGTAGTTGATGGTATTGAGGATGACGTTGCGATCGATCACATGGGCGAAGGCGCGGCGCACCCGCACATCCTTGAAGAAGGGCCGCTCGAGGTTGAATTCGATGCGGCTGACGCCGTTTTGATATTGATAGCCATTGGTCTCGAAGGCGAGCGCTTCGACACTCTTCAGCCGCTCGAGGTCGCTGAGTGGTACCGGTGTTGAGGGCGCGAGGTCGATTTCGCCGGTCTCGATCGCGATCGAACGAGCGGCCGCATCCGGAATGAAGCGAACGATCAGCTGATCAAGATAGGGGCGGGGCTGGTCCCAATAGTCGGGGTTGCGTTCATACACAATGTGGCTGCCGCGCACCCACTCCTTGAACTTGAAAGGACCGGTTCCGATCGGCGCCAGATTGGCCGGGTTCTCCGCGACCTTGGTTCCCTCATAGATATGGCGCGGCACGATCGGCGTTTCCGACGCTGCAAGAGCCGTGATCAGGTAGGGTGCCGGCTTGGACAGCTTCAAGATGGCGGTCTGCGCGTCGGGCGTTTCGATGTCGACGAGATTGAGGAAAGTGTTGCGCCCACGCGGATGCACCTCCTTCAGGGTTTTGATCGAGAAGGCGACATCGGCTGAGGTGAAGGGCTGTCCGTCGTGCCATTTCACACTCTCGCGCAGCTTGAACGTGTAGGTCAGTCCATCGGGGCTGACGCTCCATTCTTTGGCCAGCAACGGCTTCGGATTGAGTTCGAAGTCGTAAGTCAGAAGTCCTTCCGTCGTCTTCGGCGAGACGTAGACGGCGTTGAACGCAGTATGCGCGATCGTCGTCAGGACAGGCGGTTCTGCCGAAAGCAGCAGCGTTGCCGTGCCTCCTCGCGTCGCAGCTGCAAAGGCCGGAAGCCGTGCTGCCGCCGTGACGCCAATTGCGACCGAGGCAAGAAGAAAGTTGCGGCGCGTGGGTGCCGGGAATAGTGACATGTGTTCAACCCTCATGATCTTTAGGCCGCTGTGGGCCGCGTCGGTGCTATTCCGCAGATCGCTTCCGGCGTAGAGATTTTTGCCAGCCCTTGGCGGAGAAGGGACATAAAATTCCATACGTAAGCCATGCTCGGTACAGTTTTTCTAAAAGTCATCAATATTTCGATGATGTTGGAATTATTTACCAATATGTATTTGACAAAACACACAGAATTAGTCAACTACTAAGCAACGGGTCGAGGTGGAATATTTTCATATCGCGAGGTGGGGCACATGTCGGCTTACAGGCGGATCGCCAGAACGATCAGCAGGACGATCATTCAGGCTGTCCCGACCATGCTCGGGATCGTCATCCTGAATTTCTTCCTGCTGAAGCTGGCACCCGGCGATGCGGCAGATGTCATGGCGGCGGAATCGGGGTCGGCGACAGTCGAGACCATGGCCGCACTGCGCGAGCGCTTCGGGCTCGATAACCCGATCCTTGTTCAGCTCGCCAACTATCTGAACAACCTCGCGCATTTCAGCCTTGGCTTTTCGCCGCGCTACGGCATGCCCGTCGCCGATCTGATCGGTCAGCGGCTACCCGGCACTCTCGTGCTCATGCTGGCAGCGCTGGCGATTGCAATTGCCGTCGGACTGCTGCTCGGTTCGCTGATGGCGGCGTTTTCCGGGCGCCTGCCGGATCGCATCATTTCCGTCATCTCGCTGCTCTTCTATTCGATCCCCGGCTTCTGGATCGGCCTGATGCTGATCCTTCTCTTCTCGGTCAAGCTCGGCTGGTTGCCGAGCGGGGGCGACAGCACGATCGGCTCGCGACTGACGGGATTGCCGGAGTTGCTGGACAGGGCGCGCTACATGGTATTGCCGGCGACCTCCCTCGCACTCTTCTATCTCGCGATCTATGCTCGCCTGACACGAGCCTCGATGCTGGAGGTCAAGTCGCAGGACTTCGTGCGCACCGCGCGCGCCAAGGGTGTCTCGCCGTTCGTGCTGACTACACGACACGTCCTGCGCAATGCTCTCATCCCGATCACCACGATGGCCGGAATGCACTTTGGCGGCATGCTTGGCGGCGCGGTCGTGGTCGAGACCGTCTATAGCTGGCCGGGGCTCGGACGCCTGGCGTTCGAGGCCGTCATGGCGCGCGATTTCAGCGTGCTGCTCGGCATCCTGCTTCTTTCATCCTTCCTCGTGATTGTCGCGAACGCAGCCGTCGACCTCTTGCAGGCGTGGATCGATCCCCGAATTGGAGCAAGTCGATGAACAGTCGAAAACTTGGAACACTGGCCGGCCAGGCGATCGATTTTGCGCCGCAGGCAAAGATCGAGGCTAGCCAACCAGCCTCGGAAACGCCCAAGCAGCCGCGCTGGACACATATTCACGCCCCTGACGTGCGCGCCTCGGTGTCGGGCCCGGCCTGGCGCGGCATGCGCCGGGAGCTGAAGGTCTTCCTCGCCAACTACAATGCGCTCTTTGGCACGGCTATCCTTCTCCTCGTTGCTCTGTCAGCGCTGTTCGCACCGCTTCTCTACCCGGGCGACCCGTTGGAAATGGTGGCGCGACCGTTCCTCTGGCCCGGCCAGAATCCCGCCTATCCGCTCGGCACCGATTCCATGGGGCGCGATGTGCTGGCCGGCATCGTGCACGGGGCGCGGATATCGCTGACTGTCGGGCTTGCGGCCACAGCACTCGGGCTGACGGCGGGGATCGCCATCGGCGCCGTCGCGGGATACTTCGGCGGTCTGGTCGATGATGTCCTCGTCAAGTTCATCGAGATCTTCCAGACCATTCCAAGTTTCGTGCTGCTTGTGGTCCTCGTGGCCATTGCCCAGCCGACCACTGCGACGGTTACCGTTGCGATCGCAATCGTCAGCTGGCCGACGGTCGCACGGCTGACACGCGCCGAATTCAGGACCATCCGCGAGAAGGACTATGTGCTTGCCGCCCGCAGCCTCGGCTTCGGTCACGCCCGTATCATTTTCCGCGAGATCCTCCCCAATGCGCTGCCGCCGCTGATCGTCACCTCCTCTGTCATGGTGGCTAGCGCCATTCTGATGGAGTCGGCGCTCTCCTTCATGGGGCTTGGCGACCCCAACCGCGTTTCCTGGGGCTCGATGATCGGTGCCGGCCGCGACGTCATCCGCACCGCCTGGTATCTGACGGCGCTGCCTGGGCTTGCGATCGTCTTCACCGTGCTTGCGCTCAATCTGATTGGCGATGGTCTCAACGACGCGCTCAATCCGCGCTTTTCGGAGGATCGCTGATGGCGAAGCTTCTGGAGGTTTCCGACTTCTCGGTGCGCTTTGCGTCCGCCGAGCCTGTGAAGGGCGTCAGCTTTTCGGCCAATCCGGGTGAGATGCTGGCGATCGTCGGGGAATCGGGCTCAGGCAAGTCGCTCACAGCACTCGGTCTGATGGGATTGCTGCCGCGGCAGGCTCGCGTCGGCGGACAGATCCTCTTCGGTGGTCGCGATCTTGTCGGCCTTTCCGAGTGGGAACTGCGCCGCGTCCGCGGCCGCGACATCGCGATGATCTTTCAGGAGCCGATGACGTCGCTCAATCCGGTGCTGACGATCGGCGACCAGATCATCGAGGTGCTGCGCATTCATGAAAATCTCACTCGGCGTCAGGCTCGGGAGCGTGCTATCGCGCTATTGGACCTTGTCAGTATTCCGGAAGCGGCCCGTCGTATCGACGAATATCCACATCAGCTCTCCGGCGGCATGCGCCAGCGCGTGATGATCGCGATTGCCGTTGCCTGCAATCCGAAACTGCTGATCGCTGATGAGGCGACGACCGCCCTCGACGTGACTATACAGGCGCAGGTGTTGCAGTTGCTCGACAACCTCCGCGCCCAGCTGAACATGGCTGTCATCCTGATTACGCATGATCTCGGCATCGTCGCGCAATGGGCTGACCGCGTCGTTGTCATGTATGCCGGACGCAAGATCGAGGAGGGGTTGCCCGATCAGGTGTTCGAGACGCCCTACCACCCCTACACACATGGTCTGCTTTCGGCCTCGCCGCGCCTGAAGGCGGACTACCACTATCGCGACGGGCCGCTTTCGGAGATCCCGGGCTCGATTGTTTCGGCGGCGGGCGAGAAGGGCTGTTCGTTCCGCCCGCGGTGTCCCGCCGCCCGGCCGGCCTGCAGCTTGACTGTGCCTCAACTCATTGCACTTCCCGCCGGACGGCAGGTTGCGTGCCCCTATGTTGCAGCAATTGCGGAGGTCGCTCATGTCGCTCCTGTCGGTTGATCGGCTTGCGACCCACTATTCCGGAACCGGCGGCACCGTGCGCGCCGTAGATGGTGTCTCGCTGGAGATCGCCGAAGGCGAGACAGTTGCGCTGGTCGGTGAGTCCGGCTGCGGCAAGTCCACGCTCGGCAAATCGCTGGTGCGGCTCGTCGACCCATCCTCAGGTAGCGTCACCTTCAAAGGCAGAGACGTCACCGCCATGTCAGAAAGGGAGCTGCGATCCGTCCGCCGCAGCATCCAGATGATCTTCCAGGATCCGTTCGCCTCCCTCAATCCCAGGCAGACGATCCGCACCATCCTCACAGCGCCTCTCGCTGTCCATGGGATTGGCGAGCGTAAGCGTCGCGAAGCGATCGCGGCTGAGATGGTCGCCCATGTCGGCCTGCCGCCTGATGCGCTCGACCGTTATCCCCACGAATTCTCCGGAGGCCAGCGGCAGCGTATCGGGATTGCTCGCGCCCTGATCCTGCGGCCGAAGCTCGTCATCTGCGATGAGCCGGTCTCGGCGCTCGATCTTTCCATTCAGGCGCAGATCCTCAACCTGCTGGTGGAAATGAAGATGGAGCTATCGCTGTCCTACCTCTTCATCTCCCACGATCTTTCGGTGGTTCGCTATTTCGCCGATCGCGTGCTCGTCATGTATCTCGGCCGCATCGTCGAGAGTGCCTCGACAAGTGAGCTCTGGAACAATGCGAAGCATCCTTACACGCAAGCGCTGCTTGCCGCCGTTCCCGACCCGTCGCGGCGCAAGCAGGCCGCCCCCATCACAGGTGATCTGCCGAGCCCGCACAATCCGCCTGCCGGCTGCCATTTCCATACGCGCTGTCTGCTCGCCACCGATATCTGCCGGGCCGAAGACCCGGCATTGCGCCAGTTCGGCAGCGGCCATGCCGCCGCCTGCCACCACGCTCAGTAACAGGAGAATGAAATGGTCGATTATCGTTATCTCGGGCGCAGCGCGCTAAAGATATCACCGCTCAGCCTCGGAACCATGATGTTCGGTGGGCCGACGCCGGATGACGTCGCGTTCCGCATCATCGACAAAGCGCGCGAGCAGGGGATCAACTTCATCGATACGGCTGATGTCTATCACGATGGCAAGTCGGAAGAGGTCGTCGGCAAAGGCATCAAGGCGCACCGCGATCACTGGGTTCTGGCGACGAAGTTCGTCAACTCGCACAAGAAGGGCCCGAACCTTGGTGGCCACTCCCGCAAGTGGGTGATCGAGACCGTCGAGAATTCGCTACGCCGCCTCAACACCGACTATATCGACATCCTCTACTTCCACCGGGCCGTCTTCGACGCGCCGCTAGAAGAGCCGGTGCGCGCGATCGCCGATCTGATCCGCGCCGGCAAGCTGCGTTATTTCGGTGTCTCGAACTTCCGGGGCTGGCGCATCGCCGAGATCGCACATCTGGCCGATCAACTCGGCATCGATCGTCCGGTGGCAAGCCAGCCGCTTTACAACATCGTCAACCGTACGGCCGAAGCCGAGCAATTGCCGGCAGCTCATCACTACGGTCTGGGCGTCGTTTCCTATTCGCCGCTTGCTCGTGGTGTCCTGACCGGCAAGTACGAACCGGGCAAGGAGCCGGCGGCCGACACACGTGCCGGTCGCGGAGACAAGCGCATCCTGGAGACGGAATGGCGTCCTGAATCGATTGCCATTGCTTCTGAGATCGCCGCTCATGCTACTCGCAAGGGGATTTCGCCGACGGAGTTCGCGCTCGCCTGGGTGCTGAACAATCAGCTGATCTCGGCGGCCATCACTGGCCCGCGCACGGAAGATCATTGGGACAGCTACATCCGCGCGCTCGACGTCAAGCTCGATGCCGAAGATGAGGCGCTGGTCGACCGATTGGTCACGACGGGCCATCCCTCGACGCCCGGCTTCAACGATCCAAGCCATCCGGTCGAAGGTCGCGTGCCGCGTAGTGCCGCGGGAGGTGCGGATAATGTGGTGCCGCTGACGCGCGCTGTTGCCTGAGCATGACACGAGGGATCCGCCTTGCCGGTGGATCCCTCCATCTCTTTCCTTTGGCCGAGAAGGTTCCTGCATGCCGAATACCGCTCCTTCAGCACCGTCTACCACTCCGACGCCTGCGGAGGAGGTGAACGATCTCTCGAAGCTATTGGCAAAAATTCCGGCACTGGCAGCTGAAATTTCCAAAGAGGCGGCAAGACGCGATCTGGAAAGGGAGCTTCCATTTGATGCCTTTCGCCTGTTCAAGGAAGCCGGGCTGGGTGCACTGCGTATTCCCGTGGCGCTCGGCGGTCCCGGTGGATCCGTTGCCGACTACATCGAAACGATCATGGCGATTGGAGCGGCAGATTCGAATGTCGCCCACGCGCTGCGCAGCCATTTCAATTTCACCGAGAGCCTTATCCTCAGCCCCAATACCGCAATCGACCGCACACAGCTCGGCCGCGTTCTCTCCGGCAAGCTTTTCGGTGGGGCTCATACCGAGCAGGGCACCAAGCGGCCAGGTGAAGTGACGACACGTTTGACAAGGGCAGGCGATGGCTATCGTCTGAACGGCCGCAAGTGGTACGCGACTGGAACCGCCTTTTCTGACTTTGCCTCCTTCAGTGCCAAAAACGACGAAGGCGATCTTGTCAGCGTGCTCCTGCCGGTTGACCGCAAGGGCATCGCCATTCTCGACGACTGGGAGGGCATGGGCCAGCGCCTGACGGCGAGTGGCGGTGTCCTGCTGGAAGACGTCGAGGTGCTGCCGCACGAAATTTCGAAGCGGGGTCTCAATACACTCGTCGGCCGCCACACATCAACGTTGCGCCAGCTCCATCTGGCCGCCTCGATGGCGGGCGCGGTGCGCGGCGCGCTTGAGGAGGGCACCGAGTACGTGCGCCGGCAAGCGCGGTCAGCGGCCCACAGCGCAGCCGAGACGGCGAATGCGGATCCCTTCGTGCAGAAGGTGCTGGGCGAGATCGCAGCCGGCTCCTTTGCCGTAGACACGTTGATCCGCGAAGCTGCTCGCGCATTGGACCGCACGGCGGCGGCCTTTTCAGTCGGCGATGCCGAGAGTATCGAAGCCGCATTGGTCGAAAGTGCGCTGACGACCGCGCGCAGCCAGATCGTCACCTCGCAGATTGCGCTGGCGGCGGCCACCAATGTCTTCGAGCTCGGCGGCGGCTCTGCGACGTCGCGCCATCTCAATCTCGACCGGCACTGGCGCAACATCCGCACGGTGCTCAATCACAACCCGCTGCTGCACAAGGCGAGGGTGGTCGGCGACTATTACATCAACGGAATCACGACGCATCTGGAGGAAGGCAAGGTCTTCTGAAATCTCCGCCGCCTCGGTGGTAACCGCTTGATCGCGTAGCGACGTTTTCCCGGCTTGCGTCAGCAGGCCGATTTCACCCCACGATACACCAAGCCCTATCGTCACGATCGGGGAGGAGGTTCATTGCGCATTGATCGTATTCCGCACCATTCGGTTGCCATCGTCGGCGGCGGTTTTGCCGGGGCGCTGATTGCGCTGAAATTGTTGGAGCGAACCGAAGTGCCCCTGGCGATCACGATCGTCGAGCGGCGAGAGGAGCTCGGCCGGGGCGTCGCCTACAGCACCACCGACCCTGTCCATCTGGTCAACGGGCCGGCGGAAATCTTCTCCCTCTATCCCGAAGACCCCGGCCATCTGTCGCGCTGGCTTGTCGAGAACGGTCCGGCCAACGGCTGGGTGCCTCCTGCCGAGGTGGGCTCAAGCAGCCCGCCGCGTCATCTCTACGGAACTTATGTCCGCGACGAGCTTGCCCGCGCCGGTGCCACCGCGCGGCTCGGTTCTACGCTTCGGCATATCAGGGCATCGGCATCCGCACTGGTTGCAACACCGCACCGGATCCGTATCACAACGGCTGACGGTACCACCGTCGAAGCCGATGAAGCGGTCCTGGCACTTGGCGTCTTCCAGCCGCGGCTCCCGGCCGCTGAGAGTGCCCTTGCTCGTCATGCACGCTTTGCCGCCAATCCGTGGGATGGAGATGCCCTGGAGCGCCTGACTGGCTGCGAAGAGATTCTCCTTATCGGTTCCAGCCTGTCGATGGTCGACGCCGTTGCCAGCATGGAGGCGAGGGGTTATCGCGGCCGCTATCGGGTGATATCGCGCCGAGGTCAATTCGTGGAAGGCCGTAGGACTGTCGATGCAGCGCGCGATTTTCTCGCCGATGGCCCGTTGCCCGCAACTGCTCGAGAACTGCTGTCGCGCGTGAAGGCGGAACGGCGTGCCATTTCGGCAGCCGGTGCCGACTGGCAGGGCCTACCGCTCGCGATCCGACCCCATATCCCGTCCCTGTGGCAGGGCGCGAGTGATCGTGAGCGATTGCGCTTTACCAGGCATCTACGGGCCTTCTGGGATGTTACGGCGCACCGATCGGCGCCGGAGAGCCATACGACGATCGAGACCGTGATCGCCGAAGACCGTCTGGCGTACGGTCGCGCTCGTCTGCTTGGCTTTGCCGTCGAGGGAGACCAAATCGTCGCCCAACTGGGGACAAGAACGGGCATCGAGAACGCGAGGTTTGATGGTGTCATCGACTGCCGCGGTCATCAGTTACACGATTGGCGGCAGATTGCAGATCCCTTCGTCAAGAGCCTGCTTGCAAATGGCGAGGTCCGGCCCCACAGCACGGGCTATGGTATCGATGCGACATCCGAGGGGGACCTCGTCAATGAGGAAGGTCGTGTTCATCGCAATCTCAGCGCGATAGGGCATCCGCTGCGTGGCGTCGCATGGGAATCGAGTTCGATTACCGAGCAGCGCGCGCAGGCAATCGCGCTCGCCGATCGCATCCTTGCGAAATTTACGCCGATCCGCATCGCCTGACGTGTTCTTGAAGCAGAAAGGGGCGCATCGCCGATGCACCCCTTTCTTGTGAAGGCCGCCGCCCGGTCAGCCTTCGCCGTCCTTAATATAGACCTCCGCGAAATTGGACTGCACGCCCTCGGCCCCGATCGTGTGATTTTTCACGCGCTTGTTGAAGACGGTGACGTTCTCCAACGCAATTAGGTTCACCACCGGCACCTCATCGGCAATGATTTTCTGGAAGGCATAGAACTGCTGCTTGCGCTTCTCGTCGTCGATCTCGACGGAAGCCGCTTCCAGCAGCTTGTCGACCTCGGGGTTGGCGTAGTGGCTGGCGTTCGAGAACGGCAAGCCAAGTTTGAAGTTTTTCGACCAGTAAATGCGCTGCACGCCGAGTGTCGGATCGAACTGATTGCCAAGGTATTCCGCCGTCACGTCGAAAGCGCGGTCAGTGTAGACCTTCTTGATGTAAGTCGAGAAATCATAGGAATCGATCGTCGCGGTAATGCCGATGCGCGTCAGGTTCTGCTTGAGATATTCGGCGACCCGCTTGAAGCCTTCATTGTAGGAATTGTGCGTAAGGCGCAGATTGAAACGGACCCCGTCGGCGCCACGCGTGTAGCCGGCTTCGTCAAGCAGCTGTTCGGCCGCCTTGAGATCGAAGGCGTAGGGCTTGATCGAGGCATCCAGATAGCGCGGAAGGAAGGTGCTGATCGGGCTCGGCGAGACATGACCGTAGCCGTACCACACGGTGTTGAGGACGACATTGAGGTCGATCGCATGAGCAATCGCCCGGCGAACAGCAACATTTTTCAGGTATTCGTTGTCGAGATTGAAGATCAGCTGGGTCTGATCTCCCTTCGTCTCGTAGCCGCGCGAATCGATGCCGATGTTCGGAAGCGCTTTAACGCGTTCAAGGTCGCTCAGGGGGATTGGATTGTCGCCGCCAATGTCGAATTCGCCGGTCTCGAAGCCGGCAGCGCGGGCCGCGCCATCCGGCACGAAGCGCACGACGACTCGGTCGAGATAGGGTTTTCCGGCGTCCCAGTAGTCCGGATTGCGTTCCAGGATAACGTGGGAGCCGCGTACCCATTCCTTGAAGACGAAAGGTCCTGTTCCGATCGGCGCGCCGCCGTTCGGGTTAGTTGGGACGTCGGCAATCTTGACGCCATCATAAATGTGCTTTGGTACGATCGGCGACTCCGCGGCATAGAGCGCGCTCAGAAGGTAAGGTGCAGGCTTTGAAAGCCTGATCACGGCGGTCGACGGATCCGGCGTGTCGACCTTGGTTACGTTGGCGAATGTGCCCCGCCCGCGCGGGTGTACCTGCTTCAAAAGCTCGATCGAATAGGCGACGTCATCGGATGTAAATGGCTTGCCGTCGTGCCATTTCACATTCTGACGCAGCTTGAACGTGTAGCTCAAGCCGTCTTCGCTTACTGACCATTCCGTCGCGAGCTGCGGTTTGGGCGTCAGATCGAAATCGTAGGTCAGCAGGCCTTCGGTGATCTTTGGGCTGATTTTCTGCGTGCCGCCTGCTGTGTGGGCCAGTGTGAGAACGGTAGGCGGCTCGGGCTCGACGATAAAGTTCAGAGTGCCACCCGTCGTTGCAGCCGTCGTCTCGGCGAATGCCCTGAGCGGCACGAGAGCCGTAAGGCTTGTCAAGGCAAGCAGTTTGTTGAGGTGGCGTCTGCGAATGTCCATCAATACCCCCTGAGTTGCGAGAGACGCCCAGCGTGCAGCGTCGTCGCGCGCATCATCGGTCCGCCCGGATGCAAACCGGAAGAATGTTTTTCTCCTCGCTGGGGAAAGGAAAACTTCGCACCGACAGCGGTGGCGTTGGGATACTACCCGCATTATTCTACTAAAAATATAGACAATTTACAAAATTGAGTTTTTGCATCTCCGATAACCGCCTGCGACGCAAGAAAATGTTCTATGAACCAGGCTACAGGAAACGCAGGTTCTCGTCTTGAAGGGGATGATTGTGGTGCAATCGCTTCATGAGCACACTTGCAAACTCCACCAGAAGGGCGCTCCAGCCCACGCTTGCGCGGCTTCCTCCGCTGACATCGCTGCGGGCCTTCGTCGCGACGGCGCGGCACCTGAACTTCGTGCGCGCTGCCGAGGAATTGCATGTCACTTCCGCAGCTGTCGGGCAGCAGATCCGCCTGTTGGAGGACTATCTCGGTCAGCCTCTTTTTAATCGCATCCGCGGCCAGCTCCAGCTGACGCCAGCGGGGTCGGCGCTGGTTCCAGGATTGACGGGCGCCTTTGACGCTGTGCTGGCGGCCATGGCTCAGTTCGTACAGTGCGACCATGAACAGCCGATCCGCGTCTCGGTTGCTCCGTCCTTTGCCAGCAAGTGGCTGATCCCGCGTCTCGATGCGCTGCGGCGAGCGGCTCCCGGGCTGCAGGTTCTCGTCGACGCTTCGACACAGTTAGCGAACCTCGATGCCGGCGATGCCGATTGCGTTATCCGCTACGGAAGCGGTCCATATCCGGGACTCATCGTCGACCACCTCTTCTCCGAAGCCGTGCTGCCGGTCTGCAGCCCGGAATTTGCCGATACCCATGCGCTATGGGACGGAGCTCAGGCAATCGAAGGCGTGCCGCTGTTGCATGAAGAGGGAGCCGAGCATGATCAATCCTGCCCGGACTGGAGCAGATGGTTGCGTGCCGCCGGACTTTCTTATCGTCCATCGCAAGGCGGGTTCCGGCTCAACCAGTCCTCTCTGGTACTTGATGCTGCGCTGGCCGGACAGGGATTGGGACTCGGCAAGATCAGGCTTGCGGAAGCTGAGATTCGATCCGGACGGTTGGTCAGCCCCTTCGGTGTGCCCCAGCCGGTCAGCTCCTCCTATTTTTTCGCCACGACCGCGCACACGGCGCGGCTGATGCGCGTCGATCTGTTTCGAGAGTGGCTGCTGGCCGAAGCCCGTACTCTGCAGACGATGGACGAGATCATCGCGCGGCGCATTCGTCCGGCGGCGGACATGATTGCCGCCGAGTGAGTCCGTCATGGGAGCTCCGCCAGCTCTATTTGAGCTGGAAACCGAGTCGGCGCGCGAATGCCGCAAGCATGTGCCTGCCCTTCAGCGCCTCGACTGTACCGATGCGGTTTCGGACCTGGTCTGTCCAGTCGATCGATGGCATGGCTTGCTCCGCCTGGAAGCGTCTCAGCACCTTGTTGTAGGTGGCAAGATCGCGTGCACGCGCTTCGTTTGCATATTGTTCGCGATGCAAGACTGTCGACTGCGGCAGACGCGGCTTCACCCCGGCGGGCTGCGCTGGATCGGGAAAACCGACGGTCAAACCGAAAGCCGGGAAAACCCCTTCCGGCAAGGCGAGTTCTCGCGCCACCGTCTCCGGATCGTTTCGTATCGCACCGATGTAGCAGGTTCCAAACCCCAGTGATTCAAGGGCCACGACGGCGTTCTGCGCTGCAAGCGCAGCATCAATCACGCCAAGCAAAAAGCTCTCGATATAGTCGAGACCCTCTGCCGCAGAGCCACCCTTTGCGGCGATCGCACGGGGTCGCGCAAGGTCAGCGAGCCAGACGAGCAGGAGAGGCGCCTGGGCGATTTGACGCTGGTTGCCGGCAACGGCATTCAGCCGGTTTTGCCGTTCTGGGTCTTCAACGGCTACGACGCTCCATGCTTGCAGATTAGACGAACTCGGTGCCGACTGCGCTGCGGCAACCGCAAGTTCGACAGCGGCATGTGGGACCGGCTTTGGCAAGTAGCTGCGCACGCTGCGGTGAGAGAGAAGTGTTTCAATGGTCTCGTTCCATTGTTCGCCGAGGTGTTGCGACTCGCGATAACGCTCGGCGGCGAGTGCCGCCAGTCGATCGGCGTCGTTTGCCTTTGTCGCAAGGGATGGCGTCATGAGATGTCCTTTTTTGGCCGTCATTCTGCTGCGGCAACGTAGGGATTCTGCGGCCGCGTGAGGCCGAGGTGGTCGCGCAGTGTCCGACCGGTGTACTCGTGTCTGAACAAGCCGCGACGACGCAGGAGCGGAACCACTTCCTCGACGAAGACATCAAGTCCATGCGGCAACACGTCCGGCATCAGGTTGAAGCCGTCCGCCGCACCAGCACAGAACCATGTCTCGATGTCGTCGGCGATCTTACCAGGCGTGCCGACAATCGTGCGATGCCCGGTGCCGCCGTTGAGCGCACGGATCACCCCCCGAACGGTCAATCCTTCCCGTCGCGCGAGTGCCAAAGTCGCGCGGAAGAATGTGTGCCCGCCGTCTGCTGGCAGCGGTATGTCGTGGGGCAAGGGAGCGTCGAGTTCGAGCCTTTTCTGATCGACCTGCAACACGCCGGCCAGCCGCGCAAGGCTGTACTCAAGGGGAATCAGATCATGCAGTTCCTCCTGCCGGCTCCTCGCCTCTGCTTCGGTGCTGCCGATGATGGTGGCGAGGCCTGCGAGTACAAGAATGCTGTCATCCGGGCGGCCATGACGGGCGGCGCGACGGCGCAAATCTCTAGCATAGCCCAGGGATTCCTCGAAGGATTGCGATGCGGAGAAGACTGCTTCGGCATGTTCGGCGGCGAGTTCGCGCCCGTCGTCGGAGCCGCCAGCCTGCACGAGAACCGGGTGGCCCTGCGGCGGGCGCGGAATATTGTGCGGCCCATGCACCGCAAAATGCTTGCCGCTGTGGGCGATCGGGTGGACGCGGCCAGTATCGACGAAGCGCCCGGTCGCCGTGTCGCCGATGAAGGCCTCTTCCTCCCAGCTGTCCCAGAGCGCCTTGACCACCGCTGCAAATTCGTTGGCGCGCTCATAGCGGCTTGCGTGGGCCACGGGCTTTTGAAGACCAAAGTTTCTGCTTTGCGCCAGGTCCGCGCTGGTGACGATGTTCCAGCCCGCGCGCCCGCCACTGGCATGGTCGAGCGTCGCAAAGCGCCGGGCGATGTTGTACGGCTCGTTGTAGGTCGTCGAGGCGGTGCCGATCAGGCCTATTCGTTCGGTATTGGCCGCGACCAGCGCGAGAACGATAGTCGGCTCCAGCGACGTCAGCGGTCGGAAATCGATCCGGTCCGAGATCGCCGCCTGATCGGCGAGGAAGACGGCGTCGAAAGTGCCTCGTTCGGCGATCTTGGCAACCTTGATGTAGTGGTTGATGTCAAAGGAGGCGCGAGGATCGCTGCCTTCCATTCGCCACGCGGCGGGCGAAAAGCCGGAGTGGAGTATATTGATGTTGAGATGAAGTTCCCGGCCGCTCATTGGAAGATCCCCGGTTCGGGATAGTCGCCGGTCAGGAACCATGAACCGACGTTGCGGGTCTTGTACTCAGCGGGATTGTGGAGCGTATGGATGCGGACGTTGCGCCAGAAGCGGTCAAAGCCGTAAGGCCGTACGGCAGAGCGGGCGCCCATAACCTCGAATATCTCGCTGGTGACGTCGAGTGCCACTTTGCCTGCCAGCACGTTGGCGGAGGCTACTGCAATGGCCGTGGCGCCGCGCTCCTCCACCGTGAGTGCCGAGCCCTTTGCATAGGCGGTGTCGATGGCGACCGCTGCCCGATCGGCGAGCGCCGTGGCGGCTTGGACCTTCGTCCAGAGTTCGCCGTATTGCCGCTTGATCCAGGGATCGTCCATATGGCGTTCGACACTGGAATAGATCCACGGGCGGGACTTCGTCACCGTGTAGTCTCGTGCGGCAATGAGAGCGCCCTGGGCGCTGCCCATGAAGACGTTGAGAAGAACGCTCTGCTGTTGCTGGGGTATGAGAAGGGCGCCCGGCTCCTTCGATCGTTCCGGCAGGATCTCCGCATCCTTCACCGTCACGTCCTCGTAGAAGACGCGACCACTGCCGGTCTGGCGCTGGCCGATGCCGTCCCAGTCGTCAGCGATGGTGATGCCAGCACGGTTGGCGGGAATGTAGGCAAAGCTGCGAGCGTTCGTCTCCTCATCTTCCCATGCGACCATCAGATAGTCGGCAACATGCGAGCCGGAGGCGAACGGCCGATAGCCGTTCAACAAGACGCCACCTTCGACCTTCTTGCCGAAGAGGCTTTTGGAAAAGCTGTTCGTGGTGTTGCCCCAGAACCAACGCCCTTCGGCCGATTGCCGAAGGATAGAGGCTGATCGTTCATCGCTCCCGCTCGTCAGCGCGTTCTGGATCGGACTGAAATGATATCCGAAGAGATGGCCGAGTGAGCCATCGACCTTGGCGAATTCGCGTACGATGCGCAGCGCCGTGGAGTAGGGCTGACCCTCGCCGCCGAGCTCTCTGGGAATCAGTAGATTGACGAGACCGCTTTCCTTGAGGAGCCGGATTTGCTCTGTCGGACGGCCGCCCTGTTGATCCCGCTCGACGGCGTCGACCGCGAAGATGTTCCTGAGTTCGACTGCCTTGGCGAGGTAGGGATTGGTCTGGTCCGGTTCGAAGAGGACGGCAGGCAACAGCGCGGGTTCGAAGCCTGAGGGTTTCGCGGTCATCGTCTTTCCTCCATCAGTCGTGAAGTCGTGGAAAGCCGTGTCGCTCGGCAAGCAGCTCAAGAATGCGACCGGTCTTGGTGACAAAATGCTTGCCCTTCCAGTCGGCAGCATCCGGCGGCGCGTTGGCGGCCAGCACCAGCACAGGCAAGGACTGATTCTCCTCGCCGACTGTATCGATCACGCGTGTGCGCGGGCGGGGGAAGAGTACTCTCTCCACGTCGATCCTGGCAGCAAGATCGGGAAAACTCGAAAGCAACCCTTCAATCGCATTGCAGTGGGGGCAGACGAAGGTCTGGCCAGGGTGCTTGGGATCCGAAAATCCGGGTGCGATGAGAAAAAGCGTGTCGCGGCTCATTGCTGTTCTCCTATTCGGCCGCGACCGCGCTGCCGTTGGCGGCAAGACGCTTCTCGGGGCGCTTGAGGCCGAGATTCTCGCGAAGCGTCGCGCCCTCGTATTCGTGGCGGAAGAGACCGCGTCGGCGCAGTTCCGGCACGACAAGCTCGATGAAGTCCACAAGCCCGCCCGGCATGACCGGGGCCATGATGTTGAAACCGTCGGCGCCATAGTTCTCGAAGCGCTCTTCCAGGGCGTCGGCGATCTCGGTTGGCGTGCCGACGACCTGCCAGTGGCCACGCGCCCCGGCGATGCGCAGATAGAGCTGACGGATCGAAAGGTTCTCGCGGCGGGCGAGATCCAGAACCAGCGCCTGCCTGCTCTTGCCAGCATTTGTCGAAGGCGGATTTTCGGGCACCGGCCCATCCAGTGGATAGTCGCGGAGGTCGATGCCGGACAGTTGTGAAATCAGATTCAAGCCGACCTCGGGCTGAATGAGGTCCTGAAGGGATTCAAATTTTTCCTGCGCCTCAGATTGCGTGCGGCCGACGACCGGGAAAATGCCGGGCAGGATCTTCAGATCCCCAGTCGATCGGCCATATTTCGCGAGCCTTCCCTTGACGTCGGCATAGAAGCTGGTGGCCTCCTCCAGGGTGATTTGGGCAGCGAAGATGGCCTCGGCCGTGCGGGCGGCAAGCTCCTTGCCGGGTTCGGAGGCTCCGGCCTGCACGACAACTGGCCGGCCCTGCGGCGAGCGCGGAATGTTGAGCGGCCCGCGCACCTTGAAGTGCCTGCCGCTGTGATTGAGGCGATGGAGCTTCGCCGGGTCGAAATACCGTCCGCTTTGGCGGTCGCGCAGGAAGGCGTCGTCCTCCCAGCTGTCCCAGAGGCCGAGCACCACATCGGCAAATTCCTCCGCCCGATCATAGCGGTCAGAATGGAGGATCTGCGTCTCGTGGCCGAAATTGTAGGCGGCGTCGGGGTCGGACGACGTCACCAGGTTCCAACCGGCCCGGCCGCCGCTCAGCCGATCGAGCGAGGCAAATTGGCGGGCGAGATTGTAAGGATCGGAATAACTGGTGGAGGCGGTGGCGATCAGGCCAATATTGCGAGTGACCGATGAAAGCGCAGAGAGCAGAGTGATCGGCTCGAAGGGATAGACGCCGCTATGAGCCTTACGACTTGCCGCTTCGACATCCTTGATGCGTGCGGCAACGCCATCTGCGAAAAAAATCGTATCGAATTTCGCCGCCTCGGCAAGCCTGGCCAGTTCCAGGTAGTTTTCGAACTCGGTGCCCACAGATGCGTCCGGATGACGCCATGCGGCGACATGGTGGCCGGTGAAGAGCAGAAAAGCGCCGAGCTTGATCTTGTCCTTGCGTCTCGCCATTGCAGTTCCTTTCAGCGATACATGGCCGGCACGGGAAATTCACCAGTCAGCAGCCAGGTGCCGACGCTGCGCTTCTTGTACTCGGCAGGATTGTGAAGCGTATGGGTCCTCACGTTGCGCCAGAAGCGATCGAAGCCGTTGGCATTGGTCGCCGAGCGCGCGCCCATGACCTCGAAGACCTCGCTGGAGACGGCAAGGCCGACCTCGCCGGCGTAGACGTTGGCGGTGGCGATATCGATCGCGGCTGCGCCACGATCCGCGGCGCTTAGCGACGGCCCTTGGGCGTAAGCCGCGCCGAGGCTGCGGGCCGCCTTGTCCGCGAGCTCCGTTGCTGCAAGCGTGCGGATATAGAGGTCGCCGTACTGGCGCTTGATCCAGGGATCATCAACGTGGCGTTCGACGCCGGAATAGATCCACGGCCGCGAGTTCGCCGTCGCATAGGAGCGACCTTCCTCCAATATTCCTTGAGCGCTGCCGACGAAGACATTGAGCAGAACGCTCTGCTGAAGAAGCGATGTCAGCGACGAATAGGGGGTCAAGGGCACGTCGGGCGAACTGATCAGTTCATCGTCGTGAACCTGAAGGTTGACGAAGCGTACCGTACCGCTTCCGGTCTGCCTTTGGCCGATGCCGTCCCAGTCGTTCTCGATGACAATGCCTTCCCGGTCGGCGGGGACGGCGGCGGTCAGCCGAGCGCCATCGGCATTCTCCCAGGAAATCTGGATATAATCGGCGATATGGGAACCAGAGGAAAACGGGCGGCTGCCGTTGATGCGCCAGCCGGTCGGCGTCTTCTCACCCGCCGACGTCTTCGACATGGCGTTTCCGGAATTGCTCCAGATCCAGTTGCCGGCCGCCGAGCCGGTCAGCCATTTTTCCTTCTGTGCAACGGAGCCGCGAAACAGAATGAGATTGAGCGGCAGATGGTGATAGCCGAAGAGATGGGCGAGCGATCCATCGGTCTTGGCAAATTCCCTGACGATGCGCAGGATCGTCAGCCATGACGCACCTTGGCCATTATATTCCCTGGCGATCTGCGCGGAGGGAAGGCCGCTTTCCTTCAGGAGCCTGATCTGTTCGACGGGCCTGCCGCCCTGTTTGTCTCTCTCGATGGCATCGAGATGAAACGTCCTGCGCAGCTCGGTCGCTTTTGCCAAGAGCGCGTCATCAACATCTGTTTCGAACGGCATAGTGCCTCCCGGGATGACGGTGGAGGGGAGGTGCGTCCCGACCTTTTCCCATCAACGGTTGGCTGGCTGACCGCTCAAGTCCAGAAATATCTGATTGATTTTACCGAAAGAAATTCTTTCGTGAGGTTGGCAAGCGGCGACCTTGTGATCGCCAGACGTCCCCGATTGGCGTGGCGGCAGAACGTCATCGTTCGAAACGCCACGTTGCCGGCTGCAAAAATCCCGCATCGTCGACCTAAATAGAATACTATTTCTATAGATAAAGATTGCTGCTGTTAGGCTATCGTCTCCCTGATCGAGGAGACTGACATGAGTGGCGCGCGACCACAGATCAAACTTGGTGCCTTTCTGTACCCGACGGGCCATCACGTGGCCGGATGGCGGCACCCGGAGGCGCAAGCGGATGCCGGCTCCAATTTCGCTCACTATATTGAGCTTGCGCAGCTGGCTGAAGCGGCGAAATTTGATCTCATTTTCATGGCCGACGGCGTCGGCACGCGCGGTACCGACATAGAGGCTCTCAGCAGGACGGCTGTCCGCTACGTGGCGCAGTTCGAGCCAATCACCTTGCTGTCCGCTCTGGCCGCGGTGACGAAAAACATCGGTTTTGTCGCCACTGCCTCCACTTCATACAACGAGCCCTACCATATCGCGCGGAAATTTGCCTCGCTCGATCACATTAGCGGCGGGCGCGCGGGTTGGAATCTCGTCACCTCGTCCAGCGAACACGAGGCGCACAATTTCGGCCGTGAGGAGCATTATGCACATGCGGAGCGATACGAGCGCGCCGAAGAGTTTGCCGACGTCGTGCGCGGACTGTGGGACACCTGGGAGGAAGACGCATTCCTGCGTGACAAGGAAAGCGGCATATACTTCGATCCGGACAAGCAGCATGTCCTCAATCACAAGGGCAAGTTTTTCAAGGTTCGCGGGCCATTGAACGTCGCCCGCGCGCCTCAGGGACAGCCGGTGCTCGTACAGGCAGGATCGTCGGAACCGGGTAAGGAACTTGCCGCGCGCACTGCGGAGGTCGTCTTCACGGCGCATCAGACAATCGAGGACGCACGCGGTTTCTACAGCGATCTGAAGGGCCGACTTGCCAAGTACGGTCGCAGGCCCGAAGAGTTGAAGATCATGCCGGGGATCTTCCCGGTCGTCGGCCGTACTCAGGCGGAGGCAGAAGCGAAATTCCAGGAGATCCAGGACCTCGTTCATCCGGTTGTCGGCCTTTCCATCTTGAACGGCATGGCCGGGGGTGTCGATCTCTCGAAATATCCTCTGGACGGCCCCATCCCGGACGTGCCGGAGACGAACGCAAGCAAGAGCCGGCAGAAGCTCCTTCTCGATCTTGCCAGACGCGAAAACCTGACGATACGCGAGCTCTATCTGAGGGTCGCAGGCGCGCGTGGCCATTGGCAGATTGTCGGCACGCCGAGCCGGATCGCGGACGAGATGGAACACTGGTTCACGACCGGCGCGGCCGATGGCTTCAATGTCATGCCGCCGCATCTGCCTGTCGGGCTACGGGACTTCACTGAGTTCGTGTTGCCGGAACTGTGGCGTCGTGGACTGTTCCGCACCGAATACCAGGGCAGAACGCTGCGCGAAAATCTCGGCCTCAGCACACCCCGGCATCCGGCGCGCGTTCAGGCCGCGGCAGAGTAGGGGCGAGCGATATGAACCGACCCCATCTCACAGTCGAGCACATAACCCGGCAGTTCCAGATCGAGCGGGAGCCGCTGATCGCGCTCGACGACATCAATCTCGATATTGCGAAGGGCGAGTTCGTAACAATCGTCGGTGCCAGCGGTTGCGGAAAATCGACGTTGCTGCGTCTCTTCGCCGGTCTGGATATCGCGACATCAGGCACCATCCGCCATGCGGGCGAGGCAGTTGTCGAACCCAGCCTCGATCGGGGCATCGTCTTTCAGGAGCCACGCCTCTTTCCCTGGCTGACTGTCGAGGAAAACGTCTCCCTTGGCCTCTTGAACAGCAAGCTGACGAGCGCGCGAAAGGCAGAGCTTGTGCGCGAACATCTAGAGCTTGTCGGGCTTTCCCGCTTTGCCAATGTCTACCCGCATCAATTATCCGGCGGCATGGCGCAGCGTGCTGGTATTGCCCGTGGCCTCGTCAGCCGGCCGAACGTCCTTCTGCTCGACGAGCCTTTCGGGGCGCTCGACGCCATCACCAAGGCGTATCTGCAGGACGAGTTGCAGGAGATCTGGGCAAAGGAAAACATCACAATGGTGCTGGTGACGCATGACGTGGAAGAGGCTGTCTATCTCGGGGATCGCGTCGTCGTCATGTCGCCGCGTCCGGGCCGCATCCGCGAAGTGGTACCGGTCAAGCTGGCGCGCCCACGTCGGCGGACGTCCAGCGATATTGCCAATGTGCGAGACCGTGTCCTGAAGAGCCTTCATGCGACGGGCGAGAATATGCAGCCCAAAGCGACGCAACGATCCGATGACGGCGGTCATGGCGAACGTGCGGTCGCGCTGGCCAGATAAGCTTCACAAGAACGGAGAAAAACTATGAAACGCGCATTTCTGTCACGCGTGGCCGCCGGCCTCGCCCTGATGCTTACCGCGTCGGCCACGGTCCGGGCGGAGGAGCCGCTGGTCATTCATGTCGGCTATGCGGCCATCGGCGTCGACAACCGCCCTTACGCGGAAGGCACGTCTGCCGCGACGGCACGAGCCGGGGAATTTCTGGAAAAGGAGTTCGCCAAGGATCCGAACATCAAGATCGAATGGACCTTCTTCAAGGGCGCGGGCCCTGCCGTGAATGAAGGCTTCGCGAATGATCAGCTCGACTTCGCCTATCAGGGTGATCTCCCCTCGCTGATCGGCCGCGCCAACGGGCTGAAGACCAAGTATCTGCTGGCAAGTGGGGCGAGAAAGCCGCTCTACCTTGCCGTCGCCAAAGATAGCGGCATCAAGTCTATCGCGGATCTGAAGGGCCGCAAGATAGCGCTACAGCGCGGCACGAACGGTCATCTGGCTGCCGTCAAGGTCTTGGAAGCCCATGGGTTGAAAGAGCGCGACGCTCAGGTCGTCAATCTCGACAGCGCCGGCACGGTTGCCGCTCTCACCAGCAAGGACATCGACGCCGCCTTCGGCGATACGCAGCTTATCAACCTTGCGGCGAAGGGTGCAGCCGATGTCATCTACACGACCAAGGGCGATGATCCGCGCTTCGGCCGCAACGCCGGCGTCATCGGCCGACAGGCGTTCATCGATGCCCATCCGGAGATAACCCAGCGGGTCGTCGATGCTTTCGTCAAGGCGGCCCAATGGTCGTCCGACGAGCCCAACCGCCCGGCACTGCTGGAACTGTGGCACAAGTCGGGGACACCCGTTCCAATTCTGGAGGAGTACTTCAAGGGCGACACGCTCGCCTATCGCAACTCGCCACTGATCGATGGCCTTCTCGTCTCGCAATACAAGGAACAGGCGGCCAAGAGCAAGGAATTCGGCCTCATCCGCCGTGATGTCGATCTCGAGAGCTGGTTCGAGCCGCGTTACCTAAACAGCGCCATAGAGCGGTTCAGCCTGCAGAACTTCTGGCAGGCCTACGGCGCCGACGGCAAGCCGGTGACCTCGTAAACCAAAATGGAGACGCAGGTGATGGCAACTTATCTTGAGCTCTCTGGCCACGAAAACATCACGAACTGGCGCAGATTTCTCAGGGGACGGTTCTTTTCGCTCTCGGCCCTGCTTCTTCCAGCGTTTCTGATTGCGCTCTGGTGGCTGGCTTCCGCAAGAGGCTGGCTACCGGAGCAAATTCTTCCTGAGCCCACCTACGTGCTGCAGACTGGCCGCGACATGATTGCGAGCGGTGAATTGCTCTACCACGCCGCCGTCAGTTTGCGGCGCGTGATCTTCGGCTTTGCTATCGGCGCGGTATTGGGCTTGGCCCTCGGCATCGCCATGGGCCTGTCTGCGCGCTTTGAAGACTATGCAAAGCCGACATTCCTCGCCTTTGCGCAGATCCCGACGCTTGGCTGGATTCCGTTGCTGATGCTGCTGGTTGGCATTGAGGAGACGCTGAAGATCGTCATCATTGCCAAGGGCGCTCTCGTGCCGATCACGCTCAATACCTTCTCCGGTATCCGCAGCGTTCCAGGCAAGTACGTGGAAGTTGGTAAGGCCCTGCGCTTCAGCCGCTGGCAGACGCTTCGGCTGATTGTCCTGCCGGGCGCCATTCCCTCCATCTTCACTGGCATCCGCTATGGCCTCACGCATGCCTGGACATCGCTTGTCGGCGTAGAGCTCCTGGCGTCCTCTGAAGGGCTCGGATACCTGCTGGTCTGGGGAAGGCAGATGTTCTGGCTGGATACCGTGATCATCGCGATGATCGTGATCGGCCTCATAGGCTTTGCCATGGACAAGGGTCTGAACGGCTCCGAAGTCTTCATCCAGCGCTGGAAAAAAGAAGGATTGTGATGGCCGCCGAAACGTCAACCAGGCTTGTCCGTATCAGGCGCGGCCTTGCGCTTCCCCTTCTTCTTCTCGTCGCATGGGAAGCCTCCGGCCGCCTCGACCTCATGGATCCCCGCTTTCTGCCGGCTATCGAAGATGTCGTGCGCACCGCCAAACGGGAGATTATCGACAACGGTCTGGCGGGTCAGCTCGGGGCGAGCCTGTTGCGCAATATCGCGGGCTTCCTGATCGGTTGCGCTCTCGGCGTCAGCTTCGGTACGCTCGTTGCCGTGACGAGGCTAGGGGATCGGCTGATCATGCCGACCTTCAACGGATTGAAGCAGATTTCCCTGCTTGCCTGGATTCCTCTCATTTCGGTGTGGTTCGGGTTCGGAGAACAGGCGAAGGTCGTCTTCGTCGCGCTCGCGGCCTTCATCCCCATCGCCCTCAACACCTATGACGGCATCAAGGATGCGCCGGCCGAACTGGTCGAGGTCGGTCGCGCACTGCGGTTTCGGCCATGGCAGCGCATTACAAAAATCTACCTGCCCTCGGCCCTGCCAACGATCGCGACCGGCATTCATCTTGGGTTGATCTACTCGTGGTTGGCGACCGTCGGGGCGGAGTATTTTCTTGCCGTTGGTCCAGGCATCGGCGGCTTGGTCATTGCCGGACGTGAGCGGTTTGACATGGCATTGGTCATGGTGGGCGTCATCATTCTCGGCCTAGTCGGCTTTGCACTCAACAGATTGGCCGGTGCAGCGGAAGCAAGGCTCTTGCGCTGGCGAGCCTGAGCGCGGCCTCCAAGCGACGTCGGGCGTCGATTGCTCGGCGTATTCACAATTTGTCCAGGCGGATTACCGTTTCCAAACATCTGCTTTGACGTCGAGTGAGTGTCTGTCGGTTCTGTACGCACCGCGCCGGCGTGCAAGCCAAATGCGCTTTCACCTCGGTTCCAAAACGATAACAGATATATGCGAAGATTCTTGCGTTTCTTCCGAGGCGTTCATTCACGCAAACATCATCCGGGAAAAGCATGGAAAATGCGCTGGTTTTCCTTAGCGCCACGCAGGCTACGAAGAATCGTCGGCATGCAATTATTCTTTTCCGGACGAGAAGAAACTTTGACTTCGCCTTTCGGGACACAACACTGAAGCTCCACTCGGCGGACCAATATCCAACCCAAGAGGAGCTCTTCGCGTGTCCATCAACCGTCGCAGTTTCAACCAGCTAATGTTGCTTGCCGGGGCGAGCACATTGCTTCCGTCGTTCTCCTTTGGGCAGGCGGCGGCGCCGGCAACAGGCGGTACCTTGAATTGGCTCTACCGGGTGGATCCGGGCAATGCTCTCTTTGCGATCAACACGTCGTCAGGGACCGGCCAGGCCATCGGTCCGAAGATTGTCGAGGGCCTTTTGACCTTCGACTTCGACGTCAAGCCGCAGCCGCTGCTGGCAACGGAGTGGTCGGTTTCCGATGACAATCTTCGCTACACTTTCAAGCTCCGCAAGGGCGTCAAGTGGCATGACGGGACGGACTTCACCTCCGCCGACGTTGCCTTTTCGATCTTCAGGCTGAAGGAGGCACACCCACGCGGCCGCATCACCTACCAGAATGTGGTCGCGGTCGAGACGCCGGATCCGCTCACCGCCGTCATCGTTCTGTCGAAGCCCGCTCCCTTCCTGCTGGCGGCGCAATCGAGTTCGGAATCGCCAATCGTGCCGAAGCATATCTTCGAGAAACTGGCGCCGGGCGATGGCCAAACGCTGCAAACGGCGATCGGTACCGGGCCGTTCAAACTGACGGAATGGGTGGCCGGCAGTCACCTGATCTTCGAGCGAAATCCTGACTATTGGGACGCCGGAAAGCCCTATCTGGATCGGATCGTCCTGCGCGTCGTGACCGATCCGGCGGCGCGGTCCGCCGCCTTGGAGACGGGCGAGGCCGACATCGGCGACAATCCCGTGCCGCTTGCCGATCTCGACCGGCTGAAACAAGATCCTCATCTGATCGTGGATACCACCACCTACGCCTATTCCGGCCCGCAGCAGCAGTTGTTCTTCAACTACGACAATCCGCTCTTTGCCAAGCGTGAGGTGAGGCTTGCCATCGCCAAGGCGATCAATCAGCAGGAGATCGTCGATGTGGCGCTTTACGGCTACGCGCAGGTTTCGCCGAGTCCTGTCAGTACGGCATTGCCGAAATGGTACGATCCGAGCGTCGTTGCGCATGCCTTCGATCCTGCCGCCGCCGAAAAGCTGCTAGACGAGGCAGGCTATCCGCGCAAGGCGGACGGCAAGCGTTTCGACCTCCGACTGACCTACAATTCCTATCTGCCGCAAGGCTATGCCGACGTCCTGAAAAGCCAGCTGGAAAAGATCGGTATCGGCATCGAGATCAAGAAGTATGACCTGCCGACGTTCCTGAAGACGGTCTACACCGACCGCGCCTTCGATCTCGTGGTGGAGTCGCTTTCGAACACGTTCGACCCGTCACTCGGCATCCAGCGCGCCTATTGGAGCAAGAACTTCAAGATTGGCCTGCCTTTCTCGAATGCCAGCCACTACGCCAACGCGCAGGCGGACGCTTTGCTCGAGGCGGCTGCTATTGAGCCGGACGAGAAGAAGCGATGGGACACCTGGAGCAAATTCCAGCACTTCATCCACGACGAGGTCGCTTCCGTGAACCTGGTTGCTGCTGGCGCCCAGATCGTTGCCAACAAGCGGGTGAAGAACTTCGTCACGGGATCGCAGGGGCTCAATTGGAGCTTCGGCGACCTGTGGATCGATCCAAACGCTTGAGATCAAAGGGCACGAACCACGACTGGACGTTCGATGGACAAGGCCACATTGATCGATTGGCTCGGCGACGGGTCGAACTGGCAGTTCTCGATATCCGGCCGGTCGCGTTGGCTGTGCTTTGCCGCTGTTTGCAGCAAATCTGCCTGCAGAACACTTGGGGTCTCGGTCGTCGAGCTCAAGGCATGGCATGATCGGGGCGAGGACGTTATCGTCCTCGATACTCGCACGCTCGGCGAATATGAAAAGGCGCATGTGCCAGGCGCCGTCGGCGTGCCGGCGCCGAGCTCCTGCTGCGCTTCAAGGACATTGTGTCCTCACCGGAGACGAAGGTCGTTGTCTCCCGCGCAGGCCTGCCGCGTGCCATTCTCGGGGCGCAGACGCTGATCGATTCCCGGGCTCCAATTTCGTCGCCTATCTTGATGGCGGTGCGCGCGGCTGGACTGAGGCAGGTTTCGATCTGGAGGTGGGCGCACGGTAACCTACGGGAAGCCGACAGAAACAGCTCGCCGCTTCGCGAGCGAGCACCTTTCGGCAAAGGACGTTCTGACGTTCATCGATCGGCAGACCGCCGAAACGTGGAATGCCGATCCGGTGCGCACGACCATCTCCTGGATGTCCGCACACCGGAGAAATTCACGCGAGCGCATCTTCCCGGATCGATCTCTTCCGAGGGCGGACAACTGCTCAGCGTATCCTACCGGACCATCGCCGTGCGCGGTAACGGTTCAGTGTCCTTTCCACCAACGAGGTACAGGACGCTTCGATGGTGTCATCCGCGAAGCTCGTAAAGCTCTGTCTGCCCTGTTCGGCCTCTGACGCTGACGGTTCCGATGGGCATGAAAGTGAAGTTCTCTTCAACCGCGTCACGGATCGCGCTGCTGACGAGGATCGAGGTTCCATAGGCGCGGTTCAGGCCCTCCAGCCGCGAGCCGATGTTTACAGTATCACCGATGGCGGTGTATTGCCGCCGGGACTCGGCGCCGACGCTGCCGACGACGGCCGGTCCTGTATGCAGGCCGAAGCGAGTGACAAGTTCGGGGCGAGCGGCGGCGCGATTGGAAGCGTTCATCGCGTCGATCGCGGCTTTCATTGACAAGGCACAGCGGCAGGCGTTTTCGACATGCTGCTCGTCACGAACGGGCGCGTTCCACATCGCGAAAATAGAGTCGCCGATATATTGCACGATAGTGCCGCCATGGCGCTCCACAATCACGTTGAGGGCTTCGAAATAAGTGGAGAGCAGCGCCACGACATCTTCGGGCGAATGCCGCTCGGAGATCGTCGTGAACTCGCGGATGTCGGTGAAGAGGACGGTGATCTCCTGCCGCGAGGCGGAGCCTATGGCCGATTGGCCGGCGATGACAATCCTGCGAACCAGCTCACGTGGCACGTAGAGCGAGAACGTTCGGATCGCATCGCGGGCGGCGCCGAGTGCTTTCCCGAGCGCGTTGACTTCGGATATCCAGGAATGCGAGACGCGGCTCTGTCTAAATTCCAGATTACCCAGTTGTCTCGCCTCGTCGGCCAATGCGTAGAGCGATCGGCTGATCAATCGGGAGATGATGATCGCGGCGATCGCGCCGGCGGCCAGGAAGGCCGCCGCGGCAGCGAGGTTGCGCCGCAGCGTTCGCTCGACAGGCCCAACTAGGTCGTCCAGCGGTGCGGCGATGACGACCGTGTAGTCCTTCAGCATACCGGCAACTTCCGCATGGAAGCTCTGGGCTAGGTACTCGCGGCCATTCACCGGAAAGCGGACAACATCACCATCCGGCAACCGGCGGCCTTGCGCCAGGTTCGTGACGGCCGGGATGGCAGGGTCCGCTCTTGCGATGTCCGCAACAGACAGCAGCCCCCCACGACGAATATTATCGCGCAGTTTCGCCATGACTGCGGGGTCGGAATGCACGATCAGGCGCCCGGTGTTGTCGAATACATAGCCATGCGCCTCTTTCGAGATCGTGCCGACATTGACAACCTCCCCCAAGGTCACGAGCATCACATCGGCGCCGATAACGACTTGGTTCCCCCCGACAGCGGGTGTAGCAAATGTCAGGGTGAGGTAGTTGGTCGCGGCTGAAATGTAGGGGCCGACTGAAGTCGTCTGTCCCTCCGAGAGCGCGGCGTGGTACCAGGGACGGGAACGCGGGTCGAAGATGTCGTCGCGGTCGGCGCGACGAGCGAGAGGACGAGTGTTCTTGTCGAAGAACATCCACGTCGTCACTGGAATGCCGATGACTTTGGTGATCGTACGAACGGCGAATGCGGCGTCGGCCGGGGCGTTCAAGGTGTCGCGCCAGGTCGGATTGGTCGCAATGTTGGTGGCCTGTATGTACGTCCCGTCTGCATAACCGGCATAGACTCCGTCTATGCGTAAGGACGACTTCAGCGCGTGCAGCAGAAGGTTCTGCTTCGCCAATAGGTCTTGGGGAGGTGGCGTAAGCATTTGGGGGACGGCAGAGGTCGTCTCGATCGCTGCATGTCCGCCGGCGAACACATTGCGGTAATCCTCGATCGTACGCAAACCGAGCTGGCGCATCTGTGCTTCGCCGGCAGAGAGGGCGGTCACCTTGCCCTGCGTATATGCCATCCACACGAGTGGCAGCGCCGTGCAGGCCAGCAGCCCGACAATGATCACGCTGAGATGCAATCGCAGCGGAAAAGCCCAGTCGGCTGCCTCCGTGGTTCCCGTCGCGGGTGATGGCTCGATGCGATGCTCCATACTTGACCCCCGAGAGCGATTGCAATGCTAGCGAGCACGAGGCCGAGGCCCCTCAGAATCAACCCGGCGCGGCGCCCTCGACATTCCTGTCCCTGTCGTCGAGCGGCAGGGTCGCGGCCGCCGGCGCGGAGGGCCACGCCCAGGCTCGCAGCAGTTCGTAAAAGACGCTGAGGACGATGGGCCCAAGAAACAGGCCGAGCAACCCGTGCGAGAGGGTTCCGCCGATGACGCCGATGAGGATCACCGGCATCGGGGTCGACAGCCCTCGGGACATCAAGATCGGCTTCAACACATTGTCCGCGACGGTGATCGGGATCGCCACGACAGTAAAGGCAAATGCCATCAATGTCGGCCAGGAGAACCATGCCCAGACGATGACCGGGACAAGAACGAGGCCCGGGCCGAGTTGCATCAAACAAAGAACGAACACGAGAAAGGTCAGGGCCCCGCGGGCCGGAATATCGAAAAAGGCGAAACACAGGCCGGAAAGGAGCGTCTGAAGGAGGGCCACGCCGATGACACCGCGCGAGACGTTGCGAACCGTTGACCCGGCCAGCCGCGCAAAACCGACACCCCTCTCTCCGCCGATGCGGACAGCCAATACCTGGATGGTTGCCGCAAGGCGAGGAGACATAGTGAGGAGGATGCCGGAGAGAATGATGGAGGCGACGAAGCTCAACACCCCGCCTCCGATCGATGCAAGCTTGGCGATGATGACGCCCATGACTTCGCGAAGAGGCGCCTGGAATTTCATGATCGTTGCAGCGAGATTGCTTGCGACCTGGTTCCAGCCGGCATAGAGGCGCTCGCCGACCACGGGCCAACCGCGTATTGCCTCGGGCGCTGCGGGCAGCGTGAAGTTGTCGGACTTCAACTGCCCGACGAGTGCCTGGGCTGCATCGGCGAAATTGACGGCGACAAGCGCCAACGGCGCGATGATGAGCACAAGGCATGCTATGACAATCACGGTAGCCGAAAGAGCTGGTCGACTTCCCAGCAGCCGGGACAGGGCATCGAACATCGGGAAGAGCGCCACCGCAAGGATCGCGGACCAGATGATGATCAGCGCGAATGGCGCAACCAGCTGCAGGCTCCAATAGGCGAACAGCCCAATGATGCCGATCCGCACCAAGTCGCTGACCCGTGCCTCCACGGAGATCTGCGCGGGACTGGTTTCCGCCGCGGTCCCGCTTTGTGGTTTCTCCATCGCGGTATTGCCTATCCCACGGGTTTCCATAGGGCGTGCCTGAACGGATCAGGGCTCATCGCGTCGTCTCCGGCACGACGTTTCTGGCGCTCTGATCCTCAACGTAATTCGATGGCCGCTTCTGCCGTTTGCCAAGGTCTGGGGCCGCAAACTTCACGCGCTCGTAAGGGATCGACTGCAGGATATGCGAAATGCAGTTGATCCGGGCGCGCTCCTTGTCGTCGGAAGGTACGATCCACCACGGTGCGTGGTTGCTGTCCGTCATCCGCAGCATCTCGTCATAGGCCCGTGTATAGTCCCACCAGCGCTGGTACGACTCGACGTCCATGGGGCTGAGTTTCCACTGCCGAACCGGATCATCGATACGGCGCTTGAAGCGGCGTTCCTGTTCTTCCTCGCTGACAGTCAGGAAATACTTGAGCAAAATGACGCCGCTTTCGACGATTGCCGCCTCGAAGCGGGGCGCCAGCTCGAGGAAACGCTGAGCCTTCTTCTCGCTGGCGAAGCCCATGACGCGGTCAACGCCTGCTCGGTTGTACCAGCTGCGGTCGAAGATCACGATCTCGCCCGCAGCTGGCAAATAGGCGATGTAGCGCTGCATGTAGATCTGGGATTTCTCGCGATCGGTGGGCGCGGGCAAGGCGACGACGCGGAACACGCGTGGACTGACCTTCTCCGTTATTCTCTTGATCATGCCGCCCTTGCCGGCGGCGTCACGGCCTTCGAAGATGATGACAATCCGAGCGCCCGATTTCTTTACCCAGGCCTGCAGATGCGCCAATTCGATCTGCAGTCGCTTGATCTCCTTATTGTAGTCCCAGGATTTGGCCTTCTTCTGCTTGCCTTTGCGTTCCGTTGGAACCTCTCGTTTCGGATCGTATGCTTCGTCCATCGCTCCCTCCATTGTTTAATGTCGCGCCGCGCTGGGCGCATTCATTGCCCTGCGGAATTGCCTATGAGCGCGCGCAACGCCTCTTCCCGACCATTGAAAAGATTGTGCGTGCCGATCTTGTTGATGACCCCGGCACGCTCGAGGATGCCGCGGCTTTCCTCGCTGAGGTCGGCGATGGCAAAGACGATGTCCCGCTTTGCCAAGGCATCCGCCGCGGCGTCGAGTGCGACGGCGCCGGTGCTGTCCATGTGCGTGATGGCACTGGCGTCCAACACAAGACAGTTGGTTCCGGGGGCGAGTTCCTTAGCGATCGCTGTCAGCCGCATGCGGACATAGTCGGCGTTGTAGAACAGAATATTGCCCTGGACCGCGAAGACGGCAGCGCCTTCGACAGGGCGAGCTTCCGGGAAGCGGGCGAGGTCGAAGAAACCGTGCCGACCTTCGATATGGCCAAGCAGGCCATCGCGTGGAAACATCGTCTTGCGCAACAGGTACACGAACGTCGCGGCAACGGCGACGACTACGCCGTTCAGAACGCCGAAGCTGATTGCGCCCCACATGGCGATCAGCGCAAAGACGAACTCCATGCGGCTGATGTGCCAGATCTTCTTGAGTTCCTGAACGTCTATGAGACTGATGGCCGCGGTTGCGAGGATCGCGGCGAGCGCGGGGATCGGAAGGATCCGCAGGGCGCTATGAAGGAACACAAGAGCGGCAATCAGCGTGGCGGCCGAAACCAGCCCTGCGGCCTGGGAGACGCCACCGGTCGACAGGTTTATGGCCGTTCTGGAATCCGAGACGCTGATCGGAAAGGAGCCGAAGAGCCCGGGTGCGATGTTGGCGGCGCCGATACCGATCAATTCCTGGTTGGCATCGACCTCTTCACCGGTGCGGGAGCCGAAGCTGCGCGCGGCGACGATGCCGGCGCCGAAGCTGACGAGAAACACGGCGGCCGAGCCGAGTATGATCTTATCGAGCGGCATCCGATGGAGCGCCGGTAGGGATAGGCTCGGGAAACCACTCGGGATATCGCCGACAACAGCGATGCCGTGCCCCCGGAAATCGAAGAGCGCCGAGAGAATGACGGAGACAACGACGACGAGAACAGGACCCGGAACCTTGACGTTGAATGCCCTAACGATCCAGAGCAACGCGAACATGGCAAGGCCGAAGAGAAGCGACGGCCAATGGATCAAGGAGCCCTTGCCGAGAATTTCCAAGACTGGTGCGAGCAGCCCATCGGACTCGATCTTCACGCCTGTGAAGCGGCTGATCTGCCCGACGAGGATGGAAAGCGACACGCCGGCAAAGAAGCCCACCAGGATCGGACGCGACAGAAAGCTCGCGAGGACGCCAAGCCGCAGCAGTTTTGCCGCGATGCAGAATACGCCAACGCCAAGGGCGAGCGCCGAGGCGATGGCAACCCGGTCGATATTGGCAGCGGCAGGTTCGGCCGCGATGATAGCGGTCATCGCAGCCGCGAGCACCGTCATTGTTGCGGCATCGGGACCGACGATCAGGAGCCTTGAAGGACCGAAGATCGCGTAGGCGATCGGAGCAACGATGCTGGCGTAGATGCCTGTCTCTGGCGGGAGCCCAGCAATCGCGGGATAGGCGATGGCGCTCGGCAAACCCACCGCAGCGATCGACAGCCCGGCCGGGATATCGCTACGAAGCCAGTCTTTGTTGAAGCCGGCCAGACCCCGCAATATTGGTAGGCTGCCTATCACCTTGGGTTCCCTTGTTATTTCTTGTCTGATCTCCGAGTCTGCCCGGCCGCCGCACTCCAGCGGCCACCGGAAGGGTTGATGCATTCTAGTGTTCGAGGAAGACGTAGTTCATCCAGCTGCTCATGCGCAGCAGGACCTTGCGCAGGACTGCGACGTGGTGCCAGTGATGCGTGTAGACGGCTACCTCGGCCACCACACCACCGGGCAGCTGATACTCCGCGGTGCTTTCCAGCAACTCGATGCGCGCCAACGTTTGTCCCGGCGATGCCCGTTCCGGGGATTGCGGGTCGATCAGCGCGCCGCTCGGCTGCAGTTGGCCCTGCGCCATGACATCGATGACTTCCTGGACCCGCGCCTTGAAGATCTTGCCGGGCACGGCTTTGAAGGCTACCTCGGCTTCGTCGCCGGCCCGCACCCGCTGGAGCGAATTCTGAATGAAGGCTGCACCCAGCATCCGGTCCTCGCTGTTCATGAAGACCATCACGGGCCGCAAGGGAAGGGGGTTTGCCATCATGCCGGGGCGGAGAAAGACCTGCGTCACGTAGCCGTCGCTCGGCGCACGGACCGTCGTCTGCTCCAGGTCGTACTCGGCGCTTTGCAATTCGGCCTGCAGCCGTGCCACTGTTGGATTCGTGCCATTGATCTCGGACTCATAGGCGAGTTTTGCCTGCGTCGCCTGAGCGCGGGCCGTGTCGACGGTGGCCTCGGCTGTCAGATAGATCCCGCGGCGGTTCTCGACTTCGAGTTCCGAGTACACGGCTCCTCTACCGCTGGACTTTGAGTTCTCGTTCGATTGCTGAAACTTTTCGAAGGCCTGCAGGGAGCGATCCCTTGAAGCTTCCGCACCGGTTACGGCCGCGTTGGCGGCATCGAGAGCAGCCTTCAATTGCAGGACGGTTTGCACGGCTTCGGCAAGAGACGCTTTCTTCTGATCGACTGTATATTGATAGGGGCGGGGATCAATCCGGAAGAGAACATCGCCCTTTTTCAGCGGAGCGTTCGGCGTGACCGGCACCTCTACGACCTGTCCACTGACGACTGGGATGACGGGAGCCGATGTAAAGTAAATGCGCCCATCGCTGGTATAGGGATGGTTGTAGCTCATGAGCAGCAGAAGGCTGGAGATGAGAAAGATTCCGCCCAGGACGGCCGTTGCAAGTGTCCACTGGTTCACCGGAATGCGGAAGATCTTGAAGACCACCCAGCAGATTGCGGCGTAGGTGAGTATGAGGAGCAGATCCATCAGGCGTTCTCCTTCTCCGGCGACTGCGCCTCGAGTTCTGCTATTCGAGCGTGAAGGCGGGCGATTTCGGCATTGGCTTCAGCCTCGGCCGACAGCTTGCCATCGGGCCGAATGCCCCAGCCGCGATCCTCGCGATAGAGCGTGGCCCAGATGAAGAGGAAGGGCCAAATTGCGTGCAGCGTGAACAGGCTCACCCATCCGGCAACGTGGATGGCGTCCTGGTGCGGATGGTTTCTGGCCTTGGCGATCAGATGAGGAATGTCATGGATCGCGATCACTGCGTAGAACAGAGTGACCACGACGAAGATCAACACTCCCAGTGCAAAATAGTCGAGAAACACGGTCACTCCTTTTCGGCCGCTCGCCGAACCGTCCGGCCGTAGTCGAGAAGAAATAGTAGACCGGTGCGGTCTCGAACGCCCGTAGCATCACGTAATATCTATCGAGCGTCGCGCGGCTCGACAGGCAGTCCGGATTTTCGAGATTAAGGGTGGTCGTCCGCGACGGCGTGCGTTCCCTGCCTCGGGTGCCAACTGCCGGGGAAGTCATCGTCATCGCGATTGAGAGTAGTTTGACCAGCTTGCCGGCGGCAGCTAGGTCCTCCCGGATACGGCTGCCTTCGGCACGCGCAATGCGGAAAGGCAGGGCCACCGCGGACGTAGGTCTAGTCCCTTCCGGGCCGTCACGCGTAAGTTCGCGTATGTTACGTCTCCATCCTAAGTAGCTGTAATACAATACTTCAATCTGCTTGACGCGAGTATAACAGCGGGGGGCGGCATGACGTTGGGAGAAAGCAATTCGACACACTTGTCCGCCCTGGAGATTGCTGAGGCGCAGTTTCCGGCCCAGGCCGCGAGGGTACGGCAGCTTTTCCAAATGAACGAAACGTTCCGCAGCATGTGCGAAGATCTCGCTGCCGCCGCCGAGACTTTGGCGCATGTGGAGCGTCTTCCGGACAATATCAGAGAAACGCGGCGGCAGGAGTATGCGAGCCTCGTCGATGCGCTCGTCGCTGAAATCGGCGAGGCGCTGTCCCAATCGAAAGTCGTCATGCTCAGGCGGTCGGGCGAGGCAAAGCCCAAGCCGCGGTGAGTATTCATCCGTACCATTTTTTGCAAGGAGGTCGGCGCATGATGGAAGCAGGATCCCTCAGGTTGCTGGCGGGGCTCTCTGCCTTGGCAATCATTTCCATGCATCCGGGACCACCCGCATATTCACAGACCGCGACCCCCACACCGAAGCCTGTGTCGGTAGAGACGACGGAGCCGACTGGGCCGGAAACGGATCTTCTTTCTGAGGATGAACTCGAAGTCCTTGTCGCCCGCATCGCACTCTATCCGGATGAACTGGTGGCCGCGATCTCGGCAGCGTCCTTGTTTCCCCTGCAAATCGTCGAGGCAGCGCGCTTTCTGGAGGCCAAGAAAAAAGATGCCAATCTCAAGCCGAAGGATGACTGGGATGGAAGCGTCATATCGCTTCTGAATTATCCTGACATCGTCAAGATGATGAGTGAGGATCTCGATTGGACGCAGTCGCTGGGTGACGCGTTGACCAACCAGCAAAAGGACGTGCTGATCGCCATCCAGCAGCTTCGGGACGAAGCTGTGGCGAAGAACATCATCAAGACGGACGACAAGGTCACTGTTGTCACGGAAAATGAGAACGTCGTCATTCGACCGACCGATCCGGAGAAGGTGTATATTCCGCAGTACCCTCCTGAGATGCTGTACGAACCGGGCTATGCGGTCGAGCCGATCTCCTACTATCCCGACTATTACGACAACTACTATTATCCAGGGGCCGGGTTCTTCGCGGCGGCGGTGACCGGCGTCGCGTGGGCGGCCATCGTCAACTGGGACGATTGGGGCGTTTGGGGCGGCAACTGGGACGGCGACCTCGATATCGATTGCAACAACTGCTTCAACGACCGGAACTTTAACGGCAAGGTCAAGTGGAACGACATCGACTGGACCAAGGTGGACCGGAGCAAGCTGAGCATCGGAAAGGATCAGCTTGCCAATATCGACCGCTCGGCGATCAAGTCCAGCCTGCAGTCCGACAATCGCAACCAACTCAAGAACAAGGTCAGCGATCGGCAGGCAAACCGTGGACAGGGAACCAGAAACGTCAGCGCCCGCGCCGACGACATCCGCAAGGGCACGATGGAGGGCTTGAAGGCAAATCCGAGATCGAGGGCAGGAGATGCTGCCGCTAACCGGCCGGGTGCATCGCGTCCGGACGCTCGCCCGGGCAACGTGGCCAATCGCGCGGATGCCCGTCCAGGGAATGCAGCCAACCGACCGGGCAGTGCTGCCGACCGTCCATCAAAGCCGGCAGCCAAGAAGAAGCCAAGTGCACCGAAGATGGCGGCGCGTGCCGATAACCGTCCGCGCCAGCCCAGCGCCCTCGGCAATGTGCAGTCGGGGCGACGTGAGGCGGTGGCTTCCAAGCGAGGCGGACAGAGTATGGGAGGCGGGCAACGCGGTGGCCCACGTCCCTCCGTCCAACGCTCGCGCCCAATGCCGCAGGGAGGCGGTGGCCGCGGTGGTGGTCGGGGTGGCGGCGGTCGTGGTGGCGGTCGGCGATAGGGTGTCCAGCTATTCAGATTTCCGGAGATAAACCATGAGACCACAGTTGAAATTGATCCCGCTGTTGCTCGGAACGGCTCTCTCCCTGGCGTGGGCAGCCCCATCGATGTCGCAGACCCAGACGGATCTTCAGGAATTCCAGGCTGGTACGCCGCCGTCATTTGATGACCCTTCGGCGGCGCTCGAACGGCTCAAGACCGTGCTGAGCGCCAATGATGTTGATGGCTTGGCAAGCCTACTCGGTCTGAACGCTGTCAAGCTGCGGTCCAGCAGCGAGGCGATGATAAGCTACGGATTGATCCGCGAGGGTGCCGGGCGGCAATTGCAATTGCAGGACCTCGACGATCGCAAGGTGATCCTGGTGGGAGATGTCCTGTGGCCGCTGCCTTTCCCCCTGTCCAAAAGCAAGGACGGAAAATGGGCATTCGACACGGAAGTCGGGCTGCAGGAGATCGTCAACCGCAGGGTCGGTCAAAACGAGCTTGCAACGATCCAGACCATGCATGACTACGTGAATGCCCAGTATCAGTATGCTCAAATCGACGAGGACGAGGATGGTGTCTACGAGTTCGCTCAGCGGCTGATCAGCAGTCCCGGCAAGCGGGATGGCTTGTATTGGGAGCCCGGTTTGTTCGATGAGGAGAGCCCGGCCGGGCATCTGATAGAGACTGCGGCTTTCGGCAGGGCCAAGCGCGGTGAAGGGTATTACGGATATCGCTACCGCATCCTGACCGCCCAGGGGTCCAACGTCATTGGCGGCAAGCAGAGCTACAGCGTCAATGGCAATATGACGGGCGGATTTGCCTTGATCGCGTGGCCGGTGACGTATCGCGTGACGGGGGTTCAGACGTTCATCATCAACGGCGCGAATATCGTTTATCAGCGAGATCTGGGACCCGAAACACAGCAGCGGGTGACAACAATCAAGGAATTTAATCCGGACGATAACTGGACGATCGTGCGCGACTAGCGCTCAATAACCCGCACAGCAACCGACGTGCCGCGTGTCAACGCGCGGCCTTTATAAGCCTGGAGCATCGCTGTGCGCCGATGATTTTCCTGCCAGCTTAACGAGGGTAAGGGCTCTCGCCGTCCCTCGAACCGTTCATGACAAACCTCCCGGGCATGTCGGGTGTCCCCATCCGCTATCAGGTGCCTTTCCGACCCTTATTCGACGGGTGGCTCCCAGGTCAGGAAGAAGCCGACGTCGCCGGGAATACCGCCGGGGAAATTGATGATCATCGCTTTCAGGCCGTAGCCCTGGGGTTTGGCGAGCGTTTCGAAGAGATCGTAGAGTTCCTTCGCCTTGCCCTGCAGGGTATTCTGCCAACCGGGCAGGTTGTTGTTGATGGCTCGACCGCTGTCCGAGCAGAGGCTGGACGGGAAGCTGTAGACCATTGCCTCGTATTTTCCGTCTGCTGCGGCCTTCATCACGAGGCGCTTGATGACCGCGCGTTCTGCCTCGCCAATGTGCTTCTGAAAAAAATCCTCGATGAACTCAGAATGTTTCGTCGCCTCGCGGGCCTTTATCTTTTCGTCGCGTTCCATTTCCGCGAGCTGAAGTTCAAGTGCACGCTTGCGCAGATCTTCGGCGCTGGTCATCGACTGAGGTGTCTCGCTTGCAGTCATCGCCATGTTCTCCAAAGTTTTCCAAAGGATAGGGTGAGTACGGGCGTTAAGGCAGTAAAATACGCGTCGAATGGGGTAGCATACGGTATGCTACGTCGCGACCTATTGGCTGCCGATCATGCCATCGGCGGGAGGGATCGCGATGCCGGAGGCGCGCAGGCCGTCTAGGAAGCGCTCCTGGTCGACCGCGCGGCGGAGACGCAATGCTACTTCCTTGCTGATGTTCTCCATAAGCACCGGGGCGTTCGTCTGGAGCCAGTCCTGCTCGCTACGCGCTTCATCAAGCTTGCCTGATGAGCCGAGGATGGCTAGCAGAACGAGATGGTGCATGGGATTGTATTTCAAGTCGGCCATGCGGGCCCAAAGCTCAGCTGCTTGATTGTCTCCCCTCATATAGGCACATAGCGCCATACCGACCTCATAGTATCCTCTTGGGCCGGGATTTCTGCTGATGGCGCCGGAGATCAATTCGCAGCCTGTGTCCCACTTTCCGGACATCGCGAGATGGAAACCATATTCGCCCGCAACCTCCGTATCATTGGGGTTGATCGCATAGGCGGCAGCTCCCGCTCTCAGCGCAGCGTCCACGTCGTTGCTGAAGAAGCTGGCGAGCATCAGCGCCTGCAATGCACGTGCGTTCTGGGGGTCAAGATCCACCGCCCGTTTGGCTGCGTCTGCCGCGAGCGCCAGTGGTCGTGGCGAAGGCTGGGCTCTGAGCTGGTATTGGAACCTCACCTCATCGAGATAGATCAGCGATAGCAAAGCCCAATAGGTAGAATTGGTTGGAAGCCGTCTGATTGCTTCCTTCAGACAATCTCTTACCGCCGTATGCATCTGCGGATCGAGTTCGGCTCGATATGCGTAGTAAGACAGCGTACATGTATAAGCTTCCCAATCGCCGCTGTCCGGCTTGGCGATTTTGCTGACATAAGGCTGAAAGGCGATACCGTATGGTTGGGCAATGGTCGTGGCAATGCGCCGCGCAACGTCGGTCTCCACCTCAAGCAGGTTACGCTCGCCGAGGTCCGCATCATAGTCGTCCGCCCAGATGACGGCACCGTCCGCGTGGCGGATCAGCCGCGCGATCAGCCGCATTTTATCCGCTTCGAGCCGGACGCTTCCCTGCAGTGCAAACCATGGTCCTTCCGCCGCCTGAAGTTCCTGCTGTGTTCGGGGGGCGATCACGACGATCTCCTTGAACTTCGTGAGTTGCCCAACAATTTCGTCTGTCAGGCCTTGTGCGATGTCTACCGAGGCAGCCTTGCCAGGAACGTTCTGGAACGGCTCGACCATGATCCTGGGCTGACTGCCGTCGCTTGAAACAGCAGATGAGGACAGGGCCCGCGGAGAGGTAACGGAAAGCCGCGGCGCATCGAGGAAACCTATGATCCCAATAATTGCCGCAGACACCGCTATGCCATACCAGATCCAGCGTCGGTAGCGTGCAGGAGACGATCGCGTAGGGGCCGGCGCTGGTTTTGTCGGATCCCGTTCAAGAGGCGGGCTCGGGGTCGATACCGCTTGAACAGCAGCCCCGCAGGCGCCTTCGGCGTAGTCGAAGGATGGTACATATCCGCCTTTGGGTATCGTAACGACGATGCTGTCGGCGTGACCGGCGACCAGATAGTAGCGTTCGAGCGCCCTACGGATTCGGCCTGCCTCGATCCTGACGACCGGATCATTCTGAGCGTCGAAGGATGTGTCTCGCGCGAAGACCTCTTGTGCAATTGTGTATGCCTTCAGGTAGTCTGCACGACCCGAAAGGGTCTCCTCGACAATGAATTCGAGAAATCGCCGGCCCCGGTCGGGGGCGTGAAACTCGCCACTAGAAAGGATGCGCTCGATTTGATCACGTATTTCATTGATCGTGGGATTGGCAGCCCCATCCCTGCTTGCTCGGGAACTTTGCATTGCAGGCCCCCTCAGACTGTTCCGTTGCTCAGTCTTGTATGCGTATTCAATTATATATTAAATCTCCTAACTCAGGTGGTTGCAATATAAATCGTTGGTCTACTCTAGGAGGCCGGCTTTTTGATTTGCGGCACAAAGGTTTCCATGAGTAAATTTGCGCGGTGGGGCCACGGGTCACCGAGCAAGCGCAGCACTAGCGGCCGGTGCGTCACGGGGAGTGGCATCCGCTGACGGCGTAAAGATTCAACTGCCCAAGGACAACCACTGGCCGTTATGGGGTTTTTGTGCAGAGTTTCAGTCGATATCTGATGTATTGGTAATGAATCCCGTGGTTGGTGAGGCGGGAAATGTTGTTGGGCGTGGTTGGAACATTTAGCAAGGTCGCAGGTTGCTTCCCTAAATAGGAGCGAAGCGATGCTGATTCTTGAAGAAATTCTCCTCGTTTCTGCCGATCGGGTGGCGTGCTGTCGCGGTCAGCTCGAATTGGATCTCGGGCAAATGATCGATGAGCTCGAGCGTTCGGGATTCTCCCGCAAAGAAATATTGGTCGCCCTGAGCGAAATGATCAGCGAAGAATTCTCGGCCCTTCCAGACATGCCGAGGTTCCACTGATCGCATCTGCCCCGCCCGTACGATATGGTCGGAATTCGCTCATTGCGCTATGACATCGTAATGAGCGAGAAGTTCCTGATCACCGGCCCGGACAATCCATCAGCCACCATCATGCTTGCCCACGGTGCCGGCGCGCCGATGGACTCGAAATCCATGACAGCTGCCGCAGACGCGCTTGCGGCGGCCGGGTTCCGTGTTGCGCGTTTTGAGTTCGCTTACATGGCTGCACGCCGGACGTCCGATGCGCGAAAGCCACCACCGAAGGCCGAGACTCTAATCCCCGAATATAGGGAGGCGGTAAAGGCACTCGCGAGTTCGGGTCCGTTCATTATCGGTGGCAAATCCATGGGTGGACGAGTGGCAAGCATGGTGGCGGACGAGCTCCACGATCAGGGGACGATCCGTGGATTATTGTGCCTTGGCTACCCCTTCCATCCACCCGGCAAGCCGCAACAGTTGCGCACGGCGCATCTGGCGAACCTGCGCACGCCGACGCTTATCTGCCAGGGGACGCGCGACGAATTCGGCACGCGTGAAGAGGTGACGACCTATCCGCTTTCTTCCGCAATATCAGTCTTTTGGCTCGAGGATGGCGACCACGATCTTGCGCCGCGGAAGAAGATTTCCGGTTTCGCTGTCGCTGATCATCTCGCCACAATGGCTGCGCGCGCCAAGGCTTGGGCAGACGAAAACTGCCTCCCGTAGGCGCAGCCGGGAACGTCAACTCGACTTGACGGATGTGAAAGCTTTATGCATCTTCGCGTGCAAAGTGTGACGTGCATATCTACGATCCATATCGCATGTTTGGGGGACAGGCATGGCGAAGCGCGTAGCATATTCAGGGCTCTTTTCATCCGTCTTCGCCGCGACGCTTGCAATGAGCAGCGCTGCCTTTTCCGCCGACCTCGTAATCGCGATGCCGAACTGGCCTTCCGGACAGGCGACGGCAAATATCCTCAAGGTCGGCATCGCCAAGGAGTTCGGGCTCAATGCCGATGTGCAGGAGCTTGGAACGCTGCTTGCTTTCAACGGCCTGGAGAAAGGCACAGTCGACATCCATCCGGAGGTCTGGCAGCCCAACCTCGAGGATGTCATCAAGCGGTTCGTTACGGAAAAGGGCGTCGTCGTTCTCGCCAAGCATGGAGTGCCGGCTTGGCAGGGCATCTGCACGACGCCGGCTGCCGCGGAGAAGGGCCTGAAGACGATCGCGGATCTTAGCGATCCGGAAAAGACGAAGATTCTCGATACCGATGGTGACGGTAAAGGCGAGATGTGGCTCGGCGCGCCCACATGGTCTTCGACAGGGATCGAGCGGGTCCGGGCGAATACCTACGGCTATGCGAAAAACCTGACGCTGGTCGAGTCGGAAGAGGAAGTCGCGATGGCCGGGCTGGACATTGCCATTGCGACGAACCAGCCGCTGGTCTTTGCCTGCTACGCACCACATTTCATCTTCGACCTGCACAAGATCGTCCGCCTTGCCGAGCCTGCGCATGATGCCAGCAAGTGGAAGCTTGTCGGTCCCAACGATCCGCTTTGGATCACCAAGTCCTCGGCATCGACGGCCTGGGACGCGGCCAATTTCCGCATCGGATATGCAGCGGCTTTCGAGAAGAAGCACCCGGATATCGCCGCGTTCCTGGAAAAGGTCGATCTGTCGCCAGAGGAAGCGACGGCGATGAGCTATGCGCTCGAAGTCGAGCGTATACCGCCACTCGAATACGCGACAAAATGGGTCGCCGACAACGCAAAGCGCGTAGATGGGTGGGCTAGCAAATGACGGAAAGCAATAGACTTCCGGCGAAGGTGAGAGAGGTCGGACGTGCACGTAAGCTGACCTTGGCCTTGATCGCGGTCGCCGTGTGTGTTGGCCCGCTTGCTGCCTGGGCGCAGACCCAGATCTACGATTCGAAGACGCACACCTGGGTCGACTACGACAAGAAGAAGGCGCGCCAATACTACGCGCGCAACAATCAGCCGCCGGAAGCATTCCGGAGACAGCCCGTTCCCTTCCGAACGGCCGAGCCGCCGGGAACAATCATCATCGATGGCAACCAGCATTTCCTCTATCTCGTCCAGCCTGGCGGCCAGGCTATCCGCTACGGCATCGGCGTCGGACGCGAAGGCTTCGGATGGGCCGGGATCGTGCGCGTCGGCCGGACCGCGCAGTGGCCGACCTGGACGCCGCCGGCCGAGATGGTGGCGCGCGACCCGAACGCGGCAAAGTGGAAGGACGGAATGCCGGGCGGACCGGAAAATCCGCTGGGTGCCAGGGCGCTCTATCTCTACGAAGGCGACCAGGACACGATCTATCGTATCCACGGGACCGCAGAACCTTGGACCATCGGTCTCGACGTCTCTTCCGGCTGCATCCGCATGAACAATGACGACATCGTGGATCTCGAGTCGCGGATCAAGATCGGCGCCAAGGTGATCGTGCTGATGCAGGGTGCAGCGCTCTACAAGGGCGTCTGACAATGGGCCCGGCACAGCGCCGCAGATGGAGTAAATAACGCTAGTCGGGGGACAGGATTTTGGGGCAGAACATCGTGAGGGGAAATTCAATCGGCCGCGCAATAACGGCAATAACAAGCGCGGCGCTCCTTGGCGCCTGCACGCCGCCGACGCCGCCAGCGCCTGAAAGCATGGCACGCACCACGCTGCAGACTGCCCCGGCGGATCTGCAGCTGCTTTGCGCCAATTCGGCGGCTGGAGTTGCCGGTCCGAACGCCAAGGTATTGCCGACCGCTTCCCGCCAGTTGCCTGACGGCACCTTTGGCGTCGACCTCGATGCCGGCGGCAAGAAGTTCTCGTGCATCGTCGACAACAACGGCACGGTGCGATCGGTGCAACCGGCATAGTCCGGATACAGGGCACGCCCTGCCAGAAGGATTGGGCGTGGCTGCAATATGCTCAAACCGCCGTCAGTTCGACCTTGACGTCAGGGAAGCGGCTGCTGCTTACCTGCACGCCGATTGCGCCCGTCAGTCCGATCGCTTCCAACCAGAAACCGGCCGTGCCGCCCTGCAGCGGAACCGATACTGGACCGACAATCTTTGCGGGCCCGTCGACGTGCAGGGTCACACTGTCATTTATGAAGGGCAAGCGCTGGCCCTGTTGATCAAGCGCGCGAATGACGACGCGGGTCGCGTCGCGCTCGCGCGCCTTCAGCGTCGTGCTGTCGGCAACGACCTGCAGCGTCGTCGGCAGCGGATCTGCGACAAGCGTCAACTTGGCGACAGGCTCGCCGTCAATGTAGCCGGTGAATTCGCCGTCGATCCATTCAAGGCCCCAAGTGCCAAGCTCATCCGGCGTGAAATGACGGTGGTCGAGAACGACGGGCGAGTGCGGCAGGTGCGGGTAGTTCTCGCGGTCGGGACCGATCCGCTTGGTCACTGAGCCGTAGCGCAGCTCGACCTCGTCGCAGTTGGTCAGGACGATCAGTGGCAGCACACCGCCGATGTTGCGCTCGCCGCGGGCCCAGAACGTGACCGGCTTCATGACGATCTCTTCGGAGGGATCGCATTGGCTTGCATAGACATAGGCCGCAAACTTCGGCTCGCGGAACATGTCCATGACGCCGTGGTAGCAGATCCGGTCGCCGGAGCCGAAGTCCTTGTGGGTGTTGTAGTCGAACATGCACCAGCCGATCGCACCCGCGATGTCAGGATCGCCGTAGGCGGCGTTCAGCACCTCGAGATGCCGGCGGACATGCTCGGCCTGCCGGGCTTCCTGGTCGTAGATCTTGGTGGGATACATGTGGCCACCAAACTCGGTGATCATGTACGGCACCTTGTACGACAGGCCGGTGGATTCCTGCTGTGGGCGAAGCGCCGTGCGCGGGCGGTTGTTGCCGGGCAGTTCCTCGTTGCCGAGGATGAAGTCGTTCATCGTGTAGACGTCTTCGAGCAGCTCGCTGTCGGTTATGTAGCGGACGCCGCCGGTCTGGCGCGTCGGATCGAGTTCACGGGCAAGCCGGTTGGTCTCGACATAGAAGTCATGGCTGTCCTGCGACTCGTTGATGCGAACGCCCCAGATGATGATCGAGGGGTGGTTCCAGTCGCGTTCGATCATCCGCCGGACATTGCGGATCGATTCCTGCTGCCACTCCTCGTCGCCGATATGCTGCCAACCTGGAATTTCCTCGAAAACCAAAAGACCGATGCGATCGCACCGGTCGAGGAACCACTTCGATTGCGGATAATGCGACGTGCGGACGATATTGCACTTCAGCACCGACTTCATGATGTCGGCATCGCGCTCCTGGGCCGATCTCCCTGCGGCATAGCCGACATAGGGGAATGCCTGGTGACGATTGAGGCCGCGCAGCTTCAACGATCGGCCGTTGAGCATAAAGCCTTCGGGCGTGAATTCCGCGGTGCGGAAGCCGAAATGCGACGAGACGCGGTCGGAGCCATGGCTTGTCTTCAATTCGACGGTCAATTCGTAAAGCGCAGGATTGGCGATATCCCAGAGGGAAATTCCGGTGAGGCTACCGAAGGAGAGCGTCAGGTCTTCACCGGTCGTCTCCGCGGAAGCCGTGGCAAGCAGGCGTCCGTCGGCATCCTTCAGCGACGCGGATACCGAGCCCAGGAACGCAAGCTGCTGCGGATTGGCAAGATCGACGCGCACACTTGCCGACTTTTCCTCTGCCAGCACGTTGTGGGTTTCGATCTTCAGGTTGCCAACCGAGATCGGGTCTGTGACCTTCAGCCAGACGTCACGGTAGATGCCGGCATAGGTCAGGTAGTCGATGCGGCCGCCGAAGGGCGGAATCGCTGGATTTTCGCTACCGTCGATTTTTACGGTGATCAGATTGTCGCCCACGGCCAACCGGTCGGTGAGGCGTGCTTCGAACGGCGTGTAGCCATCCTTGTGAGCGATGACCTCTTCGCCGTTCAGGTAGACGACGGCATCGGCCATGGCTGCGTCGAAGACGAGCGAGACCTCGCGGCCCTCAAACTCCGGCATCCAGCGCAGGATCTTCTGATAGGTGAATGCCCGCTGATAGCTTTTCTCATCGAAGTAGTTGAACGGCAGTTCAACGGCCGTATGAGGCAGGCTGACGGTCGCCGTGCCATCGAAGTCCTCGAGCAGACGCCTGCCGAAACCCTCGTGAAAACTCCAGCTTTCGTTGAAAGAGACGACGGAACGCATCTCAAGCTCCCATGAAAAAGGCGTTGCGGATGGATTGGCGCCGGTTGCGGGCGCGTGAAAACTCGAACATCGGTGGTTCTTTCTGGATGCAATGCCCAGCCCCAGGCAGCGCTGAGGCGGGCCTATGGGTACTGGGCGCCGTTGGTCGTGGTGTAGATCGAATACAGGGATTGCGTGGCCGTGATGAAGAGCCGGTTCTTTTTCACGCCGCCAAAGGCGATGTTGGAGACCGTCTGCGGCACCTTGATCTTGCCAAGCAGCGTGCCGTCGGGCGCAAAGCAGTGAACGCCGTCGGCTGCGCTGGTCCAGAGATTGCCGCTGGCATCGAAACGGAAACCATCGGGCACGCCGCTGTCAATCGAGCAGAAATACCGGCTGTTCGTCAGCTTCCTGCCGTCGACGACGTCGAAAACGCGGATATGGCGCGGCACCTCATGATTGGAAGAGGCGGAATCGGCGATGTAGAGCTGTTTTTCGTCGGGCGAGAAGGCAAGCCCGTTCGGTTGGATGAAATCGGTAGCGACTGCCTCGATCTCGCCGGTCGGAGCGTCGATGCGGTAGACGTTACGGGTTTCCTGCTCCGGTTCCGCCTTGTGGCCTTCGTAGTCGGACATGATTCCGTAGCTCGGATCGGTGAACCAGATCGAGCCGTCCGATTTGACGACGACGTCGTTCGGAGAGTTCAGGCGCTTGCCCTTGTAGCTGTCGGCCAGCACCGTGATGCGGCCGTCAAATTCGGTGCGGGTGACGCGCCGGCCGCCGTGCTCGCAGGAAATCAACCGGCCCTGGCGGTCGCGGGTGTTGCCGTTGACGTAGTGCGAGGGAGAGCGGAAAACCGAAACACTGCCGTCGGGCACCCAGCGCATCATCCGCTCGTTGGGAATGTCGCTCCAGAGCAGGCAATTCAGGTCGGAGAACCAGACGGGACCTTCGGCCCAGCGGCAGCCGCTGTAGAGTTCCTCCAGCCGGGCGCTGCCGGCGATCAGGCCGCGGAAACGGTCGTCACGGATGTCATAGAGCGCATCTTCCGACACAGGTCAGCTCCTCCCAAAGCGATATGACGCTCTTCGTAAACGTAAACGGTGATGTGTTCCAGAGCCCGGCGCCGGCAAAAGCGTCGGGCTCTGCATTTTTTCAGAGGGCTGTGTCCGGATGCGGAGAGCCGTCATAGGCGCCCCAGATCGACTGGTCGAAGCAGATCATGGACCCGGTCATGAGGCCGGATTCCGCCGAGGAGAGATAGGCGCAGGCGCGTGCCACTTCCTCGGGATCCACGAGGCGGCCGAACGGCTGGCCGGCGGCCGCCTTTTCCAGCCAGTCAGCAGGTGCGCCGTGAAATTCCCGCTGAATGCGATCCTCGCCCTCGGATGCCATCCAGCCGATGTTGAGGCCGTTGACGCGGATGCGGTTGCGCAGCAGTGCGTAGGCCGTGTTCTTCGTCAACGTTTCCAGGGCACCCTTCGAGGCGCAATAGGCGGTAATGAAGGGCTGCCCTGCCTTGGCCGACATGGAGCCGATATTGACGATCGTGCCCTCGATCTTCTCACGACGCATCACCTTCACCGTTTCCTGCATCAGGAAGAACGGCGCGCGGACGTTGACGGCGAACATGGAGTCAAAGAGTTCCTGACTGGTATCCAGGATGGTTCCGCGGTCGGTGATGGCGGCCGCATTCACGAGAGTATCGACGCGGCCAAACGTCTGGTCGCAGACATGAACGACGTTTTTCGCATCCTCGACCTGCCCGAGATCGGCCTTGACATAAACGACCTTGGCCCCCGTAGCGGCAGCGATCTCTTCGGCCTTCGCCTTCCCTTTCTGCTCGTTGCGGCCGCAAATGACGAGGCCCTTGGCGCCGCGCTCGGCAAAGAGGCGGGCAATCGTTGCCCCAAGGCCCTGCGTACCGCCGGTTACGATAGCGATTTTGCCGTCGAGGCGGCTGTGGTCTGTGGTCATGCACTCCTCCAATGAAAGAACACAAGGGGCAAAACGCCTTGAACTGGCGGCTTTTCCTTGGGTTCGGTTTCGTTTTGATCGGCAATGACGCCGATCGGCTCAATCTTTTGCTTCCGCTGGACAGAGTGTTGCCGTTCTGCCGTTCTCGAGCCAATCTCCATCTGTGGACGTATATTGACCCCGCCCGATTGCAACCGGCGCCAAGGCGCCGGGAGCAAAATTCGTCAATGTGGATGCGTCAACTCAGTCGCCGCTCGCTCTGTTGCGCCAGGGCCGACGAGAACCTCGCATCGTCCCAAGTCTCCTGCAGCGCCTCGTGCATCAGTTGCGCCTGCGTCTTCGGGGCAAGGCCACCGATCAGCGGGTCGCGGTCGAGGTTGGTCGGAAACGAGTAGCCCTCGGCGCAGGCAGCAACCGCGTTGCCGATCTCGGCTTCGGACAGTTTCCCCTTCAGCGACTTCAATGCCGGGAACAGCTTGGCGCTCATGCGCTCGCGATTGACCGTCTCCATGGCAAGGGCACGGCACGAACGCGGCGACGGGAACGCTGGCGATGCAGGCGATTGAAGCGGATCCGGCAATCAACGCGGTCTACTCCATCGGCGGCGGAAACCGGGCGGTGCTCGCCGCCTTCGAGGCGGCGCAACGGCTGGTCCGCGTGTTCGTCGCGCATGATCTCCCGCAAGATCGGCTTGGTGCTTCATCATGATCTGCGCACGGACGCCCGATCGGCCTTTCGCGCCATTATGGCTCACCCGGTCAGAGGCGGAATTGCGCCTTCGGCATTGTCGTCGGTGGAAATTGTCACACCTTACAACATGCCTTCTGCGGGTTGAGGTTCGCCTTTCCCTTGTCGGCAAAATCGCGATACAGCTTTCGCACCAGCGAGGGAAACGGCATGGAATACAGCGATATAGGGACAGTTGCGGCATGGCTGACGGAGCAGGGGCTGAAGGGCGCCTCCGAGGCCGAATTGCTGACCGGGTTCTGCAACACCTGCCGCGAGCGCGGCCTGCCGCTCGATCGCGGCATGGCGCTGATGGACACGCTCCATCCCGTCCACGAGGGACGGGCATTCCGCTGGGATAGCCGGGAAGAGGTCGAAACCGAATTCGAGTATGGTCCCTCCAGTGAAGGTACTGCGCTGGAAAGTTGGCAGCGCTCCGCCTTCTACTATCTTTGGGCCGGAGAAGAGAACGAGGTTAGACGGCGTATCGGCTTCGGCGATCCGATTGACTTCGTCATGCTCGACACGATGCTCGAGCAGGGTCATACCGATTTCGTGGCGATGGTCCACCGCTTCGCCAAGGCGGGCACGATCGGCGAGATGGATTGCTTCTTCTCTCACTTTGCGACGCGCCATCCAGAGGGCTTTTCCGATCACGACCTCATCATCCTGCGAAAGTTGGTGCCGGTACTGGCACTTGCGATCAAGTGCATTGCACTGGCGCGTATCGCCAGGACGATTGCTGAAGTCTACCTTGGCGGCGATGCCGCCCGGCAGGTGCTCAAGGGCAAGATCACGCGTGGTAAGTCGGAGCGGATCTCGGCGGCCCTTTGGTTTTCGGATCTTCTGAATTACACCAAGATATCCGACAGTGCGCCGCCGGAAGAAATCCTGCCGATGCTGAATGCCTACAGCGATGTTGTCATTTCGGCGATCCACGAAGCCGGCGGCGACGTGTTGAAGCTGATCGGCGACGGGGTCCTGGCGATCTTCAAGGCAGACGAGCCCGCCGATGCCTGTTGCGCGACGCTTCGGGCCGAGAGATTGCTGCGGCAGAAGCTCAAGACACTGAACGACGAGCGTGCGCTTGAGGACCGCCCGACAACCGAGGTGTACATCGGCTTGCACATCGGCGATGTCTTCTATGGCAATATCGGCAGCCGTGAGCGGCTGGACTTCACCGTCATCGGGCCTGCCGTGAATGAGGTCAGTCGGATTGCATCGATGTGCCGCTCGGTTGATCTCAACGTGCTGATGTCATCGGAATTTGCGGCAACGATTCCGGAAGAGGAGCGCGGCGCGCTGGCCTGTATCGGTCGCTATGCACTTCGCGGCGTCAAGCGCGCGCAGGAACTCTATACGTTGGAAACGGCGCGAATGGGGACCTGATCGTCTTCAGGGTGCCCGCCTCGAAGAAATTTCACGGCGTTGTCGCCTTCTGCCGATAGAGGATTATATCGCGTTTAAGAGGCGATGCCTCTTTCAGCTTCCTCTAATCCAGATAGGAGAACGGCATGCAGATCAATCGTACAGGTTCAGCGCAGTGGTCCGGCGGACTGAAGGACGGCAAGGGACAGATCTCCACGCAGAGTGGCGCGCTCAAACACTATCCCTATGGTTTTTCGAGCCGCTTCGAAGGTATCCCAGGTACGAATCCGGAGGAGCTGATCGGGGCGGCACATGCCGGCTGCTTCACGATGGCCCTCTCGCTTATCCTGGAAGAGGCGGGCCTCAGGGCAACCGATATGGAAACGACGGCAAAGGTGACGCTTGAGAGCGTGGAGAGTGGTTTCGCCATCACGGCGATCCATCTTACGCTGACCGGCACGGTTCCGAACACCGATGAAAGGACATTCATCGAACTCGCCAACAAGGCCAAGGCTGGATGCCCGGTGTCGAAAGCGCTCTCGGCTGTTCCGATCTCGTTGGACGTCAAGCTCGCCTGAGCGATCAGGTAAGACCGAGTGCCGGGTATTGATGCCGGCACCTGTCGTCTGCCTGGTCCTTTAAGTTCCATTTTGTCGCGGCGCTATGCCCTGCAGCTTAGGCTTGCGGAGCGATGTCTTGCGCCTTGACGCTTCCCACATCATCCCGAATTCCGACCCAACTTACTGACCGCAGCAGTTAAGGCAGCGTCGGGACCGCGTGGCACAAGCGAGAAAATGTTGACAGATTACGATTGATATTTTACGACTGACGAAATTCGAAAATCGTCAGTAGTAAGCGAGGTGTCCGAATTGATCAGCGATGCTGCGGAAAACACGATCGAACTAGCCCGTCAGGAGAATGTGACGCGCATTCTCGACGCTGCCGAGCGGCTTTTCCGTCACTACGGATATTCAAAGACAACGGTTGCCGACATCGCCCGCGATCTCGGTATGTCGCCGGCCAACGTCTATCGCTTTTTTGCATCGAAGGTGGAGATCCATCAGGCGATCTGCGGCCGGATGATGAATGTTAGCTACCAGATGGCCTACGACGCCTGCCATTTGCCAATCAGCGCTTCCGATCGGCTGCGCCGCTTCGTCGAGGGCCAGTACCAGATGACGGTCGAGACCATGCTCGACCAGGAAAAAGTGCATGAGATGGTTATCGTTGCCATTGAGCGCGATTGGCACGTCATCGAAAAACACGTCGACAGCATTCATGAATTGATCGCCGATGTGATCCGCGAAGGGATCGCAGCCGGCGAGTTTGCCAAGCAGGATGCGGATGTCGCGTCCCGCTGTTTCGGGGCTGCAACCATCAGTCTCTGTCATCCTCAGATGGTGGCGCAGTGCCTTGCCAAGACCAACCGCGCCACCGTCGATGAACTGGTCGAATTCTCGATCAAGGCGCTGAAAAAATAACAGGCGGCCAAAGCCGCAGATCAACCGACAAGCTATTTCAGGAGTGCGAAAGATGATTTCGCTGAAGACAGTACAGTTGCCGTCCTTTGCCAGCCTCGCGCTTCTTGGCGCCGTTGGGCTCGCCGTATCCGGCTGCAGCGAGGAGAAGAAAGCAGAGACGAAGGAGATCATCCGGCCCGTCAAGGTGGTCGAGATCGCTGAGGCTGGCGATACGCGCTCGCTCGATTACTCCGGTGCGGTGAAGGCCCGCGTCGAGATGAACCTTGGCTTCCGCGTTGCCGGGAAGATCACCGACCGTCGCGTCAACATCGGCGATCGCGTCAAGCCGGATGACTTGCTCGCGGAAATCGATCCGACCGACTATGAGTTGGCGGTCAAGACCGCCGAGGCAAACCTTGCCGCTGCCGAAAAGGGTGTGGGAACCGCCGACCTTGCCAACAAGCGCGCCCAGCAGCTCTTCGACAAGAGCGTTACGGCAAAATCGCAGATGGAGCAGGCTGCCCTCAGCTACGATCAAGCCGTTTCGACACGGGATGCCGCGGCTTCGTCCCTCGATCAGGCAAAGAACCAGGTCGCCTACACCGAACTGAAGGCGGACCGGAACGGCATCGTGACGTCGATCAGCGCCGACACCGGCGCCGTTGTTGCTGCGGGGACGCCTGTCGTTACCGTCGCGCTCGATGGCGAGAAGGAAGTGCAGATCGCCGTTCCGGAAAACGATGTTGCGCAGTTCAAGCCGGGCAAGACGGTCAAGGCCAGCTTCTGGTCCGACAGTAAGCTGGTGCTCGACGGCAAGGTGCGTGAGGTTTCCGGCAGCGCCGATGCACAGTCGCGGACCTTCTCGGTTCGCGTCAGCCTTCCGACCGACGATCGCGTGCTGCTCGGCATGACGGCGACGATCGAGGCCGCCATTGGCAATGCCGAGACCAACGTTGCCATTCCGCTCAGTGCACTTGCCGAGAGGGACGGCAAGAAGATTGTATGGGTCGTCGACCGCAATGCGTCGACCGTCCATGCCCGCGAGGTCAAGGTTGCGGAGTTCACCGGCGGCGGCGTCCATGTCGCTGACGGCCTGAAAACTGGCGATCTCGTCGTCGCGGCCGGCACGCAGTTCATGACCGAGAACCTCAAGATCAAGCTGCCGGAACAGCAGTCGGCGCAAGCCGAAACCGGCGACATCATTCGCTAGGGTCCGGCCAGGAGAGGATATGATCATGGACAACTCGACCGCCGAGAAGCGTCCCTTCAACCTGTCGCGCTGGGCGATTGGCCACCCAAGCATCGCGCGCTTCCTATTCGGCTTGATCCTGATCACCGGTGTGCTCGGCTTGATGCGCATGGGCCAGAAGGAAGATCCGGATTTCACCTTCCGCGTTATGGTCGTACAGGCCATCTGGCCGGGCGCCTCCATCCAGGAAATGGAAGACCAGGTCGTCAACAAAATCGAGCGTAAGCTGCAGGAAACCCCCCACATTGATTGGGTCAAATCCTATACGCGGGCGGGCAGCGCCATCATTACTCTGCAGGTCAAAGGCGATACCAACAGTGAACAGGTGGCCGACGCGTTCTATCAGGTCCGCAAAAAGGTAGGCGACATCTCCAATGAGCTGCCGGACGGGCTGCTCGGTCCCTATTTCAACGACGAGTTCGGCGATACCTACATCACGCTGCACTCGATCAGCGGCGATGGTTACAGCTATCCCGAGTTGAAGAAATTCGCCATCCAGGCACGCGACATGTTGCTGACGACGCCTGGCGTCGAAAAGGCGGTCATCATCGGCGACCAGCCTGAGAAGATCTACATTGACGTTTCCTCGAAGGCACTGGCTGAACGCGGCCTCACCGTGCTCGACCTGCAAAACGCAATCAAGGGGCAGAACAGCGTCGATCCGGCCGGATCGGTCGATACCGGCACGCGTTCGGTGCGCATCTCCGTCGAAGGTGACGTGACAAAGGCCGAGGATATCCGCGAACTGCGCATAAAGGCCGGCAATCAGGTGACGCGTCTCGGGGATATCGCCACGGTCTATTCCGGCCTCGAAGATCCCTATCAGCGCAAATATCGCTTCAATGGTCACGAGAGCGTCCAGGTCGGTGTTGTCATGGCCAAGGGCTTCAAGGTGACCGATGTCGGCAAGGATGTCGAAGCCACCTATCAGCGCTTCGAGGAATCGCTGCCCTACGGCGTGGCCGTTGACCAGATTTCCAACCAGCCCGACGTTGTCACCGACGCGATCAGCGAGTTCATGCATGCGCTCGGTGAAGCACTGATAATCGTGCTCATCGTCTCCTTCCTATCCATCGGCTGGCGCTCGGGTCTCGTGATCGCGATCGCTATCCCACTCGTGCTGGCTGCGACCTTCGCCATCATGTACGAGCTCGGGATCGACCTGCAGCGCATCTCGCTCGGCGCTCTGATCATCGCGCTCGGCCTGCTCGTGGATGACGCGATGATCGTCGTCGAATTGATGGAGCGAAAACTCGAGGAGGGGCTTGTCAAGATCGAGGCGGCGAGCTTCGCCTATTCCTCGACCGCCTTCCCGATGCTGACCGGTACGCTGATCACCACCGCCGGGTTCATCCCGGTTGGCTTTGCGGCCTCGACCGCCGGTGAATATGTGCGCACGCTGTTCTATGTCGTTGGCATCGCGCTTGTCGTCTCGTGGTTCGTGGCGGTCTATTTCACGCCATGGCTCGGCTACATGATCCTGAAGCAGCGCCACCATGCGGGCCAGCATCACGATGCCTTCGATACGAACTTCTACCGACGCCTTCGGGCAACCGTCGGCTGGGCCGTGCGTCATCGCATCATCGTGGTGGCAATGACATTGGTCACCTTCGCGACCAGCCTCTGGGCGTTCCAGTTCATTCCACAGAACTTCTTCCCGCAGTCGTCGCGCCCGGAAATCCTCGTCGACCTCTGGCTGCCCGAAGGCACCAGCATCAAGGACGTCGAGGCGCAGACGAAGGCGCTCGAAGCCAAGATCATGGACGATACGGACAAGAAATTCGTCGCCACCTATATCGGCGAAGGCGCCCCGCGCTTCTTCCTGCCGCTCGACCAGCAGCTTCGCAATCCGAACTTCGCGCAGCTTCTTGTCATGGCAAACGACGAGCCGGCGCGTGAACGGCTGATCGTGAAGCTGCGGACGATCCTTGCGGAAGACTTCCCTGATATCCGCGGCAAGGTGGATCGTCTGTTCCTCGGCCCCCCGACGGGCTGGCCGGTGCAGATGCGCATCATGGGGCCGGATCGCCAGGAAGTCCGCAAGATCGCCGACGAGGTGAAGGCAAAGTTCCAGGCCAATCCGCTGCTCGGCGCGATCCATGACGACTGGCTGGAGCCGGTGCCGGCGATGAAGCTGGTGATCGATCAGGACCGTGCCCGTGCGCTTGGCGTCACCTCGCAACGCGTTCGTCAGATGCTGCAGACAGCCGTATCCGGCGCGCCGCTTGACGATTTCCGCGATGGCGAGGAGACGGTATCGATCGTTGCCCGCGAGCCGGAGGACAACCGCTCGCTGCTGTCGGCGGTCAATTCGGTCTACGTGCCGACGGATTTCGGCGGCTTTGTTCCGGTTTCGCAGGTTGCCAAGGTGGTGCCGGTTCTGGAGCAGGGGATCGAATGGCGGCGCGACCGTCTGCCGACGATCACGGTCCGCGCAACGCTACCGGATGGCGTGCAGTCCAATGACGTGGTCATGAAGATGTATGCCGACATGCAGTCGCTGCGCGACAGCCTGCCGGCCGGCTACAAAGTCGAGATCCAAGGTGGCGCGGAAGATTCCGCGGAAAGCCAGGCCTCGATTGCAGCCAAGGCGCCGATCATGCTCGTCGTTATCGTCATCCTGCTGATGGCGCAGCTGCAGCATTTCGGCAAGGCCATGCTCGTGCTGGCAACCGGTCCGCTCGGGATCATCGGCGCGGCCGCTGCCCTGCTGATATCGGGTGCACCGTTCGGCTTCGTCGCTATCCTCGGCGTCATCGCACTGCTCGGCATTATCATCCGCAACTCGATCATCCTCGTCGACCAGATCGATCAGGACATCAAGGCGGGGATGCATCGGCAGGAAGCGATCGTCGGTGCCGCGGTCCGACGTTTCCGCCCGATCATGCTGACGGCGCTGACGGCTGTCCTGGCGCTGATCCCGATCTCGCGTGGCGTCTTCTGGGGTCCGTTGGCTTACGCCATGATGGGCGGCATTCTGGTCGCGACGGTACTGACGATCCTGGTGCTGCCGGCTGCGTACGCGCTGTTCTTCGGCAAGGAGCCGAAGGCGGCCAGCGCCGAAAGCGATCGGTCGAACGCCAATGACGACGCGGTGGATGATCGCCATCCCCCGGCTGTCGCTGCCGAGTGAAGTCAAAAGGCGCGGCGAAAGCCGCGCCTTTCTCCCTTTAGAGATCAGCCTTCTGCGTTCGCGCGCTTTGGCAGCACGAGATCATCCACCGTGTAGGCGTGGAATTCACTCGTCGAGACGCTGTCGAGCATGCGGAATTTCTCAAGAAAAACCGGATCGGCGAAAAACTCGCCGACATTGCCTTCATCCTGGATCGCTTCGATGTTGACGACGGTCTCGCCGTCCGTGCTTTTCGAAAGGTTGCTCCAAAGGAAGCCTTCCTTGCGTTCCGCGACATAGTGAACGACGTCCTGGATGATCCGGAAAGCCTCTTCCTGTTTTCCCGGATGGGCGTGAATGACGTTGACGATGAAGGTCGTGGGCGCCGGCGCGATATTGAAGCCGGCGGCGTATTCTTTGGACATGCTAGTCTCCGTGGTTGCAAAGCCGAGTTTTCGGCCGACGGGAGCGTGATAGCCTTGTAGCGATTGCGGAAAAATGGGACGACATTCCGATAAGATCGGACTGTTTTGTCCGCAATGGGAGGAATGCTTGGATAACTTTGGTGCGCTCGGAATATTCGTACAGGCCGCCGAACTCCGCAGTTTCGCCAGAACAGGACAGCAATTCGGTATCTCGTCCTCAGCAGTCGGCAAGGCGATTGCGCGGCTCGAGGATCGGCTGGGAGTGCGGCTCTTTCATCGCAGCACGCGCAGCATCACCCTGACGCCCGAAGGGGCGATGTTTCTCGAGCGCTGCCGGCGGATCGCCTGCGAGATCGAAGCGGCAGAGCTTGAGCTGGCGAGGACTAAGGCGGTGCCGCGTGGAAAGCTTCGTGTCAGTCTACCGCTGGCAGGCATGTTGTTCATGCCGACGATTACCACGTTCATGCGGTCCTATCCCGAGATCGAGCTGGATCTGGATTTTACCGATCGCCTTGTCGATGTGATCGATGAGGGGTTCGATGCCGTAGTTAGAACGGGCGAGATCAGCGATTCGCGTCTGATGACGCGCACGCTCGGCAAGTTCTCTCACCGCATTGTGGGCTCGAGCGCATACCTCGGCCGCATGAGCGTGCCGACGACATTGCAGGACTTGCGGCGTCACTTTTGCCTCCATCACAAATACCCCTCGAGCGCCAAGCTGGAGCGGTGGCCATTCCGGAGCGATGATGCGGTGGATCTGCCCATATCCTCTATCGCGAGCACCCTGGAGCCCTTGATCTATATGGCCGAGAGCGGGATCGGGCTTGCCTGCCTGCCACTCTTTGCTGTGCGCGACCAACTCCGTTCGGGCCGGCTTATCTCCGTGATGGAAGAAGAGCTGGCAGACGTCGGCGCTTTTCGCATCCTATGGCCTGCCAATCGCTACCCGACCCCGAAGATACAGGTCTTCGTCGACTACATGGCGCGGCATCTTTTCAGCTAGCCGCGAGAGCGGCTTCCGCTTTCAAGCCGAGCAGCGCAGCGCCGATCAGGCCGGGTTCGACGCGGCATTCGCTACGGACCACCAGCGGGCGATCGAATTTGCGCAGGATGCGCTGCCGGACGGCCCTGTCCAGCTCCGCAAGCAGCGGTTCGACGTTGGAAAGCCCGCCGCCGACGGGAACGATGGTCGCGCCCGTGATGTTGATGGTCAGCGCAAGCGGTGAGGCGACGAGATCGACGAAGACGTCGATGGTGCGCGCTGCCTTGGCCTCGCCTTTCAACCAGTCATCGATAATTTCCTGGCTGGAGAGATCGACGTCATGCAGCGTCTTGTACAATCGCTCGAGACCACGTGCGCCGCCGACCGTATCGACACACCTCGTCTGGCCGCAGCCGCAGGGATAGGCCGGGATCGCGACCGGCGGATTGCCGGCGTGAGACGCAAGCGCCGGTCCATGACCCCATTCGCCGGCAAAGCCGCCGGCGGCATTGATCAGACGACCGTCCGCGACGACGCCGCCGCCGACGCCTGTTCCGAGAATGGCACCGAGGACGATGCGGTGACCGCGTCCGGCGCCGAGATCGGCTTCCGCCATGGCGAAGCAGTCGGCATCATTTGCAATCAGTACTGGCAGGCCAAGTTCGGCTTCGAGGTCGGCGGCGAGATTGCGGCCGTGGATACAGGGAATATTGGCGCAGGTGAGCCGCTGCGTATCCGGATCGACCACGCCGGCGATCGAGAAGGCAAGGCGCGTCGGCTGCTCGCCGGTTTCCGCGATGATGGCGCGCAGCGTACCGACGAAGGCAGAAAAGTCGTCCTTGGGGGTTGGGCGACGGCCGAGCGGCGTGATGTTGGTTTCGGAGTGCGCCACACCGCCCTTGACGGCGGAGCCGCCGATATCGAAAGAGATGATCATTCGGGTTCTGCTGCTTTGGATGGCCTCTGCGTCTGCTCGCACCCTTCCGCGGGTTTTGCAAGCCAAATCCGGGCTAGGCCGGAAGCGTCATTTTCGCCTCGAAGCCGGTTTTCGCGCCGGTCGCCGGCGACAACAATTCCAGCGTCCCGCCCATTTGGGACACGATGCGGTCGGCAATCGCTAGTCCGAGCCCGGAACCGGACGCTGTCGTTTTGCCGCGGCTGAAACGCTTTTTCAGGCCCGCCATCTCGGTCTCGCGAACCGGCGGTCCGCCGTTGACGACGCGGATGACGCCGCCGCTTTCGAGGCTGACATTGACCGGCAGGTCCGGATCGCCGTGCAGCAACGCATTCTCGATCAAGTTCCGGGTGACAATGCCGAAGGCGTCCATGTCGGCGTTGCGGATGAGCTTTGTGTCCGGCGCGGCGGAATATCGAAGCCTACCATTCGTGCGGCTGTCGCGTTGAAAGTCGGTGACGACCATGTCCAGGACCGGACGCAGGTCGACCGCACTTGAGCTCCCACCGATGCCGGCTTCCGCGCGTGACAACTGCAAGAGCTTTTCTGCCAAACGGCCGAGATTGACCAGCGAAGCCTCGACCTGTTGGACGCGATCTCGCGTTGCACTAGGCGGCAATTCCTCGGCAAGGCGCTGAGTCTGTGCAAGCGCGCCGGCGATCGGCGTTCTCAGTTCGTGCGCGCTGTTGGCGGTGAATTCGCGCTCCGCCTCGAGAGCCGCACGCAGGCGCCCGAGGAGCAGGTTGACCGATCGCGCAATCGGCCGCAGTTCGACCGGCAGGTTCCGATCGTCGACCTCGGCCATGTTGCCACTGTCCTTCGTCCCGATATCTCGCCGAAGCGTCTCGATCGGTCGCAGCGCGCGCCCGACGATGAACCAGATTGCGAAAATGCTGGCCGGAATGAGCGCCACCAACGGGATCAGCAGTGTCACGGTGCTTTCGCGCACTGCCTCGCGCCTGTTCTTGAACCGGTCAGCCACTTGCAGGAACAGAGAGCCGTCGGCTGTCATCTCGGTATAGATTCGGGCTGTCGGCGTGTCGTAAAAGCCGGTGCGAAGCGGTGCATCGAAGGGCTCGACCGGGGCGTCATTCGAGCGCAACGCTACCTTGCCGCTGGTGTCGCGCACCTGATAGGTCAGATACTCGCGTCTGGCCGCAACGTCGAACATTGCCATGCTGTGCGGATCGACCTTCGTACTCTGGTTCAGATCGTCGAGGATCAGAGCCAGCAGGCGCTCGGTCGTCTCCTGCTGGGCGCCGTCGAAAATCTCGTCGAATTCATGCTGCATCACGCGAAAGCTGAGGCCGATCGCAGCGAGCCAGAAGACGACCATGACGGTCGTCAGGGCAAGAATGAGTGGGCCGGTGATGCTGCGTTCGCGTTTCATCTTCATCCGAGTGTGTAGCCGATGCCGCGTGCCGTGCGGATCCTGTCCTTGCCGATCTTCTTGCGCAAGCGGCTCACATAGACCTCGACGGTGTTGCTTTCGATCTCCGAGCCGAACGCATAGAGCGCTTCCTCGATTCGGTCCTTCGGAACGATCGCGCCTGGGCGGGCGGTCAAAAGGTCGAGCACCGCCCATTCGCGGCTCGTCAGGATGATCGTTTCGCCGGCCACGGAGAGTTGATGCAGGGGCCGGTTGATCTCGATATCGGAAATGCGGAGCACGGGATGCGGATTGGCGTCATAGCGGCGCGCGACCGCCATGATACGCGCTTCCAACTCGTCCAGATTGAACGGCTTCACGAGATAGTCGTCGGCGCCGGCATTCAGTCCATCGATGCGATCCGAAATCTGGTCGCGCGCGGTCAAGATGATAACGGGCGTCTTCAGGCCTCTTTCGCGAAAGCGGCGAAGAAACTCAACGCCACTGCCATCTGGGAGCTGAAGATCGAGAAGGATCAGCCCGTAGTCGACAGGTCGAGACGCGGCGTCAGCGTCGGCGAGACTTTGTACCCAGTCGACAGCATGATTGGCCGCGACGACGTGATCCCGCACTGCTCCACCAATCATTCTGTCATCTTCAACCAGCAGAATTCGCACAGTTTTTTCCTCGCTGCCAGTTAGCTCGCAGTTCAACCCTCGGTCAAGCAAGGCTTGATCGACAAAGATGACAAGCAGATGGCATCCGGCCCCCGCGCGGCAAGTCAAAATAGGCTGTGCGATTTCTCAATGCACTCGACATTTGCCCGAATTCTGGTTTGATCTGCCGCAATGTGTATCTTCGCGTCGGCTACGGCCGGTCCTTTCAGCATGGTAGAGACTTGATGGTAAGAAAATCCGAGACTTCGGGACGGCTGGATGACGCGGCGCGTGCAGGATGGCTCTACTACGTGGCGGGACGGACGCAGGATGAGATTGCCTCTTCCATGGGGATTTCGCGGCAATCGGCACAGCGTCTGGTGTCACTCGCCGTTGCCGAACGGCTCATCAAGGTGCGGCTCGACCATCCGATCGCCGCTTGCCTCGAACTCGCCAATGCCGTGCGCAAGAAGTTCAACCTGAAGCATGTCGAGGTCGTGCCGAGCGACCCGGGCTCCAGCTCGACGACCGTCGGCATCGCGGAAGCCGCGGCGGCTGAAATCGAACGCTGGCTGAAGCGGACGGATCCGATCGTGCTGGCGGTCGGCACAGGGCGAACGTTGAAAGCCGCGGTCGATCAGCTGCCCGCCATCGAATGTCCCAACCACCGCATCGTGTCGCTGACCGGCAACATCGCGCCTGATGGTTCGGCCGCTTATTACAACGTCATCTTCAGCATGGCCGACGCGGTGAAAGCGCGGCACTTCCCGATGCCGCTGCCGGTCCTGGTGACGTCGGCGGAGGAGAGGGAAACCTTGCACGGTCAGCAGCTCGTCCGCTCGACGCTGGAGATCAGCTCGCAGGCGGACGTGACATTCGTCGGCATCGGCGAGCTTGGCATCGACGGGCCGCTTTGCGTCGACGGCTTTCTCGAGAAGGACGAGATGATGGAGCTGATGCGCAACGGCGCCGTAGGTGAGATCTGCGGCTGGGTGTTCGATGGCGAAGGCAAGCTCCTCGACAACCCGATCAACGAGCGGGTGGCCTCTGCGTCGATACCCTCGCGCGAGTCGTCGACCGTCATTGGAATCGGCAAGGGCAAGCGCAAATTCAAGGCGATCAAGGCGGCTGTAACAGGCCATCAGATCAATGCGCTTATCACCGATGAGGACACTGCCGAGTATCTGCTCAAGTCGTGAGCAAATATTTATTCATTTAAATTCAGGTAGATAACCCCCGCCTTCGCTGCTGCAGCAACGAATGGTGATTGACATTTTTCTCCCATGAGCGAGTAATTGCCCATGAGCAAAGCGAATGCTCGCACCCATCTTCTGGGAGGAAGATATGACATTGAGAACTCTCCTGCTGGGCGCCTGCTCAGCACTGGCGTTTGCCGGCATGGCTTCGGCCGAAACGCTGACAATCGCGACCGTCAACAACGGCGACATGATCCGGATGCAGAAGCTGACGGATGACTTCAAGAAAAAGAACCCCGACATCGATCTCGAGTGGGTTACCCTCGAAGAAAACGTCCTGCGCCAGAAGGTCACGACCGACATCGCGACCAAGGGCGGTCAATACGACGTTCTGACGATCGGCACCTATGAAGTTCCGATCTGGGCAAAGCAGGGCTGGCTGTTGCCGCTCGACAATCTGGGCGCCGAATACGACGCTGACGACCTGCTTCCGGCAATCCGCAGCGGCCTGACCGCCGACGGCAAGCTCTATGCAGCGCCATTCTACGGCGAAAGCTCGATGGTCATGTACCGCAAGGACCTGTTCGAAGCCGCCGGCCTGAAGATGCCGGACGCGCCGACCTGGGACTTCATCGCGGAAGCCGCGAAGAAGATCACCAACAAGGACAAGGAAATCTACGGCATCTGCCTGCGCGGCAAGGCCGGCTGGGGTGAAAACATGGCCTTTCTGACGGCGATGTCGAATTCCTTCGGTGCCCGCTGGTTCGATGAGCAATGGAAGCCGCAGTTCGATCAACCGGAGTGGAAGGACACGCTGAACTTCTACGTCAACCTGATGAAGGAAGCCGGCCCTCCGGGCGCTTCGTCGAACGGCTTCAATGAAAACCTGGCGCTCTTCCAGACCGGCAAGTGCGGCATGTGGATCGACGCGACCGTTGCTGCCTCCTTCGTCAGCAACCCGAAGGAATCCACCGTCGCCGACAAGGTCGGCTTCGCTCTGGCTCCGGACAAGGGCCTCGGCAAGCGCGGCAACTGGCTGTGGGCCTGGAGCCTCGCCATCCCGGCCGGCTCGCAGAAGGTCGAGGCTGCCGAGAAATTCGTCGCCTGGGCGACGAGCAAGGACTACACCAACCTCGTCGCCGAGAAGGAAGGCTGGCTGAACGCACCTCCCGGTACCCGCACGTCGCTCTATGCAAATGCGGATTACCAGAAGGCAGCGCCTTTCGCGAAGACGACAATCGACTCGATCAACGCGGCCGATCCGACCAAGCCGACCGTCAAGCCGGTCCCTTATGTCGGTGTCCAGTTCGTCGCCATCCCTGAGTTCCAGGGCATCGGCACGGCGGTCGGCCAGCAGTTCTCCGCAGCTCTCGCCGGCCAGGTTTCGGTCGACCAGGCCCTGCAGAGCGCACAGCAGTTGACGACCCGCGAAATGACCAAGGCTGGTTACATCAAATAAAATAACCTCCTGAGAAGGCGGGGCCTTTGACCTCCCCGCCCGTCTGGGTCGCCGAATTGCCCAAACTGCATCGGCGGCCCTTTTTTGCTCAGCTGTCCCGCAGCCGTCTGCCTCTTTGAACAGGATCGGTCACGCCATGGCAACGTTACACACCCGCTCCGCAGCGCGAATGATGATCGCACCATCCGTTGTGCTTCTCTTCCTGTGGATGATCGTCCCGCTCGTGATGACGATCTATTTCTCGACGCTGAGTTACAATTTGCTCAGCCCGGGGATGGAAACCTTCGTCGGCTTCCTGAACTACAAATATTTCCTAACCGATCCCGCCTTTTTCTCCGCATTGATCAATACGTTGCTCCTCGTGCTTGGCGTGCTGTTGATCACTGTCATCGGTGGTATCTTGTTTGCGCTGCTGCTCGACCAGGATATTTACGGGCAGGGGATCGTGCGCATTCTGGTGATCGCGCCCTTCTTCGTCATGCCAACGGTTGCGGCGCTTGTGTGGAAAAACATGTTCATGAACCCGGTCAATGGGCTCTTTGCGCATCTTGCCAAGGCACTCGGCCTGCAGCCTTACGACTGGCTGGCGAATGCGCCGTTGTTTTCGATCATCCTGATTGTTGCCTGGCAATGGTTACCCTTCGCGACCCTTATCATGCTGACAGCACTGCAGTCGCTCGATGAAGAGCAGAAGGAAGCCGCCGAGATGGACGGCGCCGGTGCGCTCTCGAAGTTCTTCTACATCATCCTGCCGCACATGGCGCGCGCCATCACGGTGGTTATCCTGATCCAGACGATCTTCCTGCTCTCGGTCTTTGCCGAAATTCTGGTGACCACCAACGGCGGCCCTGGCACGCAGAGCACGAACCTTACCTTCCTCGTTTACGCGCAGGCACTGCTGCAATTCGATATCGGCGGCGCCTCGGCAGGTGGTATCGTCGCGGTTATCCTCGCCAACATCGTTGCGATCTTCCTCGTCCGCCTCGTCGGCAAGAATCTGGAGGCTTGAGATGGCTAGAAAGGTCTCAACTCGACGCAAAGTGGTCATGACCGCAGTCGCCTGGGCGCTCGGCATTCTGATCTTCTTCCCGATCCTCTGGACGTTCTTGACGAGCTTCAAGACGGAAGCGGATGCCATTGCCTCACCGCCGCAGTTCCTGTTCTTCCATTGGACGACCGAGAGTTACGCGGAAGTCCAAAGCCGCTCGAACTATCTTGGTCACTTCATGAACTCGGTGATCATTTCCTTTGGCTCGACGCTGATCGGTCTGATCATCGCTATCCCCGCCGCCTGGGCCATGGCGTTTTCGCCGACCAAGCGGACGAAGGATCTTCTGATGTGGATGCTGTCCACGAAGATGATGCCTCCGGTCGGCGCACTCATCCCGATCTACCTGCTGTTTCGCAACTCGGGCCTGCTCGACAGCCGTTTCGGACTGGTGATCGTGCTGACGCTGATCAACCTGCCGATCATCGTGTGGATGCTCTACACCTACTTCAAGGAGATCCCCGGAGAAATCCTAGAAGCCGCCCGGATGGACGGCGCCTCGCTTCTCAAGGAGATCATCTATGTGCTGACGCCGATGGCGGTGCCGGGCATTGCTTCGACATTGCTCCTCAACATCATCCTGGCTTGGAACGAAGCCTTCTGGACGCTGAACCTGAGCGCCTCGAAAGCAGCGCCGCTGACGGCCTTCATCGCATCCTACTCCAGCCCCGAAGGCCTGTTCTACGCCAAGCTTTCGGCGGCCTCCACCATGGCGATCGCCCCGATCCTGATCCTCGGCTGGTTCTCGCAGAAACAACTCGTCCGCGGCCTGACCTTCGGCGCGGTGAAATAAGACATCAGGGAGAGAAACATGGGAAGCATTACCCTTCAGAAAGTTTCGAAGGTCTTCGGTGAAGCCAAGGTCATCCCTTCGATCGACCTCGAGATCAAGGACGGCGAGTTCGTCGTCTTCGTCGGCCCGTCCGGCTGCGGCAAGTCCACCTTGCTCCGATTGATTGCCGGTCTTGAGGATGTCAGCGGCGGCAACATCGTCATTGACGGCAGGGATGCAACGGAAAAGGCGCCGTCGGAACGCGGGCTCGCGATGGTCTTCCAGTCCTATGCGCTCTATCCGCACATGAGCGTGCGCAACAACATCGCCTTCCCGCTCAAGATGGCCGGCGTCGACAAGGCGGAGATCGACAGGAAAGTCGCCGACGCCGCACGCGTTCTAAACCTGACGGACTATCTCGAGCGCAAGCCGCGCCAGCTTTCGGGTGGTCAGCGCCAGCGCGTCGCGATCGGCCGCGCCATCGTGCGCCAGCCGTCGGCCTTCCTGTTCGACGAGCCACTCTCGAACCTTGATGCCGCGCTTCGCGTCAACATGCGCCTCGAGATCAGCGAGCTGCACCAGCAGCTGAAGACGACGATGATTTACGTCACCCACGACCAGGTCGAAGCCATGACCATGGCCGACAAGATCGTCGTGCTGAACCGCGGCAATATCGAGCAGGTCGGTTCGCCGCTGGAGCTCTATCACAAGCCGCGCAACCTTTTCGTCGCGGGCTTCATCGGCTCGCCGAAGATGAACTTCGTCAAGGGCCAGTATTCCGCCCAGTTCGGCGCGCCCACGATCGGCGTACGACCGGAGCATGTGTTGTTGTCGACCGAAAGCGGCGACTGGAAGGGCAAGGTGATGGTCGCCGAACATCTCGGCGCGGATACCTTCCTGCATGTCGATGTCGAAGGCATTGGCCATGTCACGGCGCGTGGCGGTGGCGACTTCCCGGCAAAGGCCGGCGATGCTGTTTATCTGACGCCCGACAAAACACGGATCCACAAATTCAACGAAGGCGGCCTCGCCATCTGAGCGCATTGTTGCCGGGTTGGGGACGAAAGAGCAACGCCGGACAAGGTGCCCGGCGTGCCGATACCGGGGTCATAGCCGATCCCGAAGACCTTCAAGAGGACTGAAACATGACGTGCAAATTATCGCTGGCAACGCTTTCCGAGGCGGCAAAGACAGCCACCGTACCAACCTACGAGCGGGCGTCGCTGAAGGCGGGCATCGTGCACTTCGGGGTGGGCAATTTCCACCGTGCCCACCAGGCGATCTATCTCGACGACCTTTTCAATCAGGGTCAGGGTCATGATTGGGCGATCATCGGGGCCGGTATTCTCCCCTCCGATGCGGCCATGCGCGAAAAGCTTGCTGCGCAGGACTTCCTGACCACGGTCGTCGAGCAGGACAACAACAAGACGGCCGCACGCATCACCGCGCCGATGATCGATATTCTGCCTGTCGGCGACGCCAAGGCGATCATTGCCACGCTTGCCGATCCCGCAATCCGCATCGTTTCGATGACGATCACCGAAGGCGGCTATTTCATCGATGCATCCGGCAAGTTCAATCCGGGTCACCGGGCGATCGCCGCCGATGGCCAGAACCCCGCCGACCCGAAAACCGTCTTCGGCCTTATTGTCGCCGGGCTCAAGGCGCGCAAGGAGAAGGGTATCGTGCCTTTCACCGTCATGTCCTGTGACAACATTCCGCATAACGGCGTCGTGACCTCGAACGCCGTTGTCGGCACAGCACGGCTTTCAGATCCCGCCTTCGCCGACTGGATCAAGTCGAACGTCGCCTTCCCGAACGCCATGGTGGACCGCATCACGCCGGCAACGGGGCAGCGGGAAATCGATCTTTTGAAGGATGCCTTTGGCATCGAGGACAACTGGCCCGTCTATTGCGAAGAGTTCAAGCAGTGGGTGCTGGAAGACAAGTTCACCGCAGGGCGTCCACCGCTGGAGAAGGTGGGTGTGACGTTCGTGCCGGATGTGACGCCTTACGAGCACATGAAAATCCGGATTCTGAACGGCGGACATGCCGCGATTGCCTATCCGGCAGCGCTGATGGACATCCATTTCGTGCACGATTCGATGGAAGATCCACTGATCCGGGCCTTCCTCGCCAAGCTGGAAAAAGAAGAGATCATTCCGATCGTTCCGCCGGTCCCCAATATTTCGCTGACGGACTACTTCGCGCTGATCGAGCACCGACTGCTCAATCCGAAAATTGCCGATACGATCCCGCGTCTGGCGCAGGACGGGTCGAACCGGCAGCCGAAGTTCATTCTGCCGTCGACGCTCGACAACCTGAACCAGGGCAGGGATGTCGTCGGCCTGGCGCTGGTTTCGGCGCTATGGTGCCGCTACTTCGCGGGAAAGACGGACAGCGGCAAGGACATCGCCTTCAACGACGCGAGCGCCGACCGGCTGCGTGCTGCAGCTTTGAAGGCCAAGAATGATCCGATGGCGTTCCTCGCCTTCGACGACATCTTCGGCGAGGTGTCGAAATCCGAGCTGTTTTGCAAGCGCTTTGCCCACGCATTGAAAACCCTGTGGGAAAAGGGCACGCGTGAAACCCTGCAGCTTTATCTCGACAACAAACTTGCTGTGTAAGGATCTGTGGCGGCATTCCTGTCGCCGCCTCCGCCCCGTCCGGTGGATGGAAACTTCCTGCACCAACTGCGATTGGGTCTGCCATGGCTGAGGCTGAAACACGGCTGGTCATTTTCGATTGCGATGGCGTTCTTGTCGACAGCGAGCCGATCTCGGTGAGTGTCCTCGTCAAGGCGATGAACGATCTTAACGTCCCGATCACCGAGGAAGAGGTCTACGGTCGTTTTCTCGGGCGAAGTCTCGCAACTGTGATCGAGACGATGAAGACTGAATACAAGGTCCATCCGGGCCAGGAGTTTCTCGAGCAGATTCGCACCGATCTCTACGCGCGGTTTCGCAAGGAGTTGAAGCCGATGGATGGGGTTGCCGAAACGATCGATCGGCTCAGCGTTCCCTGTTGTGTCGCCTCTTCCAGCCAGGTCGAGCGCATCCGCTTGTCGCTGACGGTCACCGGTTTGATCGACCGGCTGCCTGATATCTTCAGCGCCACGATGGTCAAGCACGGCAAGCCGGCGCCCGACCTCTTCCTGCATGCGGCGCGGGAAATGAACGTCGATCCTGCGAATTGCGTCGTCGTCGAAGACAGCCCCGCTGGCATCGAAGCGGCGAAGGCTGCAGGCATGAGGGTATTTGCCTTCACGGGCGGTTCGCACGCCAATTTTGCAGGCTATCGCGCTGAACTTGACCGGCTTTCTCCCGAAGCCGTGTTTGACGCGATGCCGGATTTGATCCACCTTGTCCGCAAACATAAGCAGGACGGGATGCACGTTTAATGCCTCAGCATGTGGTTGCGGTCGATATCGGCACGGGCAGTGCGCGCGCCGGCGTCTTCGACGCTCGCGGTGCGTTGCTGGGCAAGGCCGAACACCCGATCATCATGAACAGGCCGCGTGAGAACCACGCCGAACACGATTCCGAAGACATCTGGTCGGCGGTCTGCATTGCTGTGCGCAAGGCGATGGAGCAATCGGGTGCGACACCTGCATCGGTGGGCGCGATCGGCTTCGACGCCACCTGTTCGCTCGTCGTGCGCGATGTCGACGGTGGTCAGATCAGCGTTTCGACAGGTGGCGAACGACGCTTCGACACGATCGTCTGGCTCGACCACCGGGCACTGAAGGAAGCCGATTTCTGCACGGCGACGGAGCATCCGGTGCTGGAGCATTCCGGGCATTTCATGTCGCCGGAAATGGAAATGCCGAAGCTGATGTGGTTGAAGAAGAAGCTGCCTGGCACCTGGATGAACACCGGCTATCTGTTCGACCTCGCCGATTTCATGACCTGGAAGGCGAGCGGCTCGCTTGCGCGGTCACGCTGCACGCTGACGGCCAAGTGGAACTATCTCGCACATCTGGACAAGGGATGGCAGAAGGACTTCCTCGAGCAGGTCGGGCTTGGTGACCTATTGGAACGCGGGCGGCTGCCGGAGGAAACAGTGCCGGTCGGCAAGAGCGTCGGAACGTTGACGCAGGAAGCCGCCTCGGCGCTTGGATTGACGACGGCGTGCCATGTCTCCGCAGGCATGATCGATGCCTATGCCGGGGCGCTGGGCACGCTTGGCGGCGAAGCGCAGGATGTCCACCGGCTGGAACGCCAACTGGCGCTCATTGCCGGCACGTCGAGCTGTATCGTGTCCTTCTCGCGCGAGCGCAAGCCGAGCCACGGCATGTGGGGCCCGTATTACGAAGTTGTCTTTCCGGAATCCTGGCTGGTCGAGGCGGGGCAATCGGCAACGGGCGCGTTGCTCGATCATGTCGTGCGGATGCACGCGGCTGGCGGCGAACCGACTGCGGCGCTGCACCAGAAGATCGTCCTCCGCATTGCGCAGCTTCGCGCCGAGGAGGGGGACGAATTCGGCGCCCGCATCTTCGTCCTGCCCGATTTTCACGGCAACCGCTCGCCGCTTGCCGACCCGCATGCCGTCGGCGGTATCAGCGGCCTGACGCTCGACACCTCATTCGACGGGCTCTGCACGCTCTATTGGCGCACTGCCGTGGCGATCGCGCTGGGGATCCGCCACATCCTCGAGCGGATGAAGGAGTATGGCTATGTGCCAGACACCTTGCATGTCGCGGGCGGCCATGTGAAGAACCCGGTGCTGATGGAGCTCTATTCGGATGCAACCGGCTGCAAGGTCGTGGTGCCGAAGATGAATGAGGCGGTGCTGCTGGGCACGGCGATGGCCGCTTCCGTCGCGTGCGGTCTCTATGGTGATCTTGCGGAAGCAGGGTCGGCCATGTATCCGGGCGGCGAAGAACAGCTGCCGGATGCGGCCAGACAGGCCCTTTACGACCGCGACTATCGCAGATTGCTCGCCATGTACCGCCACCGCGCCGAACTGGAGGCGATGGAGTAGGCGCCTTGATGGTGTAACGGGCCGAGCTCCGCCCGTTACATCTAGCGGTTTCCGCTCTCTCCGAGCACGCTGCCGAATTCGGCCATGCGGCGGGTGCGGGCGCTCGCTTCTTCACCGGCAGCGGCGATGACGGCTTCCGACAGACAGTCGAGCAGGCCCATCAGCGGCGGCAGGTTGTCGTCGTCCTCAGACCGGGCAGGGGGGAGAGCGAGCACGAGATTGGCCTGATCCGGAATCCAGTTGGCGCCTTGTGCGGTAATCAAGATGACCTTGTATCCGTAGCGCCGTGCCGTCCGGGCCAGCAACCGGGCTTTACCGAAGCGGCGGCTGTCGATCACGATCAGCAAGGCGTCCTTGCCGTCCAGCCGTGCGAAAAGCTCGGCGAAACGGCTGCCCGTCCCGTCAAGCGCACGAACGCCATCTCGGGCGTGCGTCAATCGCTGGGCAAAGTGGGATGCAAAGCCGGATAATCGCGCATGCGTGGCGACGAAGATCTCCCGCGCGGCAGCGATCATCGACACGGCTTCGCTCCACTGCGGCTGGCCCGTCAAGTGGTAGATATGGTGCAGCGCCTGAATTTGCTCGGAAACGAGAACGGCCAGCGGCTTGCCGGCGGAGGCGTCGGTCTGCAGTTGTGTGAACGATGCCTGCAACTGCGTGGGCGAAATGGTGTTGGTCTCGCGGATATGGATTTTGACGCTATCGAGTCCCTGATAGCCGAGCGCGCGAAGAAAACGGCCCACCGTCATGGGACTCAAGTCCAGCCGGTCGGCAACGGAAGCCGCGGTTTCAAAGGGGAGGTCGTTCAGATGTTCAGAAAAATATTTCGCGATTCGTCGTTCGGCCGGGGTGCCGGACTTGGCATATTGGCGGAGTTTCTGGACAAAATCTTCCACGTCAGCCGTCCTGATCTTCCCGGAAGCATTTCTCGGATATGCAGGGCAACCCTTGTCGTTTGCAACTATTCCGGAAGCTGCGTCTCAGGATCAAACAATCTTAGTTGATAAATTACTATATATTAACATAGGTTTCCCGACAAGTTTTGGGTCAATTGGTGGGGTTTATTTCAGCCTTGCCGTTCAAAGTTCCGATTCCTACATGGTTGTTGCAACCGGAGACCTCAGAATGATCTTTCAGGCCGCTCGCCTATCCGTCATCAATCTTTTTGCGGCGGAAACACGCTCAGTCTTCTGGAAGGTGCTAGGGCTCACTCTTCTGGTGCTTGCCGGGCTCTGGCTGGCGCTGCGTAGTGCTTTTATATCGTTTGTCTTCCCGTGGATTGCCAACTTTTTTCCTGCCATGCCGGATTGGGCGGGGTGGCTCGGCTTCGTGTTTGCGATCGCCGCCGGCATCGGACTTGCGCTTGGGTTGGCGCTGTTGCTGTCACCGGTGACGGCGCTGATTGCCGGTCTGTTTCTCGACGATGTGGCGGAGGTGGTAGAAAAGCGGGACTATCCCTCGGATCCGCCCGGCACAGCGATGCCGCTCGGCCCGGCGCTCGCAAGCTCCGTCAAGTTTCTCGGTGTCGTCATCCTTGGCAATGTCGTCGCGCTCTTCCTGCTCTTCGTGCCGGGCATCAATCTGATCGCCTTCTTCCTGGTCAACGGCTACCTGCTCGGCCGCGAATTCTTCGAGTTTGCCGCGATGCGGTTCCGTTCGCCGCAGCAGGCAAGAGCGTTCCGCGCCAAGCATGCGGCGACAGTCTTCCTCGCGGGGCTTGTCATTGCCGCCTTCCTTGCCATCCCGATCGTCAATTTGCTGACGCCGCTCTTCGCCGCAGGATTGATGGTGCATCTACACAAGCTGATTTCCCGTGAGGATCCGGGACTTCGCAGCTAAGGGCAGGTGGAGCATGCCGAAGTCTGCGCCTCCAGGCTTACCAGATGGCCTCTCCAATCACTTGGCGCGGTAGTTCGACCAACGGCGCCGGCACGTCGCAGGTCTTCTCGGGCGACTTGCAGATGTCGGCAATGACGCAGCGCTCGCATTCCGGCTTGCGCGCCTTGCAGGTGTAGCGACCATGCAGGATCAGCCAGTGGTGGGCATGATAGAGGTAGTGCCTCGGCACCACCTTCATCAGCCGTTCTTCGACCTCGTCGGGCGTTTTGCCCGATGCCAGTTTGATGCGGTTGGCGATACGGAAAATATGCGTATCCACCGCCATCGTCGCCTGGCCGAAGGCCATGGATAACACGACGTTGGCGGTCTTGCGGCCGACACCGGGCAGCGTCACCAGCTCGTCGCGTGTCTGCGGCACGACGCTACCGAACTTGTCGACCAGCATCCGCGAGAGAGCGATGACGTTCTTTGCCTTGTTTCGATAGAGGCCGATCGTCTTGATGTAGTCGCGTACCCGCTCCTCACCAAGCGCCAGCATTTTCTCGGGCGTGTCGGCGATCTTGAAGAGTGCCCGCGTAGCCTTGTTGACGCCTGCGTCCGTCGCCTGGGCGGAAAGGGCGACGGCGACGACAAGCGTGAACGGGTTCGTGTGCTCCAGTTCGCCCTTTGGCTCCGGGCGTTGGATGGAGAAGCGGCGGAATATCTCCTCGCGCTCGGCTTCGGAATAGACGGAGCGGGCTGTTGCCGGCTTCTTCCCGCGAACGATCACTTTTGAGTTGTGCGGCGATGTGGCAGCGGATTTGAGTTTCGGAGTTGACATGGAAAATCTATACTTGGCAGCCATGATGGAAGGCAACGCCGATCAAGCCAACGAAGAACCTGTTTTTGCCGCCGAGCTTTTTCCGTACCGGTCGCTCGGCCGCAAGGGTTTCAAGGTGTTGCTGCTTCTGACCGGCGCGGTGTGCTCGATGTACGGCATGTTCTTCGTGGCAACAGGTGCCTGGCCGATCGGCCTCTTCTTCGGGCTGGATTTTCTGCTGCTCTACGGCGCCTTCTGGCTGAATTACCGTTCCGGCCGGGTGCGGGAGGAGGTGACGGTGTCGCGTAGCGATATTTCGGTGCGCAAGTTCGCGCCCTCCGGTCGGATGGTCGAGCACCACTTCAATCCATTCTGGACCCGCTTCTTCGTCCGCCGGCATCAGGAAATCGGCATCCTTTCCATGTATATCTCAGGCGAGGGAAGGGGCACGGATATCGGTTCCTTCCTCAATCCGGATGACCGCGAGAGCTTCGCCCTGGCCTTCAAACGGGCGCTTGCCACCGTCAAACAGCGGATCTGACCGGCCCGCAAGAATCGGGTGGCTTGTGATCGCTCCCTTGACTATCTCCTTGGTACAAGGAGAAAGATCATGAACATGGTAGCCAAGCTGAACAACGACATCACGCCCGATGGCTCTGATTACGAAACCGTGCGCCAGGTGATCGAACTCATCACCGAGGACTATCGCGATCAGCCGTCTCTCGAAACGATCGCGGCACGGCTCGGCCAATCGCCGACGCAGTTGCAGAAGACATTCACGCGGTGGGCGGGTCTGTCTCCGAAGGCATTCCTGCAGGCCGTCACGCTCGATCACGCAAAGCGGCTTCTCCGCGAGGAAGCGATGCCATTGCTGGAGACCTCGATCGAGGTCGGGCTCTCCGGCCCCAGCCGCTTGCACGATCTTTTCGTGACGCATGAGGCGATGTCGCCGGGCGAATGGAAGGCCAAGGGCGGCGGGCTGACAATCCGCTACGGCTTCCATCCTTCGCCATTCGGCGTTGCACTCGTGATGGCTACCGACCGCGGCCTCGCGGGGCTTGCCTTCAGCAATCACGGCGACGAGGCGGCTTGTCTTGACGATATGACATGCCGCTGGCCGAATGCGACCTATGTCCGGGATACCGAAGCGACAGCGCCCTATGCCGAGCGGATATTCGAGCCAGGCCGCTGGACGTCGGACCAACCGCTGCGCGTCGTGCTGATCGGCACTGATTTCCAGGTGCAGGTATGGGAAAGCTTGTTGAAGATCCCCTTCGGCAAGGCCGTGACCTACAGTGATATCGCCAACGATATCGGGCGGCCAAAAGCGATGCGCGCCGTCGGCGCTGCGGTCGGGGCGAATCCGATTTCGTTCGTTGTCCCCTGCCATCGGGCGGTCGGCAAGGGTGGCGCCCTGACCGGCTATCACTGGGGTCTTACCCGCAAGCGTGCGATCCTGGGCTGGGAAGCGGCGCACGCGTGATCACGGCGACGCATCTATCCAATCTGTGGATACGCTTCCTCCCTCGAGAGCCCTGCCATCAAAAACTCAGGAATCGCCGGTTTGATTCCGTGGCTGGGACTCGAGGAGGCGGAAAATGAACCCTGGAGAAAAGCCATGCAAGGTCATCGGCATTGCCGTTGGCCTGCTCGCGATGTCGTTGGTCCCAGCCTGGGCCAGCTGCAAATCGGCGATGAGTAGCCCGCAATGGCCGGATGTCGCGCGAGCGATATCGACCGCGCAGTTGTGTGAGCAACTTCCCGTAGGACCCAATCGAACCAGCAGTTTCAAGGTTGTGTCCGCAGATGTCTGTTCGACGGGAGACAGTCTCGCATCCATCAAGGCAACAGCGCTTTTGACCTGCGAGACCGGCGATGACGCGCTCTTTCAGATGGAGCCGGTGGAGGGCAAGGTTGTGGCCACTGTCTCCCTCGATGTGGGGGCATGCAGGATCACGGACACCCACATCGAAATCGATGGTGAGATCGGAAGCCTGTTATCGAGATTGCCGGATACCCAGGATTTCGGGCGTAACTGGGCACAATCGCAATTGACGCGCCTGTGCCAGCTGCGGTGACGATAACCGCGTGTCGGCAAGCCGTTAGGCAGTCTCCGCCAGTTCGAGCAGAGCCTTGGCGGCGCTTTCGTCGGTGATCAGTGTGTTGCAGCCGATCCGCTTGATGGTGGCCCGGATGGCCACGGCCCGATGCGCGCCGCCCGATGACAGCACGATATGTTTGGCCTTCTTCAAGGTATCAAGGTCCACTGACATGACGCGACTGTTGATCGAGTGATCGACCGTGTTGCCGTCCTTGTCGAGGAAGTTGAACATGGTGTCGCAGACGCAGCCGGCGTCGATCAACTGTTCCAGTTCGGCTTTCGAGATCCATCCCTCCGACAGAGAGGTTGAGTGCGGGCCGATATCGCCGCAGCTGACGATCGCAAGATCCAGTGCTTCCGCCAGCCGATAGATCGTGTCCAGCCCGCATTTCTCGACAAGGTTTCGTTTCGTCTCGGTCGAATCCACCAGAAGCGGAGCGAGGAACATGTAGCACTCCGCGCCGAGCTGGCTTGCGAGCCGCCAGGTGTAGTCGATCGGGTTCGTCTGGTGGACGGCGACGACGCCGCCAAGCAGAGAGACGACCTTGCAATTGTCGCGCCGAGGCGGCCGGAAACTGGAGAGCGAGGCGGTCATGGTGCGGCCCCAGCCGACGCCGATCGTGTAATCGTCGGGAATGGCTTCGGAGAGAAACTGTCCAAGCGCAAGCCCGACGCTTTTGGCAAGCGAGTTGGCGTCGGGGTGTGCGGGTGCGGGGACGACGATCGCCTCGTCAAGGCCATAGGCGCGCTCGAGCTTGACCGACAGTTCGACACAGTCGCCGATCGAGTCGTTGATCCAGATCTGCACTTCGCTCCGCTTCATGGCCTCGTCGAGCAGGCGAATAACAGTCGTGCGGCTGATGCCGAGCTGTTCTGCGACATCCTTCTGCGTCAAGCCCTGATTGTAATAGAGCCAGGCAGCACGCAGCCTGAGAGAGGATGCCTCAGAATAAGCCGTGTGCGTACCGCGTTTGAGCTTGACCACATCTCCTCCGGAGCGAATTGCGCCCTAGATCTACCATCAAGCCAGGACAGGTTCGTTGTTCCACCCGATAATGACGGGTGTGACACTTATGTCAATTGAAATGCACAAATGTCCTTGACATATCTAGTCAGGAATAGCGATAGTCGCCGCGAAGAAGGCGCCCCGGGCGTGCGAGGAGGTGCGATCGACCGTCCCTCAGGTTTGTAGGTCGTTTGAGTAAGACGATCGCCTGTTCGTAGATGATTTCGCCGGTCCAATACGCGCCGGCTCATAGCTCAAGTCAAAAGGACCAGTGACCATGACATCCAAGCTTGACCAACTCCGCGAGATTACCACGGTCGTTGCCGATACCGGTGACATCGAGGCTGTTGCCCGTCTGAAGCCGGTCGATTGCACCACGAACCCAAGCATCGTGCTGAAGGCACTCGGCACGCCGCTGTTCGCAGACACGGTAAAGGAAGCCGTAGCCTGGGGTAAAAAGCAGGGCGGCAATCCAGAGGCCGTTTCCGCGGCCGTTGCCGATCGTCTGGCGATTTCCGTCGGCGCCGCCCTTGTGAAGCTCGTTCCGGGCCGTGTGTCGACCGAAGTCGATGCTGACCTCTCTTTCGATACCGAAGCGTCGCTTGCCAAAGCACGTTCCATCATCGCTGCCTACAAGGAACGCGGCATCGAGCGCGACCGCATTCTCATCAAACTGGCTTCGACCTGGGAAGGCATTCGTGCAGCGGAAATCCTGCAGAAGGAAGGCATCGACTGCAACCTGACGCTGCTCTTCTCGAAGGCCCAGGCGGTTGCTTGCGCCGACGCCAACGTGTTTCTGATCTCACCCTTCGTCGGCCGCATTCTCGACTGGTACAAGAAGTCGACAGGCAAGGAATTCACGCCTGAGGAAGATCCGGGTGTCCTCTCCGTCCGCGACATCTACAACTATTACAAGGCCAACGACATCAAGACGATCGTCATGGGCGCGTCGTTCCGCAGCGCTGGTGAAATCGAGGCGCTGGCCGGTTGCGATCGCCTGACGATCGCGCCGAACCTGCTCGACGAACTCTCCAACGACCAAGGCAAACTCGAGCGCAAGCTCTCGCTCGATGTGACGAAGCCTGTGCCGAAGATTACGATCGATGAAAAGACCTTCCGCTGGATGATGAACGAAGACGCGATGGCGACCGAAAAGCTCGCCGAAGGCATTCGCGCTTTCGCCAAGGACCTCGGCACGCTGCGCGGTATGGTCCAGAAGGAACTGCAGCTCGCGGCCGCTTGAGGCTTTCGAGTATTGGATTGAGAAAAGGGCGGCGCCATCGGCACCGCCCTTTTTCGTTGGTGCGCCAGGCATGGCGCGTGGTGGGAGGGCACCGTTTGACCTGGATGGTATCCGGTCGATGACTTGGAGGTGCAAGTCCTCTGCGGGCCCTGGTG
>NZ_JACHYW010000029.1:0-59532 GCF_014193145.1 Rhizobium sp. BK060
GGCAAACAACCCGCGCCTTACTTCAATCCGGCTTATGTGAGGTCGCTCGAGCTCGCCGCGACGACGGATGCGACCTCACATAACCCTCCAGATTCACGTACGGCGCGAATACGGTCATAGATTCGGAATCGTAGTCTATGCAGTGATTTGCTCGTGCTTCATTTTTTCAACTCGTTGCTTCCAGAGAATTTCGAGGTCGTGGAGGTCGATCGCCAAGGTGGGACAGTCGTTATTTCGGCGCGGTCGATTTCGGCCTCGGCAAGCCCCAGTTGCGACCGATCCAGCGGGCGCGTTCACAGCCATTACCTGCGCCGGCTTGCCGATCTGCCTTTCCAGGATCAAGCTGCAGCGATCCGACTTCGTGCCAGGCGTTTTCGTTGTGTCGACAGACAATGCGTAACGCGTATCTTCACCGAACGATTTCCGGAATTGGTTTCCACCAAACCCGTCGAACCAACCGCCTCAGAGCGGCGCAAACAGCGGTCGGGCTTACGGCAGGAGGCGAGCCCGGCGGTCGCTTATCGCAAAAGCTGACCATCTGTGAGCGGCGATACACTTTTGCGAATGGTGAGCGCATCGGTGCATGAAGCCTACCCTGCCCCTCGGATCGTTGGTATCGACGATTGGGCCTGGCGCAAGGGTCAGCGTTACGGCACGATTGTCTGCGATCTGGAACGCAACCGCGTTCTTGATCTGCTTCCCGAACGAAATGCTGATGTCGTAGCCGAATGGCTTGCCCGACATTCCGGCGTAGAAATCATCGCCCGCGACCGTGCTGGCGTTTATGCAGAAGGGGCGCGACGAGGCGCCCCTGATGCCGCTCAGATCGCGGATCGATGGCATCTTCTCGCGAATCTGGGTGAGGCTCTTCGTCTGGCGGTCGGTCGTTATCGCAAAGCTGTCCATCTTGGCAGCGTCGCCGCGATGAATGAGATCGCCGCAGGAAGTCATGAGGCCCGAGAACACCCATCGCAGAAGCAAACATCGCTGCAAAGCTTGCGGCACCAGCGAAAGCGGCAACGTCGTGATCTGTATGAGAAGGTGATGCGCCTGGGTGATGCGGGGATCACCTGTGCGAGGCAGATTGCGCCACAGGTCGGCACGAGTGTGCGGACAATTGAACGGTGACTGGAACCATTCAGCATTGCCTGTGGCGGCGCCTCGGCCTTAGATTTGTTCGAAGCTCTACAAGGATCGCGATATGACTGCGCATCAGACATCCTTCACCGAAGCAATGAGCCTTGATGATCTCGAAGCCTATCTCATGTCCGACAGTTCTCCAGCGGAGAGTATGCTGCTGTCCGATCTAGATGGCTTTTTGACCGGCATCGCCGTCGGGCCGGAGGCAATCCCGCCCGACGAGTGGTTGCCGGTTATCTGGGGCGAGACTACGCCTCAGTTCGACGATGAGAGCCAAGCCCAGGCTGTCCTTGGGGCCATTATGGGCCGGTACGACGAGATCGTCCGGCAAATCGACAACGAGACCGTCGAGCCTATTTTTTGGGAATCCGGCGACACCGTCATCGCCTGGGACTGGGCTGACGGCTTTGTCGAGTCCTTCGCGTTGCGCCAGCGTCACTGGACGAAGATGCTCAAGTCTGAAGCCGCGATGCTGCTCGTTCCCATCATGATGCTCTGTGATCCCGGCAATCTGCCCGATGAACTCGCCACCGAGGAAAAAGAGCAGGTGATTGACGACGCAATTGAGGCCCTGCCGGACACCGTTTTGGCAATTGCGGCCTATTGGCGTATGTCCGAACTCGAGAAGAAGAGCGTCTCTGCTGGCTTGCGCTCGTTTGCCAGTCCCGGCCGAAACGATCCCTGCCCATGTGGATCAGGCAAAAAATTCAAAAAATGCTGTGGAACGGCCTCCTGAACAACCATAGCGAAACCGCAAGCAGGCGAAGACCCCTGACCTGCACCAAATATGCGGAAGAACCCTTGATTGACGCTGAAAGGACAACAGCATGCGGAACTTCGAACAACCGGGGCGCTCGATTGCCGTTGGCCGTAGCGGCATGGCCGCCACCTCCCATCCCATGGCAACCATGACCGCTATCGATATCCTCAAAAGTGGCGGCAAGGCCATCGATGCGGCAGTAGCAGCCTGCGCCGTCCAGTGCGTGGTCGAGGCAGGCTCCACCGGCATTGGCGGCGATTGTTTCGCGTTGCTAGCCCCCAACGGAGGCGACCAGGTGATCGCCTATAACGGGTCTGGTCGCACACCCGCGGCCGTGGATCTCAAATGGTTCAAGGACCAGGGAATTTCCGAGATCGCGCGGTCTTCGCCTCACGCGGTGACCGTTCCCGGCGCTGTCGACGCCTGGACGCGCCTCGTCGCAGATCATGGGCGCATGTCGATGGCCGATATCTTGGCGCCAGCAATCGCGCTTGCGCATGACGGCTATGGCATTACACCGCGCGTTTCCGCTGATATTTCGCATCAGCGCGCCATGCTCGCACTCGACCCGTCGACGCGCCGCATTTTCCTCGACAACGATGAAGTTCCCGCAGTTGGATCCATTCAGCGTCAGCCGCAACTCGCACAGACGTTGTCGGCGATCGGCAGCCACGGCCGGGATGCCTTCTATCGCGGCGATGTCGCCGAAGACATGGTTTCTTATCTTCGCTCGCTCGGCGGTCTGCACACAATCGAGGATTTCGCATCCGCCGCTGGGGAATATGTCACCCCTATCAGCGCAACCTATCGCGGCTGGACGGTTCACGAATGCCCACCAAATGGGCAAGGTATCATTGCATTGATGATCCTCAAGATTCTTGAGCGTTTTGCGCCGTCAGGCGACCCCCTCGATCCCGACAACCTTTATGTTGAAGTCGAGGCGACCCGGCTTGCCTATGCAGCGCGCGAACGTTGGCTTGCAGACGCCGCCTTCTTGAATGTCCCGGCAGATTTTCTTCTGTCGGATGAACTTGCCGACCGTCTTGCCTCGAGCATCAACTTGAAAGAAGCTGGTAATGTCACGGGTGTCGTTGAAGGCGTCGAGCACTCGGACACGGTCTATATCTCGGTGGTCGACAAAGACCGCAATGCCGTCAGCTTTATCAATTCGGTCTTCCATCCCTACGGCAGCGGACTGATGGCACCGAAGTCGGGCGTGCTGTTCCACAACCGCGGCCAGAGTTTCGTGCTGAAGGAGGGGCATCCAAACGCGATTGGCCCGCGCAAGAGGCCGATGCATACGATCATCCCAGGAATGGTCACGCGAAACGGCAAAGCGACCCTCTCGTTCGGTGTTATGGGAGGTCACTATCAAGCTATGGGACATGCTCACTTTCTGTCGAAGCTGTTCGACTTCGGCATGGATATCCAATCGGCGGTCGATCTTCCTCGTCTGTTCCCCCTCCCCGGCACACTAACGATTGAAGCGGAGGAAACAATTCGAACCGCGATTGGCGAAAATCTCAGGGGCCGAGGCCTCAAAGTGGTTCCTCCGAAATCGGCGATTGGCGGCGCGCAGGCGATTTGGATTGACCAAGAGCACGGAACCCTGCTCGGGGCGTCGGACCATCGCAAGGATGGTTGTGCCCTCGGTTACTGATTCAAGAGCATCGGAGAACCATTTGTCGGACTACCCAGAAACCCAACTCTTTATCGATGGCGCTTGGCGGGACGGTTCGAACGATCGCCTGCCGATCGTCAACAGCCACAGGTGAAATCATCGGACCTGTCGCCAATGCCGGCCGCGACGACCTCGATGCCGCACTTGTCGCAGCCGAGTCCGGGTTTGACATCTGGCGTGAGGTCAGCGCTTTCGATCGTGCGAGGGTGTTGCACAAGGCTGCGCAGTTGCTGCGGGACCGGGTTGAGAAGATCGCAACGATCATGACCCTCGAGCAGGGCAAGCCGATCGCCGAAGCCAGGGGCGGAGACGTTGGGAGCAGCCGATATGATCGACTGGTTCGCCGAGGAAGCCCGAAGGGCGTACGGTCGGGTTGCCCCTCCCCGGTTCGCCCCTCCTCAAAGAGCCGGTCGGCCCCGTTGCCGCCTTCAGCCCCTGGAACTTTCCTTTGAACCAGGCCGTTCGTAAAGTTGCGGCAGGTCTTGCTGCAGGCTGCTCGATCATTTTCAAGGGACCGGAGGAGACACCGGCGAGCTGTGCCGAACTTGTCTACGCATTCGCCGATGCCGGACTGCCAACCGGCGCCCTCAACCTCGTTTATGCCACTCCCGCCGATATCTCCAACCACCTCATTGCGCGCCCAATCATTCGCAAGATTACGTTCACCGGTTCGACAGCTGTCGGCAAGCAGCTTGCCGTACTTGCCGGTGTGCATATGAAGCGGATGACGATGGAACTAGGCGGTCATGCCCCAGCAATCGTTTTTGACGATGCCGACGTGGATGTCGCCGTGCGGATCCTGTCCGGCTCGAAATTCCGCAATGCCGGCCAGGTCTGCGTTGCTCCGACTCGCTTCCTCGTCCAGGAGAAGGTCTGTTCTAGGTTCCTCGCCGGCTTCGTGAAAGCGGCAGAGGCCATCAAGGTGGGCAATGGCTTGGACGCAGAGATAACAATGGGCCCCCTTGCCGGCGGAAAGCGCGTCGAAGCCATGGAAGCTCTCACGGCTGACGCCATCTCTCGCGGGGGGGGGGGGGAGGATTGCGACCAGCGGGGAACGGATTGGAAACCAAGGAAATTTCTACAAACCCACGGTCCTCACCGACGTGCCACCCTGCGCCCGCGTCTTGAACGACGAGCCGTTCGGCCCGATTGCTGTCGTCAACGCTTTTTCGACGTATGAATCCCATTTCGGAAGCCAACCGCCTGCCTTATGGCCTTGCGGCCTACGCGTATACCTCGTCGGCAAAGACAGGTGCCGCACTCGGGCGCGACATGCAAAGCGGCATGGTTTCGATCAATCATCACGGTTTGGCGCTGCCGGAGTTGCCGTTCGGTGGCATAAAAGACTCCGGCTATGGGTCAGAAGGCGGGACGGAGGCGATGGAAAGCTTCTTCAACATGAAGCTGGTGACGGAGACCATCTGATCGCTGAGGTTCTAATTGCAGCCGGATGAAGGTTCCGCGGCAGGTCACTTGGTCCGGTAGCCTCGAAGCGGAAATCCAAAGCCGACTGAAAAGAGGAAGTGGCCTTCCCTTTGCAATCGAGCCCCGACGGCGCGGGTCGCTCGAACTCGCAACTATGTAAGACGAATTCCATCAACAGCTGGGTCATAAAACTTGAGTATCCTGTCGTCACTGTCTGCCATATCAGGCCGTGTGGCAAAAAATGTTGCCGACCAGGATTCGGCTGCAATGCAGAATATTTCGCAGAATTGCTGTATCGGTAGCTGGAAGATTCTGGTTCCGCCAATCTGGCGTGGATGAACGGTCAGGCCTTCCTGCGGTGCAAGAAACCGATATCTTTCGATGACATCCTTTTTCTGTTGGTTGGAAACGTCTTCTGAACCTTCGTGCAGGTAGGCGCACCTTAACACATAGAATTCGCCGCCTGGGATGATGATATCATGTTGATCCGAGTAGATTGGCGAGATCCATCGATCGCACCAGCTACTATAGCGTGCGCCCACACCACCAGGTGTTCCTTCGATGTTCGAACACACATCCGGCAGCATCAGCGCCAGTGCAAGCGCCGCGTACCAGTTCGATGTTTCTGCGCTTCTTCGAACACTCTCTACCATCGCCTTCATTCATCTTGCCTCCAAAACGACGCGGGAATCCGCACCACAAAACTGCTACACGCCCCAAGGGGATTAGGGGCAATCGTCGAGCAGAACGAGCCCAAGGCATTTTCGGCAACCCCCAGTCGGATCGCACCAAGCTCTTTCTCAGCCAAATCTTAGGTCATTGAGCAAGTTGAAGACAGATGGATTGCCTATCGTGCCAAAAAGATCGGCTCTTGGCCTGCGATAGCCTCAAGGTTCCCATGGATTGAGAATACGAACGCCGGTCGGCATAAAATCAGCAGCGTTGCGCGTTGCGACCGTCATCCCGTGGATCAGTGCTGTCGCGGCTATTTAAGCGTCGTTGATCGGTTGAGGATCTGGAACATGTAGCCTGGCCGCCATCCTCGCAACGGCACGGTCGACCGCCAGAATCCGACTCTCGAAGGCCGGCAAAACTTGCGTTTCAAGCCAGCCCCTAAAAATTGCACCCTGCTCTGCGCGGCAGCACCAGAAGAACACGCTGAACCTAGATGAGCCGTGACCCTAACGCCGCTGATGCAGACTGATCCAGACTTAGCCGGAAATGCACGGCTGGGCATCCAGGCAATCATGAATCGGATGACAAAAAAGTATCGGTGCGTAGGGGCAAATGTGGTGGAGCGCCCTGTCGCATCCGGCTAAACTTCTTTCATGGTCGCGGGATGGAACCGGGAGAGCTCCACCTGCTTTTAGCCCAGTAACAGAGTGAGGAGACCCTGGGAGGGGTAGTCGTATGAGGGATGTATCAGAGCCCGATCTGGAAGTCGTCCAGATACGTTCCGGCGAGTCCTTCAAGATGTGGTCGCATGGATATCCCTATCATACGGTGCGGTGGCACTTTCATCCCGAATATGAAATCCACCTGATCACCGAAACCTCCGGCTGCTATTTCGTCGGTGACTTCATCGGCGATTTCCAGCCGGGGAATTTTGTGATGACCGGCCCGAACCTGCCGCACAATTGGGTAAGCGAAGTCCTCGACAACCGGCGCATCGAGCAGCGCTGCATGGTTTTGCAGTTCTCCGAGCAATTCATCGATGGCCTGCTTGCCATCCTGCCGGAACTCAAAGGGTTTCGCTCGGTGCTCGCCGACAGCCGTCGGGGCGTCCTCTTCCCTGTCGAGACCGCCGCACTCGCCAAACCGATCATGCAGGAGATGCTGGATGCCACCGGTGCGCGTCGCATCGCGCTTTTCATGCAGCTTGTCGAACTTCTGACGGCTGCCAACAATCGCGTGGCGCTGACCACGTCCGACTATCAGCCCGATCCGTCCGGTTATATGTCGATCGGCACCAACAAGGCCCTGGCATTTATCCGTGAGCGACTAACGGAGCCATTTTCCGAAACCGACCTGGCTGCGATCGCCGGTCAAACGCCGAGTGCGTTCTCCAGGTCGTTTCGCAAACATACCGGCTTCTCGGTGGTTCAGTATGTGAACCGCCTGCGCATCAACCTCGCCTGCCAGCTGTTGATGAGCGGCGAGGACATGCCCGTTATCGATATCTGCTACGCGTCTGGGTTCAACAACCTTTCGAATTTCAACAGACACTTTCTCGCGCAGAAAGGGATGCCGCCCTCCAGGTTTCGAGCCTTGCGGGCACAAAACGAAAAAGCGGTGGAGGCCGCCTAACCAGGGAGGACAGGGAGGAGACAGGACACATTGATGGCAAGTTCGAACGGAGACCGTGGCGGCCTCCGCGAGAGAACGCTTGTCTTCAGATTCATAACATGTGCGCCTCAGCAGCATGGCCGGCGATGGTCTTTGACCGCGGTTCCGACAGAGGCTTTGTGCGCTTTGCACTCAGGCCACCACGCGCCTGAGACGGTCACTGCAACAATCGATCTCTTCAATGGAGAAACCGAAATGACGCAACTCAAAACGAAACTCGCAGGCGCCGCGATCCTGGCCTTCGGCCTTCTCAGCGCAACGTCCGTCTTTGCACAGTCGGCCAAAGTCACCGACGCGACTGTCGCCTTCCTGATGCCCGACCAGAGCTCGACGCGTTACGAAGAGCATGACTTCCCGGGCTTCCAGGCGGAAATGGCCAAGCTCTGCGCCGGCTGCAAGGTGATCTACCAGAATGCCAACGGCGATGCATCCCGTCAGCAACAGCAGTTCAACTCCGCGATCTCGCAAGGGGCCAAGGCGATCATCCTCGACCCGGTTGACTCCACCGCTGCTGCCTCGTTGGTGAAGATGGCACAGAGCCAAGGCGTCAAGGTTATCGCCTATGACCGCCCGATCCCTTCCGCGGCAGCCGACTACTATGTCTCCTTCAACAATGAAGAGATCGGCAAGATGATTGCCGTATCGCTCGTCGAGCATTTGAAAAAGAACAACGTCAAACCAGAAGACGGTGGTCTGCTTGAGATCAACGGCTCTCCGACCGATGCAGCCGCCGGCTTGATCAAGAAGGGTATCCATGCCGGGATCGCCGAGGGTGGATATCGAGTTCTCGCCGAATACGATACGCCGGAGTGGGCGCCGCCGAAGGCACAGCAGTGGGCAAGCGGCCAGATTACCCGCTTCGGCAAGAAGATCATTGGTGTCGTAGCGGCCAATGACGGTACTGGTGGTGCCGCAGTCGCTGCCTTCAAGGCTGCCGGTGTCGATCCGGTCCCGCCAGTGACAGGCAATGACGCGACGATTGCCGGCCTGCAGCTGATCATTGCTGGTGATCAGTACAACACGATTTCCAAGCCGAGTGAGATCGTTGCTGCCGCCGCCGCCAACGTCGCACTGCAACTGCTTTCCGGTGAGACGCCGAAGGCGGATACGAAGCTGTTCGACACACCGACGCAGCTCTTCACGCCGGCGCTTGTGACTGCAGAGAACCTGAAGGGCGAAATCATCGACAAGACCGTCAACGGTAAGCCGATCCAGACGCCTGAACTGCTTTGCGGCGATCGTTACGCCGAGGGTTGCAAGAAGCTTGGTATCGGCAGCTAAGAACTCCTCCCGAGGGTCCTCCGGCGCATGTCGTCGGGGGGCTCATTGCAGGCATCACGAAGTCATACGGAAAGGCTTGCCTCGATGATGGACGACCAACATGACGCGCCCCCGACCGGCGAGCTGGTGCTCAGCCTGCGTGGCGTCTCCAAGAATTTCGGCGCCGTTTCGGCCCTGACGGATATCGATCTCGACGTGCATGCGGGCGAAGTCGTGGCGCTGGTCGGCGACAACGGTGCGGGCAAGTCGACACTTGTCAAAATTCTTGCCGGTGTCCACCAGCCGACATCGGGCACGATCACTTTCGCGGGCAAACCCGTAACGCTCGCTGACCCCAGTACGGCACTTGATCTCGGTATTGCGACGGTTTTCCAGGACCTCGCGCTCTGCGAAAATCTCGATGTCGTGGCCAACATCTTCCTTGGCCGGGAGACCAGTCCGCTAAAGCTCGATGAAGTGTCGATGGAGGTACGCTCCTGGAAGCTCCTGAATGAGCTGTCGGCGCGCATCCCCAGCGTCCGCATTCCGATCGCCTCGCTTTCCGGCGGCCAGCGTCAGACGGTGGCGATTGCGAGATCGCTGCTGTTGGAGCCGAAGCTTATCATGCTCGACGAGCCGACCGCTGCGCTCGGCGTGGCGCAGACGGCGGAGGTCTTGAACCTTATCGAACGGGTCCGCGACCGTGGCCTCGGCGTGATCATGATCAGCCACAATATGGAGGACGTGCGGGCCGTGGCAGACCGCATCGTCGTCCTGCGTCTCGGCCGCAACAATGGAATATTCTATCCCGACGCCACCAATCAGGAACTCGTCAGCGCCATCACAGGAGCCGCCGACAATTCCGTCTCCCGCAGGGCAAGCCGACGCCAGGCGCCGCGCGAGATCACGAACGGAGGAACCCCATGAGCAGCAACGCCAATCAGAGCGCGCCATCCGCACCGTTGCTGGATAGGAGCGACGTTCGCGTCAAGCATGAAACCGGCGTGAGCGGCGCCATCCGGGCCTTTGCCGATCGCGTGAGATCGGGCGATCTAGGCTCGCTGCCGGTCGTCGTCGGCCTAGTTCTCATCTGGACCGTCTTTGCGTCGCTCAATCCCATCTTCCTCTCGGCCAACAACCTCGTCAATTTGCTTTTCGATGCATCGACCGTCGGCGTCATCTCGCTTGGGATCGTCTGCATCTTAATGGTTGGCGAGATCGACCTGTCCGTGGGCTCGATCAGTGGCTTTGCTTCGGCGCTGGTCGGCATGCTCTGGGTCAACGAAGGCTGGCCGGTTGCGCTGGCGATTGTCGCTGCTCTTGCCGCCGGCGGTGTCATCGGTGCGCTTTATGCATTGCTCTTCAACCGCCTCGGAATGCCGAGCTTCGTTTCGACACTGGCTGGTCTTCTGGCGGTTCTCGGCATGCAGCTTTATCTGCTTGGCGCTACCGGTTCGATCAATCTGCCCTACGGCTCTGCAGTGGTGAACTTCGGCCAGCTGTTGGTCATGCCGGACCCGGTTTCCTACGTTCTGGCCGCCATTCCCGGGATCGTGATGTTCGTGACCGATTACCGGACCGTCGTGCGGCGCCGCGAGGCTAGCCTGTCTTCGCAGTCGCTTGGCAGTCTCGTGTTCCGTGCGGTTATTATTACCGTGGTGCTCGAGCTGATCGTCTTTTATCTCAACCAGGACCGCGGCATTCCGTGGATGTTCGGTCTGTTCGTCGGCCTTGTCGTAGCGATGAGCTATGCGCTGACCCGCACAAAGTGGGGCCGCTCGATGACGGCGGTCGGCGGCAATCGCGAGGCCGCGCGCCGCGCCGGCATCAACGTGCGCCTGATCTACACGAGCGCCTTCATGCTCTGCTCGATGCTGGCTGCGCTCGGCGGCGTACTGTCTGCTGCGCGCCTTGCATCGGCAAGCCAGCAGGCTGGCACCGGCGACGTCAACCTGAATGCGATAGCCGCTGCCGTAATCGGTGGCACCAGTCTCTTCGGCGGCCGCGGCAGCGCCTATTCGGCACTGCTTGGCATCATTGTTATCCAGTCGATTGCCAACGGTCTGACGCTGCTCGATCTGTCATCGTCGCTTCGCTACATGATCACCGGCGCCGTTCTTGCCATTGCCGTTATCGTCGACTCCCTTGCACGCCGTTCGCGAGTGTCCCACGGACGCGCGTAAAACCCAGACAAAAGGTAAGGAATGCTATGAGACAGGAACTTTCTGGAAAGGTCGCTGCAATCACCGGCGCGGCCTCGGGGATCGGCCTTGAATGCGCAAAGGCATTGATCAATGAGGGTGTCAACGTCGCCCTCATTGACCGGGCTGAGGATTCATTAAAGCGGATCTGCGCCGAATTGGGGCCACAGGCGCTCCCGCTGGTCGTCGATCTGACAAGCCCGGAAAGTGTTGCGACGATGATGCCGAAGGTCCTGGAGAAGTTCGGCAAGCTCGATATCTTCCACGCCAATGCCGGTGCCTATATTGGCGGAGACGTGGTTGAGGGAGATCCGGATGCCTGGGACCGCATGCTGAACCTCAATATCAATGCCGCCTTCCGTTCCGTTCAGGCCGTGCTGCCGCACATGGTTGAGCGGCAGACCGGCGACATCATCATGACCAGTTCCATTGCGGGTCTCGTTCCCGTCGTTTGGGAGCCGATTTACACCGCCTCCAAATTTGCGGTACAGGCTTTCGTGCACACGGTTCGCCGACAGGTGATGAAGCACGGCATTCGCGTCGGCGCCGTTGCGCCGGGACCCGTTGTCACGGCCCTGATCAGCGATTGGCCGAAGGCGAAGCTCGAAGAAGCCATCGCAGCAGGTGGGCTGATCGAGGCAAGCGAAGTGGCTGATGCCGTCATGTTCATGCTCTCGCGGCCGCGGAATGTGACAATCCGCGACCTCGTCATTCTGCCTCACAACACGGATCTCTAGATATGAGACGTCACTTTCTCGGAATCGATGTCGGTACTGGCAGCGCGCGGACCGGAGTGTTCAGCGAGAGCGGTGATTTGCTATCATCGGCAAAGCACCCGATTGCCATCTGGCATGAAGCTGGTGGCATCGTAGAGCAGTCCAGTGAGGACATCTGGCGGGCAGTGTCGCGCACCGTCCGCCAGGCCGTCAAAGAGGCGGGCATCGATCCGGCCTCCATCGCCGGCATCGGCTTTGACGCGACCTGCTCGCTGGTCGCAGTCTCCGAGGACGGACGCCCGATCAGCATAAACAGTTCCGGCGATCCCGATAGGAACATCATCGTCTGGATGGATCACCGGGCCGTTGCGGAAGCCGACGAGATCAACGCCGGCGAGCACGCCGTTCTGCGCTATGTCGGCGGTCGCATCTCGCCGGAAATGGAAACTCCGAAGCTCCTGTGGCTGAAGCGGCACCTACCCGCGCAATATCACGCTGCATCCCACTTCTTCGACCTTTCCGACTATCTGACCTGGCGTGCGACCGGCAGCTTGTCGCGATCGGTCTGCACAGTGACATGCAAATGGACCTATCTCGCCCATGAAGGGCGCTGGGACGCTGACTACTTTCGCGCCATTGGGCTTGAGGATCTGGCAGGAGATGGTTTCAAGCGGATTGGGACGGAAATTGTCGCGCCGGGAGCCGCGCTTGGCACGGGGCTTTCTCGCCAGGCGGCGGCCGACCTCGGTCTCTTGGTCGGGACACCGGTTGGCGCAGCCCTCATCGATGCGCATGCCGGCGGGATCGGGACACTTGGGGCGGTCGAGAACGAAGCGTTGGGCAGCGCCGAGATCGGCCGTCGCCTGGCCTACATCTTCGGTACTTCGGCATGCTCGATGGCGACCACAGAGCAGCCGACCTTTGTTGACGGCGTCTGGGGTCCGTATTTTTCAGCGATGGTCCCGGGCCTGTGGCTGAACGAGGGTGGACAGTCGGCGGCAGGCGCGGCCATCGACCATCTGGTGACCATGCATCCGGCAGCTGCCGAAATCGAGGCACGCGCCAAGGTCGAGGGTTTGTCGCTCATTGGCTATTTGGAGCGAGCAGCCGCCCGCGCCGGCGACGGCGCCGCTGATCTTGCCGGGGGGATCATTGTGGTGCCGGAATTCCTGGGCAACCGCGCGCCATTTGCCGACCCTGATGCGCGTGCGTTGATTGCCGGGCTTGCGCTTGACGAGGATGAAGCATCGCTTGTTGCGCTTTACGTTGCCGGCCTCGCCGGGCTCGGCTACGGGTTGCGGCAGCTGCTCGACGCATTGGAAGCCAAGGCGATCGATATCGACCTCATCATAGCCAGTGGTGGTGCAGCAAACAGCCCTCTCGTTCTACAGATGATCGCCGATACTACGTCGACGCAGGTTGCCAGCGTGACGAGCCGGGAGCCGGTGCTGCTTGGCGCTGCCATGCTCGGTGCCGTTGCCGGTGGCTGCTACTGCGACATATCAAGCGCGATGGGCGTCATGTCGCGCATTGCAAAGGTCTTCCGGCCTGCCTCGGGTGCGATGAGAGAAAGATATGATCGGCGATATCAGGCCTTCAAGCTGCTGCAGGAAACCGGCCGAAAGCTGCGTGGCATGAACTAGCGAGGCTTTGTGCCCCTGCCCTCCGACAGCGCTGCGTCGAGCGTATTGGCACCCGTAAGTCGCTTGGCTGGTCCTAGTGGTATCGAGATACTGCTGGATCGTTGGAAGCATGCGGGCAAGTTTTATTGCGGCACAGCTCAGTCTGTTTACTTCACGGTGAAATAGGGATATTTTATATCCTTAATAGATGCGGTTCAGCATCGATCCGGACTGAAATGATGATCCTGAAAAGCCAAGTCGAATGGGCGCTACATTGTTGCGCCATACTCGCCGGTCTGCCTGCGGGCCGTTATCTGTCCACCAAGGCGCTGGCCGAGTTCCACGGACTTCCCAAGGAATATCTTTCGAAGGCGTTGCAGAGCCTTTCGCAAGCCGGTCTCGTCGATACGACCCTCGGTCCGTCGGGCGGCTATCGATTGGCAAAGGCACCGGCAGAGCTGACGTTTCTTGATATCGTCGAGGCGGTCGAGGGCAACGCGCGGACCTTTGTTTGCAACAATATCAGAGCCAACAACCCCTGCCGGCCGCTCGGCTACTGTGAAAGCGGTCCCTGCGCCGTGGCGCGCATCATGTGGGAAGCCGACGAAGCGTGGCGCCAGAAACTACGCAGCGTCAGGCTATCCGATCTGATCGAGACGCTGTCCAGGGATATCCCGGCGCAGCTTTGGAAGAGCAGCTTCGAATGGGTGCTAGAGAGAGCCGGATGAGCGCAGTTTGACGTCGCTTGCGCCCGGCAATGCGTAGAGATAGCTCTGGGGCGGCATCGCAAGGGAGAGGCCGCTTTCCCGGCAGTGATTGTGGACAAGGTCGATGACTTCATTCCTCGCTGGCGTCCTGTTTGCCGGACTGGTCACGCGAAACTGCAATTCGGTCTCGATTGCCACAGCGTCGATCCCCTTCAGAGCGACGATCGGCGGCGGGTCTTGGACGATGTATGTGCAGCGTTGCAGGGCGGTTCGCATCGCCTCCTCGACGAGCTGCGGACTGTGGCTTGCCGCAACCCGGATAAGCAGAGTGATCTGATGCGTCTCGTCAGGACGGCTTAGATTGGTAAGGCCCACTTTCGCCAGGGCGCTATTTGGCAGAACGACCACGTTGTGAGCGCCGGTGAGCAGAAATGTGGAGCGCCAGTTATTCTCGATGACACGTCCCTCTGTACCGTCGCTGAGCACGATCCAGTCGCCGATGGCAAAAGGGCGCCCCAATGTCAGTGCGATGCCCGAAAACACATCGCCGAGCGTATTTTGCAGCGCGAGGCCGAAAATGATGGCGACGACGCCGGAGGTTGCCACCAAGGTGCCGATGGGCGCTTTGAAGACGAAGCCCAGGATGGACAAGGCCACCCCGAGATAGACAACGGCAACGATCAGATCCTGCAGCAGTCGCGCCTCCTGCGGCCTTCGCTCCAGAACGATATAGATACGCACGAAGCCGATGAGCGTCCACGCCAGATGTGTCCACCACAGCACCCTGGCTGAGATGGACAGGAATGCCATGAGGCCGGTTGAGTGCGTCTCGTCAACGCGATGCGGCAGAATGCCTGCAAGGGCGAGGACGGCAGTCATGCTAGAGAAAAACAGGATCTGAACGACCAGCCGAGCAGTTGGACGGTCGCGACCCTGGAGATGCCATACGACAATGCCGGCAACTCCGAGAAGATTGATCAGAACAAGCGGCAACGAGAGTTGTTCGTTGAACATGGCAGGCTCCAATCGCGATAGTTGCGGCCTCATGCGGAAGGGCCGCGTGTGCGATCAACACCCGGCCCGCACTGACTTACTTCTTCAGGGGATAAGTCAGTTCCTTCTGGTTGGTGTCAACCACGAAGACCGCAAGCAGCTTTGCAGGCTTTGTCTTGCTGCCGTTTGCGCTGACGCCATGACGATCGCCGGGCATCTCCGAAAAGCTCTCTCCGGCTTTGTAGGTCTTCACCGGCCCATCATTGACCTGGCTACGGATGGAGCCTTCCAGAACCGTTGCGTAGATGAAGGCGGAGTTCGGATGGGTGTGGCCCTCGGAAAACCCGGCTGGACCATATTCGACCAGGACACCCTTAATGCTCTTGCCCGGAACGTTCGGCAGTTCATGCTCATAGACGAGCGTGACCTTGGAAGCCTTGCCGCCGGCGTCATCGGCGACGGCTACGTTGAAAGATACCGCTGCAAGGGCAGCCGTGACAAAAATCGACTTCATCATATCGAGATTCCTTTCAAGGGTTGGGCGCTGCGCTTAAGAGCTATGGCGCAGCGGCGCTCGGTCATTTCCGCGCGGAGGTTGCGAACCATTGCTCGAAGGTGATCCGCCCCAGACGTGGGTTGTTGTCGGAGACCAGCGAACCATCCTCCAGCCGGGCCCCGAAATAACGCGCCTCGGGATCCGGTTCGACCTTGCGGGCATCGCCCATCGCCTTGAGGTAGCGAGCAACGAGTTCATTGAGCCGGAAGCGCTCAGGGCCGGCAATTTCGATCGTTGCGTTGACGGGGGCAGCAAGGGTCACATCTGCCATCGCGTCGGCGACATCATCGGAGGCGATCGGCTGCACATAGGCCGGTGATAGGTGAACTGTGTCGCCGAGCGTGCCGGATTGTGCGATGCCGCTCAAAAACTCCATGAACTGCGTCGAATGAACAATCGTGTACGGAACGCCGGAAGCCTTGATCAACTTTTCCTGGGCGAGCTTGCCGCGAAAGTAGCCACTTTCCTGCAGTCGCTCGGTTCCGACGACCGAAAGCGCTATATGGTGTTTGACGCCAGCAGCCTTTTCAGCCGCAAACAGATTGCGGCCCGAGGTCTCGAAGAATTCCAGCACCGCCTTGTCTTCGAAGGATGGCGAGTTGGCGAGATCGACAACGACCTCGGTGCCAGCAAGTGCCGTGGCCAGCCCCTCCCCGGTGATCGTGTTGACGCCGGTGTTTGGAGAGGCGGCAATCACCTCATGGCCCTGCTTGCTAAGGCGATCAACTGTCTTGGAACCGATAAGGCCGGTCCCGCCGATGATGACGATCTTCATAGGATTTCTCCCTTCAGGGCGGCTGTCGGCCGCGGTGTTGATGGCTTTGAGGTCGTAGGCTTAGTTGAGACCGGCCTTGTCGAGGCCGTAGGCCTTGTCTGCGGAACCGGGGACTGCCTTGAAGGCGATGCTGGCGCGGTTCCAGGCATTGATCACCATGATCGAGAAGGTCAGGTCGGATACTTCCTTCTCCGAGAGCTGGCCGCGGACCCGCTCGTAGAGTTCGTCGGGGATTCCGCCTTCGGGAAGGTTCGTGACGGCTTCGGTCCACGCAAGGGCCGCCCGCTCGCGTGGGATAAAGAGGTTCGATTCACGCCAGATCGCGACGTGATACAGGCGCAGCTCGCTTTCGCCGTGGATCTTGGCCTCTTTGACATGCATGTCGAGGCAGAAGCCGCAGCCATTGATCTGTGAGGCGCGGATGTTGACGAGGTCACGGAGTTTCTGTTCGATGACGCTGTCGTTTAGTCCCATGCTCAGGTCTGAAAGCTTCTTGAAGAATCCGGGTGATTGCTGTGCGTAGTTGAGGCGCTGTGTCATGTCTTTCTCCTTATTAAGGATATCTAGCATCCTTATGGACACACGATATCCGTAATATCTGGACAGTAAAGCTCTTCCGACCTAAACTGCGACATAAGGCTTATGTCGAAACGTATGGGGGGACAGATGGATATCGTATCTGCGCTGAGAGCCTTCCTGCGTGTGGCAGAGACAGGCTCGTTTTCTGCAGCGGCAATCGATCTCGATCTCACACAGCCAGCAGTTTCCCGGCAGGTTTCCGCACTCGAAGGACATCTCAACACGCGCCTGCTGCATCGTAGCACAAATGCGCTTGCCCTGACCGCAGAAGGCGAACAAATGATCGCGATGGCGCTGCGGGTGGTCGAGGCGGTGGACGCCCTCAACGAAGCCTCCTGCGTCGAGACAGCCATGGCGTCCGGCCGGGTGCGGCTTACCCTGCCCGCGCCTCTCGGTCTCTATGTCAGCGAGCGTCTTGCGGGGCTGCTCGAACGCCATCCCGGACTGTCGGTCGAACTCATCTTCCGAGAGGAGCCGTCCGATCTGATCGGCGATGGCATCGATCTCGAAGTGCGGCTCGGCGCAGTATCAGACAGTAGCTTGATGTGCCGGCGGATCGGTTGGACGACGGCCTTCCTCGTCGCAGCACCCTGCTACCTGGAGCAACATGGTATGCCTAGGACGCCGGATGAGATCAGTGGTCATGAATGCATCTGCTACAGCCGCGCCGGAGATGGACGATCGTGGACGTTTTCGGATGGATCGGATGAGATTTCCGTGCGCATCGCACCGCGCCTGATCGCCAACAATGCCGTGGCGGTACATCGCGCGGTGTTGGCCGGGGGCGGTCTTGCGGTGCTTTCGCATCTCCTTGCCTGCGACGACATAGAGGCTGGCAGGCTGGTGAAGCTGATGCCTGAATTCCCTCCCGCGCGCCTGCCAATCCATGTCGTCTACCCCACGCGCAAAAACCTGCCGTTGCGGGTCCGTACTGTCCTCGATTTCCTGGCACAGGCGGTCAGAGAGGATCCATTTATGGGATCGTAGAACACAAAGCTCTGGCGAGAATCTGCGGGCATTTTCATTCTGCAGGCGAATTGGCAGGACGCGCGTACTTTATCTATTTTTAGACCGTAAGGCGTTTCGCCATGCGGCCAAAGTTCTGGATATGGACTACGAAAAGACTGTGCCGGTCCTAGAATCGCTTCGTCAAGCGGCCCGAAGGGCATGGCCGGAGGCAAGGATTCAAGAAGATACTGACGGCCACAACCATTCGGGACTAAATTTCCAGCAGCAGCTATCGATCCGAACAACTGCTCGTTGCGAGCCAACGACAGATCGGATAACGAAAAGTCCGGGCATATTCCGAAAGCCTCCCGTCAGGTCGACACCGAATGTCGCTCGTAAGGGCGGTTGCGATTGCCACGTCTGAGTATGATCGAACGGTCGCTGGCATGGTGTTGAAATCAATCACCTATTTTCTGCCGGCGCGGGGACGAACGGATATTAGGACACAGTGACAGGTTTCGACCGGAGCCGATTGACCGTCGCCAGATCTGCCCGCCGGCAAAGTTGCGGAGGCAATCCTCTCATAATCAGTTCGGCATCGGCAACGGCCATGGAGCCCAGGGCATAGAACGCATCACGCGTTCCGCCGGTGCGATGTGCCGAAAGAAGCATCCCTGGTACAGATCGCACGGGGTCATTTGCGGGAACCGGCTCTTCAGGAAAGACATCGGTAGCGACACGGATGTGACCCGATTCAGCGGCCGCCAACATGGCGGGAAAGTCTACCACCGCGGCGCGGCTCATAAGTAGAAAAGCGGCGCCTCTCTTCATCATCGCGAACTCCCGCCTGCCCAGGAATGATTGGTTTTCGCTCGTCACGCTGGCAAAGACAAAAACCAGTTGGCTGTCGGTCAGCACCTCTTCCATAGAACTCGCAGTGCAGTCCGCATTTGTGATGATCTCCAGAGGAAGCCACGGATCGAAAACCCGAACTGTATTCTTGAACGGCCGGATCAGCTCCCTGAATTGTCGCCCAAGGTCGCCGAACCCGATGATACCCACCGGCGCTCCGGCGAATCTGAAGGTCGTTGCGTTGCCGGCCAAACCATATTGCTCGACCCCTGCCCTGAAATCTCGGTCCGCCTGAGTGATGCCGCGCGCAAGATCCAGCCCCATCGCCAACGCCGCCTCGGCTACCGGTGAGGCGAACGCTGCAGCAGGCGTGATGACCCAAATTCCCCGCTCCACACAAGTCTTGTAATCGATATTCGGCAAGAAGTTGGATTCGACGTTGATAATCGCTTTCAATTTCGGCGCTCGATCCAAGCGCTCCCTTGGCATGTCCGTCTGCCCGAAGATCAGCACTGTGTCTGGCAAAAGCTCGTCTACGAGCTCCGGGGACATCTGTTGTTCCTCAGAAATGACGACCTCCCCTAGCCGCTCCAACCTCGTGCGGACGTCAGGCCCCATGATGAGGCCAAGGGTCCGTGGCAATGGATCGACAATGACTACAGCGCGGCTCATGCTTCCTCCCGACGCATAAAAAAGTGAACGGCATTGAGGGTATGTCGACGGTCCTCTCCTTTCACCGTGATCTGCCGATTGAGGATAGGAGGGACGTTTTTAGTGCTGTTGAGCCGCCAGCCATGTCACACGAGACGCGCCATCAGCAGACGTCTGCTTAGTCTTCTTCGCACCCAAAGAGGCGCAGCCAAAGCTTCCATCATGCCTATGCGAACGACATTGTAAGCTGATTTCAGGCCTTGTTGGTGAGCCATACCGTCGGTGCACCCAGTACGCCCCCCACGCGCATTGCAGCCCTTAACTCCTGAAGCTGACCGAAGGCTTGAGCTGCTTCACTCGTGGCAAACTCGTGGGTGACGGTAACGTCGTTGGGGTTGTCGACGGCTTGATAGACTGCTTCCGCCGTAACTCCATTTGCCTTCTGCACGGACCTAAGATCGTCGTACACCTGGCGCCAGGTCGCGTAGTCCGAGACCTCGTGCCTTACGAACAACGTCGTCATCTCACCCTCCCACTATTGAGTTTACAAGTTGTATGCTGCCTCGTCACCGTATCACAGAAAGGGCGTCCACGCTGGGAGAAGTATCGCGCGCGGCGTTACGCACTTCGTCGATTGCGACAGATGCCATGCGATAAATTCCTCCCTTACCATCAAATCTTGAGTTGCCAGATGCGCGCGGCCGAAATCGTGCGCTCTTCGGCCAGAAGCTGCACCGAGCTTATGCCCGCAAAGCTCGGTAGCCGCTTTGTCCCGGCCCAGCGGCCCTTATCGGCGAACACTTCGATCGAGCCGGCATCGAGAAAGATGCGCACTTGTGACGGTCGCGCGCCCGCCGCGATATAGCGTGGAGAAGCGTTGCCGCTTCGATCAGAAAACAGCACCTCCAATCCGTCTTCGTTGAGCCTTACTCCCAGATCGATGTCGGGATGTCCGAAACGGAGCTCGAACGGCGCCCCGGGTGCCACAAGATCGATCTCGATCTCGATCGCACCGGTTTCCAAGGCTAGTTGTTCGCCGGAAGTAAGACGGCTGGCGTCGAGTGCCAGATGCCGAAGGCTATCGACGCTCTCGATAGGAGGTGTAAGAAGCGCAGAACCGTCCCATAGAACCCGGCGGGGCAGCGTCATGGCCGTTGGAAAGTCCTCCTTTTTCGAGACATCCGTCCAGTTTGCCAACCAGGCGACTCCGACTGGACCGCCATCGTCGACAAAAGCCTGGAATGCGTATGCGTCGGAGCCAAAATCGAGCTCCTGCTCGGTTTCAGGTTTGAAGGTTCGGCCATCGAAGCGGCCGATCGTTACCTTGGTCAAATTGCGGCGGCCTGTTGCCGGATCGCGGCTGGTGAGGAGACCGAAAATCAACGCCCAGCGCGTTTCCGGGGGCTCGATGTCGCCGAGTGGCACGATGCATGGGCATTCCGCCGCCGTCATGCCGTAGCGGTCCTCCCGATGAAGTGTGCCGACAAAAGTCCATCCCTCCGCGCCCCGGGGATCGAGCGTCTCGTAGAGCAGAACTACGCCGCCGGATTTGTCGCGACTGCCGAGCAGCATTTTCCAGTATCCGTCCGGCCCCTTGAATACATATGGATCGCGGAAATCGAGCGTCAGGTCCAACCCCTGCGGCCGCTCCCGCAATACAATCGAGGGTGCTTGCGCGACGAGACCGTCCCCGCTTAAGGCGCAGAGCTGGATCTGCTCCTCCGGTTTGCGGTCGCGCACCTGCTCGGTGAAGAAGACGCGGATGGAACCATCAGGTCCGTTTCCCGGTATGGCTGAGCCGGAGAACGCGCCGCCCCTTCCGTCGTTTCGTTGCGATAGTTGATCTGAGGGAAACAAAAAAATCGGAAGATGCTTCCAACGGATATAGTCATCTGAGACCGCATGCCCCCAGTGCATCGTATTCCAGCGAAGGCTGTGCGGATAATGCTGGTAGAAGAGATGCGCCTTGCCGCCAAAGCGGCCGAAGCCATTCGGGTCGTTCATCCAACCAAAGGGCGGCCTGAAATGATAGCCGTCCAGGAGTGCCGGTGGAGCGTTCTCGGCTGCATGGTGCAGAATGTGAATACCCTCTTTTTGAACGCGCCCTGGGTGGAACGCGTAGATGACCGAGACTGCGGCGTCTAAGGGGCTGTAGCTCAGCTCTACGTTTCCGGCATGGGGCAGTAGCACCTCGTTAAACTGGAACTCTTCCGTCTGCGTCGCGATCACTTGCTTTAGGTCGACGCCGTCGATCCTGACCTTGAGGTCAGCCGCCATGTTTGGTCGACGCGACTTGAGCCAGAGGTGTATCATTGCTCCCGCATCGAGTTCGACGCGCACGGTTTCCCGGACCGAGAGAGTGGACGTTGCCTGGTAAGTCATCAATCAACCTTTCACGGCGGAGCCGACGAACGAGCTCACGAACCACCTTTGGAACGCGAGATAAAGAGCGAGAATGGGGATCATCATCAGGACCGAGGCTGCCATGGCGCGATCCCAATAAATGCTGTCCTGGCCGAAGAAGGTGGCAATCGCGACGGAGATCGGTCGGGCATAATCGGTCTGCGTCACCAGCGTCGGCCAGAGATACTGGTTCCAGCTTTCGATACCCATCAGGATTGATACCGTTGCAAGAGCGGGAAGGCTGAGCGGCAGGTAGATCGAACGGTAGATCCTGAAGATCGACGCTCCGTCGATCTCGGCTGCTTCATAGAGCTCCTTCGGAAGCTGGGCGAAGAACTGGTAGAACAGGAAAATATACAAGGGGCTTGCGACCCAGGGCAGGATCTGGACCGCGAATGTGTCCGTCAATCCTGCGCGCGACATCATCACCACCAGCGGCATGATGATGCTTTCTTGGGGGATGACGTAGAGTGCGACGACGAGTGACAAAAGCACTGCCTTGCCGCGCAGTGAACCCCAAGCGAGGATGAAGCCGGCCATGGAATTGACGACAAGGCCCGACGCGACAGTAACGGCGAGGATCACCAGCGAATTGAAAAGATAGCGGCCATAGGCGAGTTCGCCGGAAAAATGGGCGATCTCGTTGAAGTTGGAGAGCGTTGGATTGGAGACCCAGAAAGCGCGGAAACTACCCATGTCCGCCAAGATCTGGAAGCGGTCGTCCTTGAGGCTCGCGATCAAGAGCATGAAGAGCGGCGAGATCACGATGAGCGCGATGATGAAGATTGCGGCCGTCTGAACGATGCGAAGCGAGATCTTGCCGGAGCGTTCGGCGGGTACGACACGAGGAAGAGCGATATCAGACATCGAAGCGTCTCAAAAGTTGGCGCTGCAGCAGCGCGATTACGAGAACGATGACGAAGAGGATCACCGAGACGGCGGAGGCATAGCCGAGCTTCTGCTGCTCGAATCCGGTCCTCACCATGTAGTGAACGACTGTTTCGGTGCTTCCGCTCGGTCCGCCCTGCGTCAGGATGGCGACCTGTGTGTAGAGCTTGAAGGCCTGGATCGTGGTGATCACAAGCACGAAGACGTGGGTCGGTCGCAAGCCCGGCATCGTAACGTGCCAGAAGCGCTGGAAGACGTTGGCTCCGTCAATCCGTGACGCGTCGTACAGTTCATCAGGAATTCCCTGAAGACCGGCGAGATAGACGATCATCTGGAAGCCGTAGGCCTGCCAGGCCGACAGAAGGACAATAGAGAACATCGCCCACTTGGGATTACCGAGCCAATCGATCGGCTGGATGTGGCCAGCGGACAGAAAGCCGACGATCTGGTTCAGCGGACCGCTCGGATACTGGAACAGCGTACCCCAGATAACGCAAACGACGACCATCGACGTGATGGCGGGAAGAAAGAACATGCCGCGAAGCACGTTGCGGCCGGGAATCTTCTGGTGGAGCAGTAGCGCCGTGGCAAATGCCATGCCGCACTGGACCGGCAGTACCCAGATGGTGAAACGGGTCACGTTCCACAACGAGGTCCAAAACAGCGGGTCGTTGAAGATGCGGACGAAGTTCTGCAGGCCGATGAAGCGCACCGGTGTCGGGCGCGGCACCAGCGGCTGATTGGTCATCGACGTCCAGAACGACAACAGGAACGGTGCAATCAGGAAGCAGGCGAGCAGGATGACTGCTGGCGCAATCATCAGCAGTTCCTGCATGAGCCGGCCGGGATCCCGGCGCCTGCCGACGCGCGGTCGGGTAGAGGCAATTGATTGTTGCAGTGTCATCGTCTCCTCCTCGCAGTCTGTTCTGTCATGACGAGCGCTTTCGGGGCCGGGCTTCCCGGCCCCGTGCTCGGCGCTTATTGCTGGGCGTTGAACGGCGGATAGCCGTCATTGTCGTCGATATCCTCGTCGATCTTCTGAGCGGCCTCAGACAGCGCCTGTTTCACGTCGCCACCATTGAAGGCCTTGTCGACGGCCTGCATGAAGGCGGAGGTAATGGCCGGATAGGCTGGATGCGGCGGCCGGGCGACTGCAGTCTTCGAGGCCTGCTCGAAGGCCACCGCCATTGCACCGCCCGGCGCATAGAGCGGGGAGGATTCGGCGAAGCTCTTCAGGCCGGGAAAGGCCGACTCGTGCTTTGCGTATTCGCGATAATCCTTGTCCTTCAGCAAGAAGCTCAGGAATTTTCCGGCAACATCAGGATGCTCGGAGGTCTTGGTGATCCCCCAGATCCAGGTGCCGTTGGGGCTGACACCCTTGTCGCCGAGCTTCGGCAGCGGCATGACGACGATGTCGTCCTTCATTGCCGCGGCTGCTTCCGCGTAGAACCAGTGCCCGCCAAGCGCCAGAGCAGCCGGACGGCCTTCCGCATAGAACTGGTTGGTGCCAGACGATCCAGGGACCACCCAACCGTTTTTCACCCATGTCTGCATCATCGCAAGCGCGCCGATGCAGGCATCGCTGTCGAGTGTTCCGGTCGCCTTCCAGGTTTTTCGATCGATCAAGTCGCAACCGGCACTTTCAAGCAAGGGCCCGTAGGCATAGGTGATCCATTCGGTCTTGATGCCGTAGCCGCGGAAGGTGTCGATTGGCCACTTCACGCCGTCGAGCTTGGAGAGCTTTTCAAGATAACCTTCGAACTCCTCCTTGGTCCAGGCGTCGTCGACCGACTTCGGAATGCGGGCACCGATGGCTTCCAGGTACTTCTTGTTGCCGTAAAGCACGACGGAGGAGTCGGTGAGGCCAACAGCATAGAGTTCCTTGTCGATGGGATAGGTTCCCTGCGACACGTTTGAGCCCGTCATGTCGTCGATGACGTCCTTATCGATCAGCGACTTGATCGGCTGCAGATAGCCCGACCAGGCATAGTTGGCGAGGAAGGGCGCATCGATTTCCATGATATCAGGCAACTGCTTGGACATGACGGCGGCGCTGAACTTTTCATTGTAGGCGTCGTGTGGCGCATAGATGAATTCGATGTCGACATCCGGATTGGCTGCCTCAAAGCGTTTTGCGACGTCCGCATAGGCCTTGACCCAACCCGGATCGCCCTGGTGCATCATGTGGATGACGGTCTTTGCATCGGCCCAGCCGGTGGACGCGGCAAGCGAGGCCGAGGTCAAAAGCAATGCAGATAGTAAACGTTTACCCATGTTAGTCTCCTCCTTGATGGACATGGTACGACGGCATTTTAAACGGAAGACCGCTCCACGAGTTGGAACGGGAGTTTTCGCAGCTTCGGTTCCCCGGCATGCGGGGCCAGCAGAATCTCGGCGGCAAGCCGACCCATGGCGCGATGCGGCAGCGCCATGGTCGTCAAGGGCGGATCAAGACGCGAGGCTATTTCGACCTGGTTGTCGAAACTTGCTACGGCGACGTCGTCCGGGATTGCAGCGCCTTGGCGACGCAGCGCGGCGTAGACTTCCATGGCAACGCGGTCGTTGCCGCACAATATCGCGTCGGGACGCTCGCCTGCTTCCATCAGCGTTGCCACATGAGACAGGACAAGACTTGGCGCGCGATCACTGTAGATGCTCCGCCGCGCAGCTGGAAGAACGGCAACAGGAGCAAACCCCGCTTCATCCAACGCCCTTCTGAAGCCCTTTTCACGCAACTGCCCTGCCAGGATGCCGGGAAGGTTGACGAAGGCAATGCGGCGGCGTCCGGCAGCAATCAGGTACCTGGTTATTTCTGCCGCTGCCTCCTCCTCATCCGGCACCAGGGACGCCACACGACCTGCAGCCTCTCGGCAATTGATCATGACGCCGACGCTCTTGGAAAGCTCGGGGGCCAGCGCCACTGTCTTGTGATACATGGCGGCGAATGCGATTGCGCGCGGACGGAACCGGCGAACTTCCTCTAGTACTGACGCGACGTCGCGATTTCCGCTGAGGTTCATGGCAAATACGGCCATTTGCGCACTCCGGGCCGCACCGTCGAGGCCGCGAATGATTTCCGTTGCGAAAGGAGACGTGATGAGCTCGTCAGCGATGACGCCAATGAGCGGCAGCCATCCTTGTCGAACACCGCGTGCGGCAAGATTGGTGACATAGCCGAGCTCGTCGGCAATCACCTTGATCCTTGCGCGGGTCTCGTCTGACATCCGAGCCGAGCCGCCATGGAGCGCGCCTGAGACGGTCTTTACAGAGACTCCCGCCCTTTCTGCGATATCAGACAGCGATGTCGTCAATCTTGGCTCCTCCCGTGGGTTATCGGTTACCCAATAATCTTCTTCTCCTGTCTGTGTCAAGGTGCGCCCCATAGGCGCGGCCAATCATTTCACCGTCCGGCAAGGAATAAGTGGGTTGTCTCGCCGAGACCCGCGACGTTGATCCGGGCGCGCCCGGGCCGCAAGTCTTGCCTCACGTTCTGCCACCCCTCCTGGTGTCCATAGGCTAACGCCATGGACTGAACGTGTGTTCGGCCGTCGGAATCGAGACTAACGGCTCGACGCAACGCCGATGAACACGGGAAACCCTTTATAAAATATCCGAAGGCCTCTATCGCGCCCCAGGCTGTTAAAGTGCTAGCCTGCGGCAAAGAACAATGCCGGAGGATGACATGACGAAGAAGACGCTTGGCGATTGGAAGGCGCTAGCCGAACGAGAGCTGAAGGTCTCGCCCGAAACGCTGGTCTGGAGCACGCCCGAAGGGATCGACGTCAAGCCGCTTTATACCGAGGCCGATATCGAAGGCACCGAGCACCTGGGATCGCTTCCAGGCTTTGCGCCCTTCACCCGCGGACCGCGTGCCACGATGTATGCCGGTCGGCCGTGGACAATCCGCCAATATGCCGGCTTTTCCACCGCGGAAGCCTCCAACGCCTTCTACCGCAAGGCGCTTAGCTCCGGGCAGCAGGGCGTTTCGGTGGCCTTCGACCTTGCAACCCACCGCGGCTATGACAGCGATCATCCGCGCGTCGTCGGCGACGTCGGCAAGGCGGGCGTTGCGATCGACAGTGTCGAAGACATGAAGATCCTGTTCGATGGCATCCCGCTGGAGAAAGTCTCGGTCTCGATGACGATGAACGGTGCGGTTATCCCGATACTGGCGAGTTTCATCGTTGCCGGTGAGGAACAGGGCGTGTCCCGCGCCGAGCTTTCCGGGACCATCCAGAACGACATTCTCAAGGAGTTCATGGTCCGCAACACCTATATCTATCCGCCGGAACCCTCGATGCGGATCGTTGCCGATATCATCGAATACACCGCCAAGGAGATGCCAAAGTTCAACTCGATCTCGATCTCCGGTTATCACATGCAGGAGGCGGGTGCGACGCTCGTTCAGGAGCTTGCCTTCACCCTTGCCGACGGGCGCGAATATGTTCGCGCCGCGCTCGCCAAGGGGTTGAACGTTGACGATTTCGCCGGTCGCCTTTCCTTCTTCTTCGCCATCGGCATGAACTTTTTCATGGAGGCGGCAAAGCTGCGGGCCGCGCGTCTTATGTGGACGCGCATCATGGAGGAGTTCGAGCCAAAGAAGGCTTCGTCGCTGATGCTGCGCACCCATTGCCAGACGTCGGGCGTGTCGCTGCAGGAGCAGGATCCCTACAACAATATTATCCGCACCGCCTTTGAGGCGATGTCGGCAGTACTGGGCGGCACACAATCACTTCACACCAATTCTTTCGACGAGGCGATCGCCCTGCCAACAGAATTTTCGGCACGCATCGCGCGCAATACGCAGCTCATTCTTCAGCACGAGACGGGCGTGACGAAGGTCGTCGATCCGCTTGCCGGCTCTTACTACGTCGAGACCCTGACGAAGGAGCTTGCCGACAAGGCGTGGGATCTGATCGAGGAGGTCGAGGCGCTCGGCGGCATGACGAAGGCCGTCAACGATGGCTTGCCCAAGCGGTTGATCGAGGAAGCGGCGACGCGACGGCAGGCGGCCGTCGACAGGGGTGACGAGGTCATTGTCGGCGTCAACAAATACCGCCTTGAGACAGAGCAGGAGATCGAGATCCTGGCGATCGACAACGCTGCGGTGCGCAACGCCCAGATCAAGCGGATCGAAGAGACGAAACGCCGCCGCGATGGAACCGCCGTGCAAGCAGCACTCGATGCGCTTGCGCACGTGGCAAGTAGCGGCAACGGCAACCTGCTTGCGGCAGCCGTTGAAGCGGCGCGCGCGCGGGCGACGGTTGGCGAGATCTCGGATGCCATGCGTCGCGCCTTCGGGGATCATGTGGCTGAGCCTGAAGTCATCAAGGACGTCTATGGTCAAGCCTATCGCGACGAGCCCGAGCTGGCGGTGCTGAAGGACCGCATGAGCGAAATCGGCAGGATCCTTGGACACAGGCCGAAGATCATGGTTGCGAAACTTGGTCAGGATGGCCACGACCGCGGCGCGAAAGTGATCGCCTCGGCGTTTGGAGACATCGGTTTTGACGTGTTGGCGGGACCCCTCTTTCAGACGCCGAAGGAAGCAGCCGACCTCGCCGTCGCCAGCAAGGTGCACGTGGTTGGCATGTCGTCGCTTGCCGCCGGCCACAAAACTTTGGCACCGCAACTTATTGAGGAACTGAAGGTGCGGGGCGCTGACGACGTCATTGTCGTCGTCGGAGGTGTCATTCCGCGGCAGGACTACGAGTACCTGATCAACCATGGCGTGGCAGCCGTCTTTGGCCCCGGAACGAATGTGCTGGATGCGGCAAATTCGGTTCTCGATCTGCTCGAGGGCAAGCGACGAAATCGCTAGATTTTACGTGCTGCTGCGCCTTCCGGGGCATCGCCCTCGCCTTTGCAACCATCGTCCGCGGCAACGGAGCCTCGTTGTTTGCTGCTCGTGGGCGGCGAAAACGATTCCATATTTTCAGCGGAAAGTTGATAAGCCCAGGAAACGGGCCAGGATGAAAATTAATTTCATAGCTTCAACTTTTCGCGGGATTCGTGTTGACGAGTTCGAATTTTTGTCCCAACTTGACGAAAATAAATTACGTAAGTGGGAACAAGAGCAGCATGAACGTGGGAATTATCGGGCTAGGTTTCCGGCTCGGCTACCTTGGCTACGTCTTCAAGTCTGTCGACGAAAGTTTCGAGATCGTCGGTTATGTTGATCCCGATCCGGCGGGTCTTCCAGGCCTCGTCGAAAAAGGCATTCGAACCGGTACGGCCTATGCCTCCCCTGAAGAGCTGATCGCCAGCGAAAAGCTCGATCTGCTGATGATCGGTTCCCCGAACCACATGCATCTCGACCACATCAGGCTGGGTCTCGAGAGCGGCCTGAAGGTCTTTTGTGAAAAGCCGATTGTCACGACGATCGCCGAGAGCATCGAGCTCGCGCGTCTGATGGCAAAGTTCGGCCATGAGCGCCTGATGGTCGGTCTCGTTCTGCGCTATTCACCGCTCTACAAGGATCTGCGCGCTATCCAGGCTGCTGGCAAGCTCGGCCAGATCGTTTCGATCGAGGCCTCGGAGCATATCGAGCCTTACCATGGCGCATTCTTCATGCGCGACTGGCGCCGTTACGAACGCTATTCCGGCAGCTTCATGCTGGAGAAGTGCTGCCACGACCTCGATCTCTACAATGGCGTCGTCGGCGCGCGGCCGGAGCGCGTTGCAAGCTTCGGCGGCCGCAAGAGCTTCACGCCCGCCAACGATCCCGCCCGAGAAGGCATCAATGATCTGGAGCTTTTCCACCGCAAGCCGAGCGGCTGGATGGGGTCCGACAAGGTGTTCGACAGCGATGCCGACATCATCGATTATCAGGTGGCGATCGTCGAATATGCCAACGGCGTCGGTATGAACTTCCATACCAACCTCAACGTCCCCGATCAGTTTCGCCGCTTTGCCATCATGGGCTCACGGGGCATGGCCGAGGGCGATTTCGTTCGCGGCTATCTCGACGTTCATGAGCAGTTGACCGGCAAGAAGGTGGTCGAGAACAAGTACGTGGCGACCGAGCTGTCGCAGCATTACGGTGCCGATGAACAGATGGCCGCCGACCTCCTCGATAGTGTGCGCACAGGCACGGACCTTCCCGTCTCTACGCTTAACGCCCTCGAAGCCGGCATTCTCGCCTTATCCATGGACGAGGCGCGCATGAAGAAGGCGGTCATCGATCTGCGTCCCGTGTGGGACAGGTTCGACGAAGCCCTGCACGCAAGAGCGGCTTGAGGAGGGCGCCAAGATGAGCGTCCAACGCAACGCAGTCATCTTCGCCTGGATCCTTCTCCTTCCGGCAGTGCTCTACGTCGCGGTGATCGTCGCCTATCCCCTCGTCGACACGTTCATCCTCTCCTTCACCGATGCGTCACTGAAGAAGGTGACCAATTGGGTCGGCTGGGTCAACTATCAGAAGATCTTCAACGAGACCTTCGCCGAAGTCATCATTCGCACCTTCATCTGGACGTTCTTTTCCGTCTCCATCAAGATGATCATCGGTGTCTTCGGGGCGACGATGCTGAACTCTGCGGTACCTGGCAGGGCGCTCTTCCGTGTCCTGACCATGCCACCGTGGATTGTCCCGATGGCGATCGGCATCTTCATGTGGGGCTGGATGTACAATGGGCAGTTCGGAATGATTTCCGGCATGCTGCAACGCTTTGGCTTGGTGGATGCTCCCGTCGCGTTTCTCGCACAGGGTTCCACGGCGTTCTGGGCGACGATCATCACCGACGTCTGGATCGGCGTTCCCCTGGTGACGCTCTACATGCTGGCGGCCATGCAGGCGATTCCGCAGGATCTCTATGAAGCCGCCTGGACTGACGGGGCCGGCCGCTTCTATCGTTTCCGGCGCATTACCCTGCCACTGATCATCCCGTCGATGATCACCATGTCGATGCTGTCACTCATCGCCACTTTCAACTCCTTCGACATCATCTGGATCCTGACGCGTGGTGGTCCAAGCGGCGAAACGACGACGATGATCATCGACACCTACCGCACGGCGATCGGCTCGAACAAATACGGGGAAGGCGCCGCGCGCGCCGTGCTGATCTGCATCTTCCTGTCGATCTTCTGCGTCTGCTACTTCCGACTGACCAGCCGCCTTGCTTCCGGAGACAAGCGATGAAACAACCCCATCTGCTGATCAATCGGTACACGTGGTACGAGATCATCGGCATCTATGCCGGCATTCTGGTGTTTCTTACCTTCGTGCTTGCCCCGTTCGTCGAGGGCTTCCTTGTATCGCTGAAGCCGCTCAGCCAGCTCTTTTCCTCACCTTATCGTTTCATCCCCGAGAATGGCTCCTTCGAGGCATACCGGACGATGTGGATCAGCGTACCAGGCTTTGCGCGCTACATTTTCAATTCCTTCTTCATTTCGACAGTCGTGACCGCTGTCGTTCTGGTGCTCGTCATCCCTGCCTCCTACGCGTTTGCCCGCTTCGATTTCAAGGGCGCCGGGCTGCTGCTCGGCGCGTTTCTGGCGGTCAACATGTTCTCGGGCGCAGTGCTGCTTATTCCGCTCTTCCGGTTGATGCGCTCGCTCGGCCTGCTCAATACCTATTTCGCAATCATGGTTCCTGGCGTTGCCTTCCTGATACCGTCGGCGATCTGGCTGCTTAGAACCTACATGATGCGCATTCCCAGGGAGTTGGATGAAGCCGCCTTCGTCGATGGTGCCAGCCACTTTTATACGCTGCGCCGCGTCATTCTGCCGATCGCCATGCCCGGCATTATGGTGGTCGCAATCACCACCTTCATCGGCTCTTATGCCCAGCAGTTCATCTTTGCGCTGACCTTCAACTCGAAAACCGAGTATGCGCCGTTGCCCGTGGGACTCTTCGCCTATTTCGGCCGTCAAGAAGTGGTCTGGAACGAACTGATGGCTGCAAGCTTCGTCGGCATCGCGCCGGCCATGATCGTGATTTTCTTCCTTCAACGGTATCTCGTCAGCGGGCTGACCGCGGGCGCGGTGAAACAGTAAGTCAACCACCAGAGAAAAAAGGGAGCTAACAAAGTGACAATTCAATTCAAGACCGGGCTGATGGCCCTTGCCCTGCTCGGGTCTAGCGCGCTCAGCGCCGTGACCGCTCAGGCCGCCGACAAGGAGATCAGCTGGATCTATTGTGGCGACAAGATCGATCCGATCCATGAGAAGTATATCAAGGAATGGGAGGGCAAGAACCCTGGCTGGTCGGTCAAGCCGGAGGTCGTCGGCTGGGAACAGTGCCAGGACAAAGCAACAACGTTGGCAGCCGCGGGCACGCCGGTCGCGATGGCTTACGTCGGCTCGCGCACGCTCAAGGAATTTGCCGAAAACGACCTCATCGTTCCTGTTCCAATGACCGACGAGGAGAAGAAGAGCTATTATCCGAACATTGTCGATACAGTGACCTCGGATGGCACGCAGTGGGGCGTTCCGATCGCTTTCTCGACCAAGGCACTTTACTGGAACAAGGATCTTTTTAAGCAGGCCGGTCTTGATCCCGAAAAGCCGCCGACCACCTGGGCCGAAGAAATCGCCGATGCAAAGGCCATCAAGGAGAAGACCGGAATTGCTGGTTACGGCCTACCGGCAAAAACCTTCGACAACACCATGCATCAGTTCATGCATTGGGTTTACAGCAACAACGGCAAGATCATCGATGGTGACAAGATTGTCGCCGATAGCCCGGAAGTTCTTGCAGCCCTGCAGGCCTACAAGGACATCACGCCTTATTCCGTCGAGGGCGCAACGGCTTACGAGCAAAACGAAATCCGCGCCATTTTCCTCGATGGCAAGGTCGGGATGATCCAGGCCGGCTCTGGTGCGGCCTCCCGTCTGAAGGACACCAAGATCAACTGGGGTATCGCGCCGCTGCCGCTCGGTCCATCGGCCAAGGGGGAAGGTACGCTGCTGATCACCGACAGCCTGGCGATCTTCAAGGGATCGGGTGTTGAAGACAAGGCGATCGAATTTGCCAAATACATCACCGCTCCCGGCCCACAGGGTGAGTACGAGCTCCAGGGTGGTGCAGGCCTGACGCCGTTGCGTCCGTCCGCAAAGGTTGATGAATTCGTGAAGGAGGATCCATCCTGGAAGCCGCTGATCGACGGCATCTCCTATGGCGGACCGGAGCCGCTCTTCAAGGATTACAAGGGCTTCCAGAATGTCATGATTGAAATGGTTCAGTCGGTCGTGACCGGCAAGGCTGAGCCGGCGGACGCGTTGAAGAAGGCCGCCACCGATCTTGAGCAGTACAAATAGGCCGCTGCTTTAGCGAGGGGCCGCGCTTTTCGCGCGACCCCTTTCTTATCGCATCAAACAGCAAGCCGCCTTGCCGGCGGCCGGGGAAAGCACTGTGGGACAGCTCCATCTCAACAAGGTCCAGAAGTTCTTTGGCGATTTCAAAGTCATCAAGGGTGTCCAGCTCGAGGTGAAGAATGGCGAGTTCGTGGTCTTCGTTGGCCCGTCTGGCTGCGGCAAGTCGACGCTTCTTCGCATGATCGCCGGTCTTGATGCCACGACGGCGGGCGACATCGTCATCGACGGGCTCAGGGTGAATGACCTGGCGCCGGTCAAGCGCGGAATCGCCATGGTGTTCCAGTCCTACGCGCTTTACCCGCACATGTCCGTCTTCGAGAACATCGCCTTCCCGCTGCGTGTGGAAAAGATGGAAGAGGAGAAGCTGAAGGCCAAGGTCGAGCATGCCGCGCGCATCCTTCACCTCGATCAGCGCCTGCAGCAGAAGCCCGGGATGCTTTCAGGCGGTCAGCGCCAGCGCGTGGCGATCGGTCGCGCGATCGTGCGCGAGCCGAAGATCTTCCTGTTCGACGAGCCGCTCTCCAATCTCGATGCTGCCTTGCGCGCCGACATGCGCATTGAGCTCGCCAAGCTGCATCGTCAGCTAAAGGCGACGATGATCTACGTCACCCACGACCAGATCGAGGCGATGACGATGGCAGACCGGATCGTGGTGCTGAATGCGGGTGAGATCGCACAGACCGGTGCGCCACTGGAACTCTACCACAAGCCTGCGAATATCTTCGTCGCAAGCTTCATCGGCAATCCCAAGATGAACTTCCTCAATGTCACCTGCACCGGCGTCGGCGATGCCGGCGTCGAAATTGACTACAAGGGGCAAAAGGCGGTGATCCCGGTCGCGCAGCGTCAGGGTGTCGTTGGCAAATCCCTTACGCTCGGCGTGCGGCCCGAGCACATCCAGATTGGCACAGGCGACATCACGCTCACTGTTACGCCGACAGTCATCGAGCGGCTTGGCGCACAGACGGTGGCCTATGCGTCGCTTGACGGCGAAGGCGAGAATTTCTGTGCAATGTTACCAGGGAGCGCGGCAGTTCGCCCGGATCAGCCGCTGGGGGCCGGGATCAATGTTGCAGACTGCCATCTGTTCGATGAGGCGGGCATATCATTCGAGCGTCATGTGGAACTGACGGACATCGACATGAACCTCATCAATCCGACAGCGGCATAATCATTCCCGACCGTGTGGTGTCGCCTCTTCAATACAGAGGATAAAACAGCCTATTGGCGGGGTAGGAATAGGCGCCCCGGTCCACGATCCCCAATCGGTACATGCAGCTTCTAAGTGCGGTCACGTGCCAAGGATTTGCCGGATAGGGTGAGCCACGATAGACGGCTTCGGGCTCGCAATAGCGATACGCCCGATCGAACCGGGCCAACAGCACCGGATCGGAATCCATCCGTACGCCATGATAGGTTTGCCATTGCCCCGGCGGTTCAGCCGCCGAGATCGCCAACAGACTTGCTGCTACTCCCAATGCAACCGAGATTCTCATCGATTTGACCTCCCGCGCGCCCAATGCTCGCGCGAAAGAAGATGTTTTTCAATTGCGTAAGGTCAAGGGCTCTACATCAAAGGAAGGCGCTTGGAGCGATTGTGTTGCTACCAGACGAGGCCGCGGGCGGCAACATCCTCGATGCGCGTTACCACGCCGTCACGATGAAAGACCATCGTGTCGAACAGGTTGGAGACGACGCAGGTGTGGTTGGGGATGATGCGGATCTTCTCGCCGATCTCAGGACGACGGTCGCCGCACCTCGACAGGTCGATGACGCCATGTTCCTCGGACAGTCCTGTAATCACCGCCTCAGGATAGCCGACAACTGTCCCGAAATCCGCAAAGCCAAGCAGATCGGAGGTCAGAGCCTTTGATCCGGCGTCAATGACCGCGCGATCAGCCGTTGGACGGGACACCACCGTTGCCAGCACATGCATGGCACAGTCGGCCTCGCTGCAGTGGCCGGCGCGGACCATGGAGCGGTCGTTATAGATATAGGTACCTGCGCGATGCTCGGTCGCGGCCGTGACGAGATGCGCCTCAAAGAGGCTGGGCGTGCCGCCATTGCTAACGATTGGACACGCGATCCCATCGGTCTTTAGGAGCGAGAGTGCTTTGCTGAGGAAGGCCTGCACCGCCTCAGCGGAGGCGGGCTTTGGGTAGTTAAGGAGGCCACCGAACGTAAGACCCGGGGCGTCGTTGATCCGCTTTGCCAGGCTTCGTGCTTCTTCCGGCGTCTGGACGCCGCAGCGCCCGCCGCCGGTGTCGCATTCTACGAGAACAGTCAATGGTTTAGAGGATGCGAAATAGGAGGACAGACCATCGACCGTCACCGCGCTATCGGCAACCACCTTGAGACCGGAGATCCGCGCGTTGAGCGCGCCAAGACGCTCGAGCTTTTGCGGGCCGAGAATGTTGAAGGTAATCAGGATGTCTTCAAAGCCGGCCGCAGCGAAGACTTCCGCTTCGCTGATCTTCTGGCAGTTGATGCCCTTCGCACCCGCCGCGATCTGCTCGGCGGCGAGCGCTGGGATCTTGTGCGTCTTGATATGCGGTCGGAAGTCCAGACCGTGCTTATCCATGTAGGCCTGCGTGCGGGCGATGTTTGCCGCCAGCCGATCCTCGTCGATGATTGGCCGCGGCGTCGAGAGATCGGCGACCCTGTCGCCCGGCTTGGCGACAACGGCGAACGGATTTTCCTGCATATGACGCTCTCCGCGTTAGCGGCCGTGAGGGTCGGCGACCATCGGCCAGATATTCTTCGGCGCCCGACGATAGGCTGTCTTGGCTGGAGTGTTGGGATAAGGCGTTCCGGCCGAGCAGTAAATGATGTCCGCGGCGATTTTCGAGAAGGAGGCGTAGAAATGATTGGTCGACTTGATGACCAGGATCTTCTTGGACGTCGGATCGATCCCCATGACGGAGAAAAGGCTTGGATCGAAACTTTGGGCGCGCGTCGAATTCAGGATGATATCGATGCCGTCGAGCGTGATGTGCACGGCATCCCCGAACGGCGCATAGCTTTCACCGAACCGCATCTGTGCGTTCTCGACGAGCTTCACCACCTTGACGACGCCGTCCACCGGGTTGCCGGTGCCGGGTGCAGACTTTGCGCCGAAACGCAATGGAATCTCGGCGCCCTGCCCCGCCGCCATGCAGATCTGCACAGCCATCGGATCCCAGATCGTGCCGATCGCGGCGTCACTTACCTTCCGATCTAAGAGCTCTTGGAGAAGCACGGTAGCGTCGCCGGCGGTGCCGCCGCCGGGATTATCCCAAACGTCGGCGATGACCACGGGCCAGGAGGTTGCAGCGACGGCCTGCGTCACAGCCTCAATTTCGTCGATCTGCGGCATGATGAAGGTGCCGCGTTTGGAAAACAGCTCGAGGCCGAGTTCACGCGCTAAGGCCTCGCCCTTCTTCGGCTTGTTGTTGCTGACAACAAGCATCTTGGTCCCCATCTCCGGTACGTCACCCGCCATGAAGCCATGGATGACCGAGATGGACACGATGTCTGCGTCTTCCTTCTCGAGGCGCATGACTTTGTCGACAAAGGATCGCATCGGATCGCGCGAGGTCGGATAGACGTCGATCATCCGGCAGTCGAATACGGACATGACAGGGGCCAGCCGGCCTTCCAGGGTCTCGACGGCAATCCGCCAGAGGTCCTCGGCTCGATCGACGAAGTCGGTGTGTGGGAACTCCTTGAAGTAGACGAAGAAATCTGCGGCCGCGAGCCGTTTGGCTGTGAGGTGGCTGTGCGGATCAAGCTCAGCGCAGACGAGGATGTCCGGCCCGACGATCTCGCGCACGCGCGCCAATATGTCACCTTCCGTATCCTCGTAGCCGGCCGCAACCATGGCGCCGTGCAGACCGAGGACAACGGCATCGACCGGCATAGCAGCCCTGAGCTGGTTCAGCACCTCGTCGCGCAGACCCTCGTAGGTCGATCGGTTCACCAATCCGGCCGGATCAGCCCAGGCGGCCGTACCCTCGATCAGCTCCCATCCCTTCTCTGCGCAGACCCGGCGCCCAACCGTGATGGGCGCCGAGCACAGGGTTGGGGTTTGCGGATGCTGGCCGGGAGGCGCATACAGAGACGCCTCGAACGCGCGCCGATCGACGCAGATAGGAGAAAAGGTATTGGTCTCGGTTGCGAGCGCCGCCGTGAATATGCGCAAGGGTTCGGCCTTTGTGTTGATCAGCCCATCGGGTTCGGCAGGTAGCCGGTAAAGCCGCATATCTTCCAGCGATCTTCATGCAGGCGGCAATAGTAGAGCGTCTGCCACTGCATCACATCACGCGTACCGTCGGCCTTGGTGAGCCCACCGTCGAACTTCTTGCGCACCAGCGCCATGTCGCCCTCAACCTCGATGTCTTCAAGCGTGGTGGTCGCAAAGATCGCGGTGCGGGCATCTTCAGCGAAAGATTGCGTCGCAAAGTCGTTTGCCTGGCGCAGCCACTCGTCGCGATAGGCCGATAGCGTCGGAAATGCCAGACGCCAGTTGTCGGGGCTTACCTGCTTGCGCCCATCGATCCCGATAAAGCCTTCCTCGACGAAATCATGCTCCACCATCGACCAGTCGGCGGCGAGGAATGCATCGATGTCACGGGAAACCAGCATCTCCCAGATCGAGTGCCGCGTAACGTCGGACGCAGGAAATGGGTTCTTGAACGGATCGCGCATATCTCCCCCGGATTGAAATTCTTTTCATTAATGGCAGTTTTCACTGGTCAAATTCTGCTTTCTATGGTCATTTGTCAACTTAATACGAAAATAATTTGCAAGGATCGATCGATGTCCATCAAGCGTTATGGCACGGTTCAAAAAGGTACCGGCGGTAAGCCCCTGCCCTTTGCGCGTGCCGTCGAAGCCGACGGTTGGCTCTATGTCTCGGGGCAGGTTGCCATGGAAAATGGCGAAGTCATCGATGGAAATATCGTCGCGCAGACGCACAAGACGATCGAGAATATGCTGGCGATTCTTAAAGAAGCCGGATACGGCGTTGAGCACGTGGTGCGCTGCGGCGTGTGGCTCGATGATCCGCGCGACTTCTGGACCTTCAATGCGATCTACCAGCAGTATTTCGGCGAACACCCGCCGGCAAGGGCCTGTGTTCAGTCGTCGATGATGGTCGATTGCAAGGTCGAAATCGACTGCGTAGCGTATAGGCCGAAGGACCAGTAGCGCAAACGACGGAGGGCGGGATGGACATTTTCTCGACATTGCAAGAAGAGAAGGCCAGGCTTTCGCCCTCGGAAAACCGCATCGCGGATATCCTCCTCAATGACTTCGAGTTTGCGGTCAACGCCTCGATCATCGAGCTTGCTGAAAAGGCCGATGTGTCGCCGCCGACGGTCACGCGCTTCTGCCGGCGATTAGGCTGCGAGAGCTTTTCCGATTTTAAGGTCCAGCTCGCAAGGACAGCCTATGTCGGTATGCGTTACCTGAAGCCGGAGCCCAAAAGCACCAACCCCGGTGATGTCGCGCAGGACATTATCACCAAGGCACAGAACGCACTTTTCCTGCTTCATCGTTCGCTGGACGTTGCTGCAATCGAACTGGCTGCTGAACGGCTTTCGCGCGCCGACATGATTTATGCCTTCGGCTCCGGCGGCAACTCGTCCATGATTGCCAGCGAATTGCAAAACCGCCTGTTTCGCTTCGGCTTGCATGTGACGGCAAGCTCCGACCATGGCATGCAATTGATGATGGCCGCCGCCGCCAAGTCGACCGACGTGTTGATCGGGTCGTCCTTCACCGGGCGAAACACCGAGCTCGTACGCGCTTTCGCGCTTGCGCGTGAGTCCAAGGTGACGACGATCGCGCTCACCCAGAGTAATAGCCCGGTCGCGCAAGTAGCGGAAATTGTTGTTCCTATCGACCTACAGGAAGGAAGCAATATCTTCCGGCCCACCTCGACGCGGATCGCCTATCTGGCTGTCGTCGATATTCTCGCCAGCCTCGTTGCTTACGCGATCCAACCAAAGGCCGCGGTGGCCCTGCGTCGCATCAAGCAACAGCTCGTTGCCCACCGCGATGGCGACGACCGGCAACTGCTCGGGGACTAACAATTCCATGCCAAAAAGGGATGCAAAATGACACAGACGGTAGCGATCGTAACCGGTGCTGCGGGCGATATTGGACGGGCTATTGCTGAGCGGCTTGCGGAAGATCACGATGTCATCCTGATGGTCGACATCGACGTTGCTGCCGCCGAGAAGGCCGCCCGCGCTTTGGGGCCAGTCGAGCACTTTGCCGCGCACGGCTGCGATGTGACCAGCGAAGCAAGCGTCGCGGAAATGGCAAAGCAGGCCGCCTCGTTTGGTTCGGTTCGTACGCTGGTCAACAATGCAGGGGCCGCACGCGCCGTCAGCCTCCACGATACCACGCCCGAGATTTGGAGGATGGACAATGCGCTTAATCTCGAGGCTGCCTTCTTGTGCTTCCGCGCCGTCGAAGGTCTGCTCGAGGCGTCGAAGGGCTCGGTTATCAACATCGCATCCGTCAACGGCATGAACGTCTTTGGCCACCCCGCCTATAGCGCAGCGAAGGCGGGATTGCTGCATTTCACCAAGTTGGTGGCGGTAGAATACGGAAAGCTCGGTATCCGTTCGAACGCAGTTGCGCCCGGCACTGTACGTACGCAGGCATGGGAGGCGCGTGCAGCCACTAACCCCAACGTCTTCGAAGAGGCTCGCCGCTGGTACCCGCTCCAGCGGGTCGTCGACCCTAGCGATGTCGCTAACGCCGTGGCGTTTCTTGCCGGACCGCAGGCTGCCGCGATTACCGGCGTCTGCTTGCCGGTGGATTGCGGGCTGACTGCCGGTCAGGCTGAGATCGCTCGGACATTCTCGCAGTCCGAGCACTATTAAGAGACATATTAAGAGAGGAACCGATATGACTTTGGCGCCTTTTCGCCTGGAGAGTTCGTGGCAGCCCGATGGTGGTCCGAACGGCCGCTTTAGCTTTTCCCTTTTCAATCTCTGCGAGGTCGCGCTTTCTGGCTTCACGCTGGTCTATACCTCGCTGACGCGCGTCATCGATGCGAACGCTTGTGGGAACGCAACCTTTCTGCGTCGCAACGCCAATTTCCATGAGTTTGCTCCGCCGCAGGGCTTTCTTCTCGAGCCGGGAAAGAGCTGGACTTTTACGGTCAGCGGCCTGCACCGGCCGGCTCGCCATTGCACCGATGGTGCGAAGTCCGCCTATGTGACGCTTCAGGATGGCAAGCACATCACGGTTGCCGTTTCCGATTTGCTTCTTGAAGGACGCGTGAACGAGCCGCCGCCGGTCCTTCTTCCTGAAGGCAAGCTTTCACTGCCGTTCTCATTGCAGCCCTGGCCGGCGGAAATCGACGCCGAGCCAGGCTGGGATTTCCCCGTCGTTCTCTATCCCGCGGAAGGATCGTCGACAGACGATCTGCGGGCAGTCTCGACGGTGCTTTCCCTTTGCCATCGTCTGTTCGAGAGTGATCATGCGCCGTTCAATCTCGCTGCCTCGGCCCAGGGACGGCCCTTGCAGTTTCTGCTCGATACGACGGTTGCCCCTGAAGGCTACAAGCTCGGCTTCAAGGCCACGCGCATCACATTGTCATTTGCCGATGCCGCTGGGCGTCAATATGGACTGACGTCGCTTGCGCAGCTCTTGCATGGGGCTCGCAGCCAACCGCAAACGTTTCGCTTTCCGGTCTCCGGCGCGATTTCGGATCGGCCGCGATACGGCTGGCGCGGCTGCCATCTCGACGTTTCGCGTCAGTTCTATCCGACAGCCGACATCAAGCGGCTGATCGACATCCTCGCCTGGCTGAAGCTCAATATCTTCCATTGGCATCTGACCGACGACGAGGCATGGCGGCTGGAAATCAAGGCTTATCCCGAACTCACGACGACAGGCGTCCTTCGCGGTCCGAACGAGCCTCTCTTGCCGCAGCTTGGCAACGCTGCCGAACCTGTCGGCGGCTTCTACTCCCAGGTTGATGTGCGCGACATCGTCGGCCATGCTGCGGAATTGAACGTGGAGATCATCCCCGAAATTGATATCCCCGGTCATAGCACGGCGACGTTGACGGCACTGCCCGGTCTGACCGACGGCCAGGAAGCGCCGGAGAGCTATCATTCCGTACAGGGATATCCGAACAATGCGCTCAATCCCGCGGTGCCACTGACCTACGAATTTCTCGAAAAAGTGCTCGACGAGATGGTCGAGCTGTTTCCCTCCGCCTACCTCCACATCGGCGGTGACGAGGTGGCGAACGGTTCGTGGCTTGCCTCTCCGCTTGCCAAGGCATTGATGGAGAAGGAGGCAATCTCAGGCACGTTCGCACTGCAATCCCATTTCCTCAAGCGTGTGAAGGACATGCTGACGGCGCGCGGCCGTAAGCTCGCCGGTTGGAACGAAGTGGCGCATGGTGGCGGTGTTGCAGCCAAGGACACACTGCTGATGGCCTGGGAGAACCCGCAGGTTGGCATCGACCTGGCCAAGGAAGGCTACGAGGTCGTCATGACTCCCGGCCAGGCCTATTATCTCGACATGGTTCAGGCGGAGGCGTTTCAGGAGCCCGGCGCAAGTTGGGCCGGAACCGTGCCGCCGGCGCATACCTACGCCTATGAAGCTGAGGGCGACTTTCCGGAGGACCTGAAGGACAAGATGAAGGGCGTCCAGGCCTGCATCTGGTCGGAACATTTCCTGTCACGCGGCTACTTCAACCGGCTTGTTTTCCCACGCCTGCCGGCGATTGCCGAAGCCGCATGGACGCCACGGGCGATGAAGGACTGGAATCGCTTCGCTGCGATCGTGCCTCTGAGCCCGAAATTGTGAGGCCGAGAATGCGGATTGCAGTGGGCGGAATTCACACGGAATGCAGCACCTATTCGCCGGTGCTGATGACAGTCGAGGACTTTCGCGTTCTGCGCGGCGGGGATCTCCTGGCTTCGGACTACTTCGGGTTTTTGAAAGCCGATGGGGTTGAGCACCTACCGCTCTTGCATGCGCGCGCAGTGCCCGGGGGGCCGATCTCCAGGGTGGCGTACGCGGCATTCAAAACCGAGTTTCTTGACCGGCTGAAAGCTGCCTTGCCGCTCGAAGGCCTCTACCTTGCGATGCACGGCGCGATGAATGTCGAGGCAATGGACGACGCTGAGGGCGACTGGATTGCCGCTGCCCGCTCTGTCGTCGGTCCTGATTGCGTGATCGCAGCGAGTTATGATTTGCACGGCAATGTCAGCCAGAGGATCGTCGACCAGCTCGACATATTCGCGGCCTACCGGACCGCGCCGCACATCGATGTGCGCGAAACGATGGTGCGTGCATGGTCGCTGCTGGTGGATACCTTAAGATCGGGCACGCGGCCAGGGGTGGCCTGGGCTCCGGTGCCGGTTCTCTGGCCGGGCGAGCGAACGTCGAGCGAAGACGAGCCCGCAAGGCGCCTGTACAAAGCACTGTCTGCAATCGATCAGCGCGAGGGCATCCTCGATGCCAATTTGATGATCGGCTATGTGTGGGCGGATGAACCTCGGGCGACCGCCTGCGCAGTCGTCACAGCGACGGACAAGCAAGCGGCCGTCACAGCCGCAGAAGAGATCGCACTATCCTATTGGAATGCGCGCGACCACTTTGTCTTTGGTCCTGTTACCGGTCCGCTCGACGCCATGCTCGACATTGTGGTGAACGCCTCGACAGCACCTGTCATCCTGGCAGATTCCGGTGACAACCCGACAGGTGGCGGCGTTGGCGACCGGGCCGACGTGCTGAGAGCACTGCTGGCACGTGGATTTGAAGGAGCGCTGGTTGCCGGTATCACCGATCCACCGGCCGTCGCGGCATGCTTTGCAGCCGGCAAGGGTGCAAGGATCGGACTCCGCATCGGCGCAGCCCTCGACGTGTCGAGCTCGCCTGTCAAGATCGAAGCGGAAGTCCTTTTCCTCGATGACCCGGGCCCGGCCGCCGAGCGTCAGGCGGTCATAAGCACTGCGGGCATGACCGTGGTGCTCGCGGCACGGCGGCGTCCTTATCACAATATAGCGGATTTCGAGCGGCTCGGGCTCGATCCGAAGTCAGTGCGGGTGCTTGTGGTCAAGTCCGGTTATCTTTCCCCGGAACTGGCGCCGATCGCCAATCCGAACCTGATGGCATTGACCGGGGGCGTCGTGAACCAGGACATCGAAGGCTTGGTCAGTAACCGACGCGCTCGACCGATCTTCCCGTTCGATCGTAACTTCGAATACGAACCACATGTGCGCCTTTCGGCGCGCTGGCAAGACTGATCCATCGCTTAGCAGGCTTCGGCCTCACGCCAAAGCTGCCAAGGCGCCTTCATCCGCAATACCCGGTGACCTGTCGCCGCACGATACATGTCATGAGCCGTCTCCTCCCCGATGTTTTCCGCGACCCGACGATCCGGGTCAGCATGCTTGCTATCTTTGCCTTTGGCTTTGCCGGAGCGGCAACCTCGCCATACCAATCGGTTATTGGCATTCGCGAATTGGGTCTGAGCAACACCCTCTACTCGGCGCTGATATTTGCCGCCGCAGCCGTCAACGTCACCGTGAGCATTCTCCTTGGCAATCTCGCGGACCGACTTGTCGAGTATCGGTCGCTGATGGTGACGGTCGCCGTCTTCGGTATCTTCGGTTACGGCGCGGTCTACCTCTTTCCCGCGCAGGCAACGTTCATCGTCAGTGCCTTGTTGCTGCTGCCGATCTACAACGCACTCAATTCCCTGCTCTTCGCCAATGTACGCGCCACTACCAACGGGATGCCACGCGGCGACGTGGCAACGGTGAACTCAGGTGTGCGGGCGATGATCTCGCTCTCCTGGGTACTTGTGCCGGGCCTTGTCGGAATATTTCTGTCGCGATCGACAAGCATGCTGCCGGCCTATCTCTTTGCGAGCCTCGCCTGCATGGTGTGTCTTGGCCTGATCGCAGCCTTCCTGCCGCGCCAGAACGGCACGGACAAGGCGGCCACACACCATCTTTCCTATCTTGCTGCGCTTGCAGAAGTCATCTCGCCACGTGTCTTCATTCGTGTGATCGCGGTGTCGCTGATCAGCAGCACTCTTCATGTTAACGGCGCCATCCTGCCGCTGATCGTTACCGGAGCCGCGCATGGGACCGTTGGCGATGTCGGGATCATGGTCGGCATCGTCGCCTTCCTCGAAGTCGTCTTTATCGTCGTCTGGGGCCGTGCCCAACGGATCATGAACCCCGTCACGGCCCTGGCGATCGGTACGATCATCTACGTCGTCTACCTCGTACTGCTCGGCCTTGCGTCCGCGCCATGGCATGCTTATGCGTTGACGCTCGTCAGTGGAATCGGCGCCGCGGCGCTCATCAGCATCCCGATCACCTATCTGCAGGATCTGATTGCTGAGCGGCCGGGTCTCGGCAGTGCGCTGATATCCGTCAACATTTTCCTGAGCGCGGGGCTGAGCGCGCTCCTCTTTGCGATCGGCACCGGCCTCGGCGGCGGCTATTCCGGAACGGCAATCATCGGTGCTGTGGCCGGCCTCTCGGGCCTTTTTCTGCTGCTCTTCTTCGATGGAACCAAACGACGGCGCTGAGACGATCAATGTTTTAACCGTCAGCCACGTCACCGAAAATGCCCGCCGCGAGACCGGCGGCGGGCATCTGCTCTCAGGCTCGGGAGAGAGTATGAGCCTCAGATGTTGGCGAGCAGCTCGTTGATGCGTTGTTCCATGTCGGAAAGGGCTGCGTCGATCTCCTTCTGACCGGTGATCGCTGCGCTCATTTCCTGGCCGATGATGTCCTGGATCGCGAACTGGCGCTGGACGGTGGACGGAAGCGGCGTGCCGAGCGTGGCGATCGCCGAAATCGTGTCGCGATGCGGTAGGGCCTTGAACTGATCAGAATTCAACACCGCTTTGACGGCCGGCAAATGGCCGGTGCGTGACCAGTCGAAATCGTTGTCATGGAAGAACTTCAAGAACTTCCCGATGGCAGCGGTCTGTTCCTCGGATCGGTCCTTTTGCGAGACGGCCCAGCTGTGGCCGTCGGCGTATTGCGCCTTCTTGCCCGGGAAGAGCTGCGGATAGGGATAGACGGCATAGCCGCCGGCGTTGAGCGCTGTGCCGGACTTTTCCGATGATGCCGTGTAGTCACCGATGACCCAGGTCCCGTTCAGGTGAACACCGCCTTCGCCTGCGAGGAAGGCGTTGATGCCGGCGGCGTAGTCCAGATCCTTGGTCGTGTAGCCGTTGTCGTAGACCGCCTTGTACATCTCAAGGACCTTCTTGGCCTCGGGCGTATTGATCTTGACCTGCTTCGGATCGGCAAAGAAGTCTGAATTCTGCTGGAACAGGTAGGTGTAGAGGTTGCGCGTATAAAGCGCGACTTCATTGGCGAGATTCTGGACGAAGTAAGGCTTGCCGGTCTTTTCCTTGAATTGCTTAGCCTGAGCCAAGAGCTCGTCGACGCTCGTCGGCAGCTTCGGCGTGCCGTCGGCATTGACGAGATCGGCCTTTTTGAAGAGGTCCATGTTGATGTGATACAGCATGGTCCAGTTGTCGATCGGCAGACCGTAGATCTTTCCGTCCTTGGTCACGCCATTCAAGCTGGCGTCGGTAAAGTCAGTGGCCGCAACACCGACGGACTTCAGCACCTCGTCGAGCGGCATCAGCAGGCCCTTGGCCTGATAATCGGCGAGCACCGATTGGTGGATGGTGACAATGTCAGGCGGATCGCCGGCGGCGAACTGTGCGGTTAGCTGATCGTAGCCTGGCCATTCGACGGTCGTCACCGTCACATGCACATCCGGATTGTCCGCGTTGAACTTGTTGATGAGCGAGGTGATGATGCCGCATTCGCCAACGGCCTTGCTGACGTCGGTGTTGGTACCGAAATCGGCGTCGCAAGCCCCGAAGAAGCGCTGCACCGTCAGTTCGGTGGTGGCAAAGGCCGGACTTGCGCCGGCAAGCGCGATCACCGAGGCCGCCGCCAGCATGTATTTTCTCAAAGTATGCGTCATTTCCATCTCCTCCTCATTGGATCTGCGACCCTTGGCTAGGCCCCCTCCCCGGGAGCCGGTTTCGACGTCAGCGCACGGCGGCGCCAGACACTGCCGTGACGATGTATTTCTGGAAGAACAGGTAGAGAACGAGGATCGGGGCGCCGGCGAAGACCGCTTGCGACATCAGAAAGCCGAGACCTTCCGACTGCGCAAAATTGGTCTGCGTCGAGGCGATCCCGATCGTCAGAGTATACATTTCCTTCCTGGTGCCGGAGATCAGCGGCCAGAGATAATCGTTCCAGGCACCAAGGAAGGTGAAGATGCCGAGCGTCGCCTGCGCGGGAACCGTCAACGGCAGCAGCACCTTCCAGAAGATCTTGAAACGGCTGGCATTGTCCAGCAGTGCTGCCTCGTCGAGTTCCTTCGGGATGGCCCTGAAATACTGCGTCATCAGGAACACGCCGAAGGGTGCCGACAATCCTGGCAGGATCAGACCGTGATAGGTGTTGTGAAACTTCAGCCAGGAGAAAATCTGATGACGAGCGATGAGCACCGCCTGCTCAGGGATGGCAAGTCCGAGCAACACGATGATGAAGAGCGTGTTACGGAACGGAAAGTTCAGACGTGCGAAGCCGTAGCCTGCAAGCGACGAGAGGCAAAGCGTGAAGATCGTCAAGCCGCCGGCAACGATGATGCTGTTCAATATCCAGCGGAATACCGACGATGTTGCCAGGATGTTGATATAGTTGTTGATCGTGTAAGGCGCATGAAAGACGGAGTTCATGTCCGCCATCAGCTCCTTGTTGTCCTTGAGGGATAGTCCGATCACCCACAGCACCGGCGCCATCATGATCAGTGCGCAGACAAGTGCCAGGAGAAGAATCACGCGATCACCGCTCGAGCGGCCGACCATGTTTTCACCGGATAAAGCGCTCATCCTTCTTCTCCTTTGCGTCGCGAGATGAAGTACTGCGCCATCGCAGCAATCAGGATCAGTATGAAGAGGATTTCAGAGGCGGCGGCACCGAGACCGAGGTCCCACTGCCTGAACGCAGCTTCGTAGATGTAAAGCACGATAGGCTTCGACACGTTGTTCGGGCCACCGAGCGTCATCAGCTTTGCCTGGCCAAAGAGCTGGAACTGCAGCACGACCTGGATGATCAGCACGAGCACGAAAGTCCGCCGGATCGAAGGGAGCGTGATGTACCAGAGCGTTCGCCAGCGGCTGGCATTGTCGAGGGCCGCTGCTTCATAGATTTCTGCCGGCACCTGCTGCAGCGCCGAGAGAAAGAGCATCATTGGCAGGCCGATGCACCACCAGACAGTGGCAATCGCTATGCTGATCATGGCGAGGTTCGGGTCGGACAAAAAGGCCGGCGCTGGCACGCCGAACCAACCGTAGATGGTGGCAAGCAGGCCGAAGTTGCCGATAAAGACGATACGCCATATCAGCGTGACGATTGTCACGGACAGGACGGAGGACGAGAAATAGACGACGCGCAGCGCGGCTGCCATTTTCGTCTTTCGGTTCAGGGCGAGCGCCAAAAGCAGACCCAAGATAGCAAGCGTCGGCACTGTCAGAAGCACGAAGTAGAAGGTATTGCCGACGGCCTGGATGAAGACCCTGTCTCTGAAGAGCCGGATGTAATTATCGACCCCGACGAAGCGGCCGACGCCGAAGGCGTCAGCCTTGTGAAGGCTGAGCCAGATGCCCCAGAACAGCGGCACGACAAGCAAGGTCACGAAAAAGAAGAGGTAGGGCGCCACGAAGAGTGCGTTTCGCCAGAGTGGCGCATTGATGTTCTGCACTTTCTGCCGGGCAGTGATGCCAGCGGCAGACCGGGCGGAGGAAAGTGCCGCCTCAGCCATGACCGGCCTCCTCATTGTGCCAGGCGTGACCGGCATCATCAAAGAGATGCGCGCGACTTCCATCGAGCACCAGTGCCACCTCGTCGCCGATCATGACGCGACTGTTGCCGATGTCCTCGGCAACGACTGCGCTGCCATCCTTGAGACGGGTATAGAGAAGCGTCCGGTCGCCGAGGCGTTCCAATACATCCACCTTCCCCGTCGTCGTTGCTGCAACGCCATTGGCGAGCTTGACGGCCTCGGCACGGATGCCGAGCGAATGTTCGCCGGCCTTGACCCCACCTGCACGGATCGCCGTCTGCAATTGCGTGCCATCCGGAAGTTTGGCACGCAGGAAACCATTTTCTTCCGAGAGGCCGACGGACAGGAAGTTCATGGTCGGCGACCCGACAAAGGTGGCGACGAAACGACTTGCCGGGCGTGAATAGATCTCCATCGGCGTGCCGATCTGCTCGATCTTCCGATTGTTCATCACGACGATGCGATCGGCCAGCGTCATGGCCTCGATCTGGTCGTGCGTGACAAAGATCATTGTCGATCTGACCCGATGGCGCAGCTGTGCAAGCTCGACGCGGGTGCGAACGCGCAGCGCCGCATCGAGGTTCGATAGCGGCTCGTCGAAGAGGAAGGCCTTTGGTTCCTTGACGATCGCGCGGCCAATGGCGACACGCTGACGCTGACCGCCGGAAAGTTGGCCCGGCTTGCGCTCCAAGAGGTGGCCGATCTCGAGCATGCGAGCCGCCTCTGCAATGCGCGCGGAGATCACATCGGCCGAAACGTTGATGTTGCGCAATCCGAAGGCCATGTTGTCGGCCACCGTCATATGCGGATAGAGTGCATAGGACTGGAACACCATGGCGATGTCGCGCTGGCCGGGCGGCAGTGTATCGATGCGCTCGCCATTGATTGAGATCGTCCCGCCATCCACGCTTTCAAGGCCCGCGATCATGCGAAGAAGCGTAGACTTGCCGCACCCGGAAGGGCCAAGGAAAACCAGGAATTCGTTCGCCTTGATTGACAACGACAAGCCGTCCAAGACGGTCATCGAGCCATAGCGCTTGGTGACATTCTGGATTTCAATATTGGCGGTCATCCGACTGCTCCTGAATTGCAGGCGGAACCCGAAATACCGATATGAACACGAAGATGGCATGCTTCCACCGAAAGAGCGTCCGCTATGACAAACGGACCTCCCTCAGTCAGTGATAGTGCCAAAACAGAAGCGCTCGCTCCCATCTTTTCCTCCCAGTGGCACGTCAAGACCGATGTGCTGACGTTAAATCATACAATTGCTTTGTCAACATATCGTTTGATACGTATCCGAAAACAGGATTTAGATTACACTTGCAGGCGGATCATCCGGTAGGAGAGCGGCGCGATCTTTGCGCTGAGCTTGCCGTCGACGATGCTTGAACCGGTCACGGCCCTTGGCACGACATTGTCGGGCTTGTCGGCGGTGTTGGTGATGTTGAGATCGCTATGCGCGACGACCTGGTCGTCGATCACCCGCAGCATACCGAATTCGAGCAGGCTGGCGTCGAGATCGAGCGTCTCCGTGCCATGGCGGTTGACGATGAAGAAGGTCACCGTCTTCTTGTCCGCATCATGCACGGCTGAGACGTCCAGATAGGGAACATCGCCTAGATCGTCGACCTTGTAGGTCGGGCTGTCGACCATCAGCTTCAGTGCCGTTCCGCGTCCGTAGACGGAGGCGAAATAGTACGGATAGAAGATCGTCTGGCGCCATGCCGGACCACCCGGGATCGTCATGATCGGAGCGATTACGTTGATGAGCTGCGCCAGGCAGGCAATCTTGACGACATCCGCACGGTTGATGAAGGTGTTGAGAATGCAGCCGACCTGCAGCACGTCCTCGAAGTTATAGTCATCCTCCAGGAGGGCCGGCGCATGCGGCCAACCATTTGCGCCGGCAAGCGTTGCCTTGTCGCGCTCCTTAGAGTGGTACCAGACATTCCATTCGTCGAACGAGATGTATACGTTCTTGGAGGAGCGCTTCTTCGCCTTGACGTAGTCGATTACGCCTGCGACCGTTCCGATGTAATTGTCGAGCTCGATACTACGAGCGAGATAGTTGGCCGTGTTTTTGGCACGGTTTTCGAAATACATATGCAGCGAGATGTAGTCGACCTCATTGTAGGTGTGGTCGAGCACGGTTGCTTCCCATTCCGGATAGGTCGGCATATGTGCGTTCGACGACCCGCAGACGACGAGTTCGAGCGAGCTGTCGAAGGCGCGCATGGCCTTGGCAGTCTCATGCGCTAGCCGGCCATACTCGTCCGCCGTCTTGTGGCCGATCTGCCAGGGGCCGTCCATCTCGTTGCCGAGGCACCAGAGTTTGACGTCCCAGGGCTGGCTGCGGCCATTGGCAATGCGCTTGTCGCTCCACTCGCTGCCGCCGGAATGATTGACATATTCGAGGAAGTTGCGCGCCTCATCGAGGCCGCGCGAGCCGAGGTTGACGGCAAGCATCATCTCGGTGTTGGCCGACGTGCACCAATCGGCAAACTCGTGGATGCCGACCTGATTGCTCTCGCAGGTGTGCCAAGCAAGATCGAGGCGCGTCGGACGGCTTTCCTTGGGGCCAATGCCGTCTTCCCAATTGTAGGCAGACACGAAATTGCCACCGGGGTAGCGCACGATCGGAACATTCAGTTCCTTGACGAGCTCGATGACATCCTTGCGCATGCCGCTTTCGTCAGCAGTCGCATGATCAGGCTCGTAGATGCCGGTATAAACGGCACGACCGAGGTGCTCGATGAATGAGCCATAAAGGCGCGGATCGATGTCAGAGATCGTGTATTTACTGTGCGCTGTAACCGCAGCCCTCATGGTGTCCTCCACTGTATCGTCTTTTGTGATTTATATCACAATTTGAGATCAATAAAGCGGAACCCCGAGGCGCGGTCAAGCGTAAAATTCAGAAAATCGGATAGACTCATCGAGTCTTCAGGCGCAGCAGAATGTCCTGATCGTAGTTGCCGAAGCCGCGGCCAAAGATGTTGATGCCACCGGGATGCTTGGCGTCGTCGCGCACACCGATGCGCAGACGGACTGAATGGTGTTCGTCCAGCTTCAGATCGGCAAGGGTTACATCGGAAATGCGCAATCCATCGACGAAAGCGCCATCGTCATTGATGCGGAAGTTCTTCAGTTTGCCGTACTGCGAACCCTTCAGCTTCCACCAGTCGGGCGTGAAAACCCCACGTTTGTCGCCAAAATCACCCGGAGACGTCCAGGTTCCGATATCGGTACCGTTGACCGCGAGGGTGATGTCGGAGGGCCAGTCGGCGCTGGTGCCAGGAACCTCGGAACTCAGTTCCATCACGAACTCAATCTCGCGGATGCTGGTATTCGTCAGTCGCGCGTTGTTGGGAAACTGATACTCGACGTAGCCTCGCGTGAACCAAATGAGCCCGGCTTTCATCCGGTCCGGATCGAGGAATGTATTGGGAACGTCGAGTAGCCCGATGATGCCATCGGCTGAACAGAGCCCGCAAGGCGCCGTCACTTCGAAGCTCGTATAGAGCCCAAGCGGCATCGACACCTCGATCGCGTCCGGTTTGGTTTCCTTGATTTCGTTCTTGAAGACGACGAGAATCTCATCGTAAACGCTACGGCAGACCTTCTGGTTGCCCTTGCGTGCCTTCTGGGTTTCCGTCTGGATCAGCCCGGCCTCTTCGAGCATCTGCACGTTGGTCGATACGCTGGACTGCGGCAGGTCAAGTATATCAGCAATTTCGTTGACGTTCATCGCCCCCCTCTCGTGCAGGAGCTTCAATACGGCGATGCGAGCCGGAGATGCGAGCCCTTTGAGGATAGGCATCCCCTCTTCTGGCTCGACGACAAGAAAGTTGCGGCTCATGGGACTCCGATCTACGACAACACAATCGTTGTTTTATATCAGAAAATGTGATGTTATCAATTGGACGATCGCGATTGATTGATCAGAAGCGACCACAGGCGTGTTCTGCAGGAAAACGCATCAGGGCGGGCCTCCAGGCAACTCTATCTGCCTGGGCTGTCTTGCGTCGGCCTGGGACATGAAGCGGCTTGAATACGCAAAGCGTCTTGCTGCGCGCTGCCGTATGAGGCGAGGTTACGGGCGCGTGCGCTGCGGAGGCAAGTCACACGGATCAGGACGGGGCCGCCATTGAACGGTTAGCCGAAGTCTCCGAGCGATGCGGCGATGTCTGCGATGGAGCGGAAGAGCACGAACCAATCATCCTTCGAAGGTGTGAAACCTCGCCGCCGCCAAAATTTCAGCGGCTTCGTCGTCGATGGCGTTGACCATCAAGGCCCGAACGCTGGAGGGCGTGCTTGACCAGACCCGCGCCAATGCCGCACCCCGCCCATGCCGTGACGGCAGCGAGTTGACCGAGAAGCAGGCAGGGAACCGGATCGGGTGGTTGGCCCGTGCGAATTGAGCGCGGCAAGATAGAGGCAACCACAGCTGTAGGGGCAAGGCCACAACATCCGACCACCAGGCCGGCTTCGTGGACTACGAGAACGGCCGTGAAGCCCTTTTGCTGATTGGTGAGCGCGCGCGTCTTCAACCAGCGATCGAGCGTGGGTTTTCCGCAGGAGAAGTTAGAAACGTCATGCGTGGTGGTAAGCGCGCGAGCCGATGGCGAGACGTCTTACCGCTTCGCCACGTAGCCAGGTTCCAAAGGCGCGGGCCGCCTGGCAAGCTCCACCATCTCGGGACCTGGGGCTGCCTTACGAGATAGGACTTCCATAAATTCGGCGAATCCTTCAGGGCTCATGCGAACCAGCACCTGCTCCATGACGACTTCCTACACAAAATGCGCTAGCCGCCGACCACCTGAAGGGCCTTATCCGAGTGGAATCTTGCTGTTCCCTTGCCACTGGATTTGGCCAGGTAGAGCGCCTGATCGGCCTTCTGTAACAAATCGGCGCCTTCTCGTCCGTCGGTGGGCGAGACTGCGATACCGATGCTGACACCGATTTCGACGACAGTGTCCGTCACCCTGTAGGGGGATCGCAAAGTCTCGATGATCCTGCTTGCACGTGTCCGCAACTCGTCACGGTTTGTCAGCCCCGGCATCACCACCACAAATTCATCGCCCCCGAGGCGGGCCGCCGTATCCTGCTCGCGAAGGAGCGATCGCAACCGCTCCGCGACCTGACAGAGAAGCTCATCGCCGGCCGCATGGCCGTGCCCGTCATTGACCGCTTTGAAGCCATCCAGATCAAGATACATGAGGGCTACGCCCGGCTGGCGGCTTTTCAGATGGCCAATGAGGCGATCCAGGCGATCAAGCAGCAGCACGCGATTGGGCAAGCCCGTAAGTGCGTCGCGCATGGCGCGCGCCTCGCTGCTGCGGATCAGCCGTGCCGCCTCTCCCGAATAGCGAAGTACGAATACCGACAGAGCCACGAAGGCGCATAAGGTGATGACAAGAATCGGTCCGGCCGTTCGCAAGAGCGCATCACCGGGACGCGCAGGATCCCAGGCCAGATAGCGGGCCGTCGCCTTTATCTCGTCGGAAAAGCGGATTCGCGCACGAGGGTCTACACTCTCGTCATCAATATCGGCGAGTCTCAGATTGGGCAGCAGATAGGTATTTCCAAGGTCGGCCAGGCGGGCTGCGGTCAAGACGTCCACAAACACAACCAGATAGCCCGTATCCTGAGGCCGTGTCTTGTCAACGAAAGGACGCAGGGGCGCTACCGCCACCATAGCGAGTTCATTTCCGGCGCTGACCAGGCCAAACGTCGCGCTGACGCGATCGCCGCCACGAGTGCGCGCAACAATCTCGTTGAAGCCGTTCGATAACAGAGACCGGGCATCCACCGCCCCGCCTTTTTTATCGACATAAGAGTAAACGGTGCGATTTTCTGGATCCAGCACGAACGACATTGCTAAGCCGTAGCTATCCTCGCCGGCGTGGCCGATATTGCCGTCGATCCAGGGAAAATCGAAGTTATCGACGATTGCAACGACGGCTTCATCCCAATGGCCATAATCTGACGCTCCCTTGGCAAGGGCTTTGCCGTGAACGTCAATTGCGGCACGCGCCAATCGTGCCTGTTCACTGATCGCGGTCTCCGTCTGATAGTTTGCGAGCCAGATCAAACCGCCAGCCGAACCAACGAGCAGCAGTGCGGTCAGCAGCACAAGTGGCAGAATGACCCTGAAGAAGAATTGCCGGGTGGCATCGATTTGTCTGGGCATTTTTCTCAACGAACAGCGTTTCTTGCGCGGAAGGTCGCCGAGCAATCCAAAAACCCGGCGCTCTTGGCTTGTGTGACCACCCGCCATTTGCAGATGACCTATGCACGCGCTTAATTTAGAAGTCGTGAAGAAAGAGCCTCAGTTTCAATCTTTCTCGTGCCAATTTTTCACTGAGATTGCGCGCGAGCAATCCGTGCACCTTTCCTTCGGGGTCGCCAAATACCATCGAAGTCGGGTGAGTTGGCGCAGTTGCGGGGCTGACTGTGTTCCACACCATGCCGATAGAGGCAACCGAGGCCCGGTCATCGTCTGGGGAAAGGAACTATTCCTTTGCCGGTTTCCAGCGGCTTTGGCGGACGTTTTCACGTTCGCACCGCACTGCAGCCGGCGATCTGTCCGCCGGTCAGGCGCAGGGTGGCGGGGGCGAATTCGTCACCAAAGCGCTCTGCTTTTAGAGCGGGAGCGTTGAAATCAGACGTAAGCAACCCGCTCGCCGAATTCGCTGTCGTCATCAAAGTTCTTGGTTCCGATGCGGTCACCTTCACCAGAGAGCCTCGGCGGCTGGCCGCCGACCTGCTGGCCAGAGGCTGTATTCGAAGACTTCACCAGTTTGGCCAATTTTGCCTCAAGCGTTGAAATGTCGCCTTGCAGTGCTTGCGCTTCGTTCTGGTCCTTCGTGCTGGCAAGTTCGGCCTTCTTGCTGGCGATCTCTTGCTTGATGCTCGCTGCATCGTCCGACGAAGATGAAGAAGCTGATGTCGAAAGCAACGTTGTCGATGTCGACGAATTCGAAATAGCGGTGACCATACGACCCTCGTTATAGGCGACTTGCACCTCTCTACTTCGCGCTGCCTTACTAGCAAGTAAAAAAGTACCAAACGGTACCGGTTTTCGTACGCGACATGTTTGGATGTTGCTGCGTCTAGACATTTACCCTTGATCACCATCAAGCGCGGCTTACCAGATAGCCGACAGATCTTAGAGACCGTTTGACAACGGGGCGGAAATTTGAGGCGGCCCGTGGTTCAAGCTTCTGATGTGGAAAACAACGAATTGGGCGTAGATGGCTGTCGGTGTTGGGTTGCCTCAAACGTCCTTTGTTAGACGAGGCGACACCTTGCAGATTGAAACGACACCTTGGAGATTGGAAACATGGCCCTCAAGCGGATGGACAATGTCGGAATCGTCGTCGAAGACCTCGGCGGGACGATTGATTTCTTTCGCGAACTTGGCCTCGAGCTCGAAGGACGGGCCGTGATCGAAGGAGAATGGGCCGGACGTGTCACGGGACTGGGCGATCAGCAGGTCGAGATTGCCATGATGCGCACACCGGACGGCCACAGCCGGCTCGAGCTTTCCCGCTTCATCAGGCCGCCTGTCGTCGCAGATCACCGGAAAGCCCCGGTTAACGCCCTAGGCTACCTCCGCGTCATGTTCGCAGTGGACGAAATCGACGAGACGCTTGAACGGCTCCGCACGCGCGGCGCGCAGCTCGTAGGCGAAGTGGTCCAGTATAAAGACGCGTATCGGCTCTGCTACATCCGTGGGCCTGAAGGGATTCTCATCGGACTCGCCCAAGAACTCTGCTGAGCGCAATAAGGCGTCTATTCCGCCCATTCGACATCGGCGGTAAAGGCAATGGTGAGCCAGCGATTGGCACTCTCGTCGCCGATTGCCGCACCGATTTCGTCGCGCAGCGCATCCCATTCCTCCACCGTCTTGGGCGGCAGGCCCTCTGGAACGATGAAGTAGAGCTCAATCTGCGTCGCGCGGCCGACGCGAGCGACATAGGCGCGGTAGGAGAGGAAACCAAGGCGGCGAACCGTCTCCAATGCAACCTCATCGACATGGTCCTTCAGATCGGCCGGCGCGATCAGCAGGATTTCCGTCAGCGCCTTCCAGACGGTGCCGATCGGAAGCGGGATCATCACCAGGCAGACGAGCGTCAGGACGACCGGATCGACATAATTGGCGACCCAGGCAGCGGGCGTCGGTTGGACGGCGAGGCCGACCAGAAAAGCAATCAGCAATGCGAGCGCGATCCCGCCGGACATGATCCAGGCCGTGATATCGAGCGATATGATATTCGATTGCAGGCTGCGGTTCAGCCTGATGCCCATTCCGGCCATGGCCACACAGACGAGCAATGTCGCCGCGCAATAGGCGATCGCGACACCGAAATGCAGTTCGTGACCGCCGTTGAGGATACTGATGATCGCGTTGATCAGCGCATAGACTGCCACCGTCATGAGCAGGCAGCCGTTGAGCATGAGGACGATCGGTTCCAGGTGCCAGAAGCCCATGGTGAAGCGGTTGCGAATTCTGCCGGAGAGCGCATCGGTCTGCGCCGACTTGACGATCAGGCTCGAAACCCACAGCGCGAGCCCCGTCATTGCCGCGTCCGCCAGCGAATAGACGCCATCGAAGGCGATGGAAAACGAGCCCGACAATATGCCGAAGACGACACCGAGCGCAGCAACCACAACCGTGGCAGCGATCGAAATGCGTAAAAAACCCTGCTCACTCCACATCCGCATTTCCCCCACGATGGCACGGCACCGCATTCACTCTATCGTTTCCGGACCGATGGTGAAGACGTCCGGAGCCATTCGGACCCGTCGCCTGCTTTGTTGTGCGTTGACCGACGCGCCGCCCTCATGCAGTCTTATCTTATGGTCAAGGGTGTCCTTCTTGACGTTTCCGGCGTGCTGCTCGACGGTGACAGGGTTTTGCCGGGAGCAGCACAGTGTATCGTGAGCCTTGAATCGGCCGGCCTGCCTGTCCGGCTCGTGACCAATACGACGCGGCAATCCAAACGCCAACTTGCGCAACATCTCCGATCTCATGGCATCGAGGTTGAGCTGCACAGACTGTTCGCCCCCGCTGCGGCTGCCTGTGGTTGGCTGAAAAAGAACGGATACGCGCCGCATCTGCTGGTTCATCCGGACCTTGAAGAGGATTTCGCCGAGTGCAGCACCTCGGGTCCCTGCGCTGTCGTCATCGGTGATGCGGCACAAGCCTTCGGCTATGACAGTCTGAACGAAGCCTTCCGCAAGCTGCAGAAGGGTGCGCCATTCCTGGCACTGGCCCGCAATCGCGCTTTCAAGGATCACGACGGCCTTTTGAGCCTGGACGCGGGCGCCTTCGTCGAGGCGCTCGAATATGCCGCCGGCACCAAAGCCATTCTGTTTGGCAAGCCGTCTCGAGATTTCTTCACCGCAGCGGTGGAAAGCATGGGCTGCCGCCCGCACGATGTCGCCATGGTAGGGGACGACGTCGAGAGCGATGTTGCCGGAGCACTTAGGGCGGGGATCGGCGCGGGTATCCTGGTTCGAACGGGGAAATACCGCGCCGGAGACGAGAGGCAGGTCGAACCACGACCGACGGCTATCGTCGCAAGTATCGAGGAGGCCACCCAGCTCATCCTGGGAATGTCTGCTAAGGGCGATTGACATCAACGCAGCCTGCCGGCGCTGTCTGGTTTGACACGCGACGAGGCCGGTGTCGCAGGCGTGCCGATCGTCACAGTGGCCGGGGGAGAGATCGGCGAGCAACATGTCGGCCTGAAGGGGACGATGAATGTGTTGTTCCTCGAGAACCTTGCGGCCAAGACGCATCGCGGCCTTCGGGGCCCATGTCGAAGACGGCAGGTCCGGCGGCCTGTGCTTCGCTACAAGGTCCTCAAGCAGTTCGACGCTGCGCGGTGCCGGTCAGGAGAGACTGCGAGATCGACGAGGCCGAGGCCAATGTCGAGCAGCGCTGCCCGCGCTACCAGGCCGGAAACGGATCTTCGAGTGCGGACCAGTCCTGCGGATCGGCGCTGGCCAGACAACCGTCCAACGCGACACGGACGCCTGTCTCGTCCATGTCCACACCGATGAACACGAGCTCCTGGCGACGATCGCCCCAGACGCTGTCCCACTGGCTCTTCAGATGCTCATGAAACTGCGTATGGCTCGGCCAATCTTGCCAAGGAACGGCCGCCCACCAGAGCCCCATGGGTTCGCAGCGCCGCTGCACGCCGGCAGCCGACATGAGCCCCACATGACGCGGGCGCGTGGCAAGCCAGAAATGGCCCTTGGCGCGAATTACGCCCGGCCAGGGCTCATCCAGGAATGCTCGAAACCGCATCGGATCGAAGGGACGTCTTGTGCGGTACACAAAGCTCGACACCCCGTATTCCTCTGTCTCCGGAACATGGGCGCCTGAGCTGTACAGCTCCTTGTGCCACAGCGGGTGCGCAGCCGCTTTCGCCTCATCGAAGAGGCCGGTGTTGAGGACGCTCGCAAGAGGAATCCTGCCGAAATCGGTTTCCACCTGGCGCGCATCCGGATTGAGTGCAGCGACCACCTTGCGGACCTCGGCGCGAATTTCCTCGGTCGTGTCCGAAATCTTGTTGATCACCACAACATCGGCAAATTCGATCTGGTCGACCAAGAGATCAACAAATGTCCGCCGGTCCTGACTGTCCCGCTCCAGGCCACGGTCACGCAGGAGATCGGCGCTACTGTAGTCGGCTAAAAGGCTCGCAGCGTCGACTACGGTGATCATCGTGTCAAGTTTCGCAAAATCGGAGAGGGAAACCCCGTTCTCGTCGCGGAACGAAAAGGTTGCCGCGATAGGGCGTGGCTCCGCAATGCCAGTCCCTTCGATCAACAGATAGTCGTATCGCGCGTCCTCGGCCAGTCGCCGCACTTCCGTCAAGAGGTCGTTCCGCAGGGTGCAGCATATGCAGCCATTGCTCAGCTCAACCAATGTCTCCGTCGTATGCGACAGGTTGCAGCCGCCATCTCGAATGAGACTGGCGTCTATATTCACCTCACTCATGTCGTTGACAATGACGGCAACCCGCAGACCCTCGCGATTGGCCAGCACGTGGCTGAGAAGCGCTGTCTTGCCAGCCCCGAGAAAACCGGCAAGCACGGTCACCGGTAGCCTTTCTGTCCTGTTCATCGTCATCCCTTCAATGTCGCCCTTCGGAACGACGTTGCCACCGCAAGAATCTGCTTTGTATCACTCGCGTCCGGAGCCTACCCGTAATCTCGTCCGATGCCTCATGCGGCGAGCTGCGGCCGGAAGACCACATCGGCCCAGTAGTTTGCTGAATCGAAGGTGCTCGTCGGGAAGAGACCCGCGGTGGCGGACCCGCCGTAGGCATAAACGCCGTTGCCACCGGCGGCGGCACTTGACAGGGCCGTCAGCGGACCGCTGGTGACGCCGCTGGTGAAAAAGCCATCGGTCGCCACATAGGCGCCGGTCGTGTGGTAGGAGGCGACATAGGTGGTGTTGGCGGTGATCGTGACAGGGGTCGCGAAGTTCACCGTCTGCCACCCGCTCGCCGAGGTGTTGGTGAAGGTGGCAGTGGCGAGCTTGGTGCCTGCGGTGGTCCACAGGTCGACGACGTTCTGGCCGGTGTCGTTGGCGCTGCGGTAGAACTTGATGCCGGTGACATCACCGGCAACGTTTGACTGGAACTTGACGCCGAGTTCGAGTTGCTGACCATCGTTGAGGTTTGTCTGGGCCGGCGTATTGGAGGCGCCGAACAGGCTGTAGGTCGTGGGAGCTGTCGTCGCCGTGATGTTGAAGGTCTCGCTGGCGGCAAGGCCGGCAAGGTCGGTTGCCGTTACCTTGATGCCGGACGTGCCGGCTGTCGTCGGCGT